>DAHUYO010000064.1 GCA_027315185.1 Acidobacteriota bacterium
CGGCTTCGGCGGCCATTATTACCGCGACAACTTCCCCGCTTCCATGGCGGTCATGAAGGCGGCGCATTTCCGCGGCCATTATTCCTTGGAGTACGACGGCCCCGGCGCCCCCATCCCCCATGTCCGGCGCCTGATGGCCGAAACCTTGGCCCAGCTCTAGCCCGCCCACCCATCGCCGCGGCGACTGCGGCGTGAAGTGGAGCCTCGTCCCGGCCGTGTTTCGCCCTTATGCGGCCGGACCAGGCCACCTGTTCATGCGACCGCCGCTCTACCGGCGGCGCAGATCCCGTCGCCTTCCGTGCTTTCCACACCGAGGGGTGGAAATCGCGGCGCCGGCCTGTGCATGCCCGTGCAAACTCGTCCCCTTTCCAACGCTTTTGCTCGCCGCTCCGCCATCCCCCTGGCGTTTTCCACCGGCAATACCTCCGCCTTGGCAGGGTCCGCCGCGCCCTCCCGGCGTTTTCCGCATTTCCGCACCGGCGACGGCGGATACGAGCTATTCTCTTTACACGCACCCAGGTAGAATGAGTCGGCGGCGCCCTGTCCGCCGCGCCTGCCGCAGGGAGACGACGCGCCATGGAAATCACTGTTCGAAAATTTGATCTGCTCCGCGAGTTGCTGCTGATGCAGGGCGTGGTGGAACGCAAGACGACCATTCCGATTCTGTCCAACATCCTCGCCGAGTCGTCCGGCGAGAACCGCCTGCGCCTGGTCGCGACCGATCTGGATCTGGCGATTGAAACCAGTTGTCCCGCCAAGGTCAAGAAGAGCGGCGGCTGCGCCATTCCCGCCCGCAAGCTGCTGGATTACGTTCGCCTACTCCCGGACGCCGACATCACCCTGAAGCTGATGGAGAACCATTGGGTGCAGATTCGCTGCGGCCGCGCCAATACGCGCATGGTGGGCATGGCCAAGGAAAATTATCCTGCCCTGCCGGCCTTTCCCGCCGGCCGCGTCGCCCAGATCCCCGTCGCTCCCCTGCGCCAGATGATTCGCCGCACCATCTTCGCCATCTCCAACGAAGAAAGCCGCTACACCCTGAACGGCGCCTTGGTCGTCCTGCGCCCCGATGGCTTAACGCTGGTGGCCACCGACGGCCATCGCCTGGCCCATGTCGAGAACAACCATGTCGCCATCCCGGGCGCCGACGCGGAGAGCCGCAACCTGGTGCCGAAAAAAGCCATGGTCGAGTTGCAGGAGATGTTGGAGGCCGCGCCGGAGGGCGCCTCGGCCGAGTTTGGCCGGGATGAAACCCATTTGTTTTTCCGCATTCCCGGCCCCGAGGGCCAGCCGCGCGTGCTCAGCGCCCGCCAACTCACCGGCCAGTTCCCCAACTATGAAGCGGTCCTGCCCAAGGAAAATCAGCGCGCGGTCAGCATCCGCTCGGAGGAAGTGGGCGCCGCCATCCGCCGCGTCGCGCAGTTCGCCGATGAGCGCTCGCACGCCATCCGCCTGCGCTTGGAGCCGGACAAGATCGTCCTGACCTCCTCGTCGAGCGAAAGCGGAGAATCGGATGAGGAGTTGGAGGCGCCCTACCAGGGCGAGCCCATGGTCATTGGCTTCAACTCGCAATACCTGCTGGAGTTTTTGCAGGCCGCGCAGAGCGAGGAAGTCGTCCTGCGCCTGAAGGATGAGCAATCCGCCGGCGAGCTTCAGCCCAAGGACGGCGAGGAATACCGCTACCGCTACGTCGTCATGCCCATGCGCATCTGACCCTTGGCCGCCGCCATCCTGGGCCGGTAAGCGCGACGCCCCGCGAACGGCGCGGCCGGGGCCCGTCCCGGGCGTGGTTCTGCTGCGGTTCCTCCCGCGCAAGACGCTGAAAAGTAAACCGGTTATTGCTATCGACCCGCCGCCGGAACCGGCCCTGTCCATGCTATTCTAATAGGGACAGGAGCCCTTCGCCGGAAGCCGTTTTTCCCCTCCTTCCACTCTCTTCTTTCGCTCCGGCGGGGATCTCTCTTACAGCAGCGAGGGACATTCTGCGTGAGCGCAAAAACCGAAGCCCGGCCCAAACCCACCCAACTCGAAGAACTTGGCGACGACGCCTACTCCGCTAGTTCCATTAAGGTCCTGGGCGGGATGGAAGCGGTGCGCAAGCGGCCAGCGATGTACATCGGTTCCACCGGCGAGATGGGCTTGCACCACCTGGTCTACGAAGTGGTGGATAACTCCGTGGATGAGGCGCTGGCAGGTTTCGCGAAGCGCGTGGACGTCACCATCCACACCGACAACTCCATCACCGTCGTGGACGACGGCCGCGGCATCCCCGTGGACACCATGGACCTCGACGGCGAACAAAAGAGTGCCGCCGAAGTGGTCATGACCAAGCTCCACGCCGGCGGCAAGTTCGATTCCTCCAGTTACAAGGTCTCCGGCGGCTTGCACGGCGTCGGCGTCAGCTGCGTCAACGCCCTCAGCGACAGCCTGGACCTGGAGATTTGGCGCGAGGGCTTCACCTGGATGCAGTCGTTCTCCCGCGGCGAGGTGCAGGGCCCGCTGCAAAAGGGCGGCAAAACCAGCAAGCGCGGCACCAAGATCACCTTCCATCCCGACGCCACCATCTTCCAGGCCACCGAGTACAACTTCGACACCCTGGCCAACCGCCTGCGCGAGCTGTCCTTCCTCAATCAGGGCTTGCTGATCACGCTCACCGATGAGCGCACCGACAGAAAGCAGGAGTTCCAGTACCAGGGCGGCATCGCCGAGTTCGTCCGCCACCTCAACCGCAACAAGCAGGTGCTGCACGACAAGCCCATCTCCATGGAAGGCGTGCGCGAAATCGCCGGCGGCGAGCTGCGCATGGAGATTGCCGTCCAGTACAACGACACCTACTCGGAAATCGTCTTCAGCTTCGCCAATAACATCAATACGGTGGACGGCGGCACCCACCTCTCCGGATTCCGCTCCGCCCTCACCCGCACCATCAACAGCGTTGGCCAGCAGATGGGGCTGTTCAAGGATCTGAAGGAGAACCTCAGCGGCGACGACGTCCGCGAGGGCCTCACCGCGGTGGTCAGCGTCAAGCTGCCCCAGCCCCAGTTCGAGGGCCAGACCAAGGGCAAGCTCAACTCCGACATCAAGGGCCTGGTCGAGGCCTTCATCAACGAGAAGCTCGGCGAATACCTGGACCACAATCCCCCCGTCGCCAAGCGCATCATCGCCAAGGCCATCGAGGCCGCCCGCGCCCGCGAGGCCGCGCGCAAGGCCCGTGACCTCACTCGCCGCAAGGGCGCGCTGGATTCCGGCGGCTTACCCGGCAAGCTCGCCGACTGCTCCGAGCGCGACCCCGAGCGCTGCGAGCTGTTCATTGTCGAGGGCGAAAGCGCCGGCGGCACCGCCAAGCAGGGCCGCGACCGCCGCTTTCAGGCCATCCTCCCCCTCAAGGGCAAAATCCTCAACGTGGAAAAAGCCCGCTACGACAAGATGCTAGGCCATGAGGAGATCCGGGCCCTCATCACGGCCATGGGCACCGGCATCGGCAAATCCGCCGAGGACCTGGACTACGCCAAGCTCCGCTACGCCAAGGTCATCCTCATGACCGACGCCGACGTGGACGGCAGCCACATCCGCACCCTCCTGCTCACATTCTTCTTCCGCCACATGCAGGAGTTGATCCGCCGCGGCAACATCTACATCGCCCAGCCGCCGCTCTATAAGCTGAAGAAGGGCAAGTCCGAGCAGTACATCAAGGACGACAAGGAGTTCGTCCGCGTGATGATGAAGCGCATCACCGAGGACCGCGTCGTCCGCTACGGCGAAGGCGCGGCCGTGCTCGAGGGCGCCGCCCTGACCCGCTTCCTGGTTAGCCTCAGCGAGTACTACCCGTTCTTCGACAAGGTGGACAAGCGCTTCCGCGACGCCGCCGTCACCGCCGCCGTCATCGCTTCCGGCTTGGAGAAGAAAACTGACTTCGAGGCCGAAGCCGGTGTCAAGGCGCTCGCCGCCCGGCTCAAACCGTTGCCCAACGTGAACGCGCTCGCCGCCGGCCGCGACGAGGAGCACAACCTTTGGGAGCTGCGCTTCCAGGACCACAACCACGCCGCCCGCTGCGTCAACTGGGAGCTGGCCGCCTCGCCGGAGTTCCGCCAGGCCGTCGCCAAGTACAAGGCCATCCGCGAGTTCAACCAGCCGCCCTTCTTGGTTTCCGACGGAGATGCCAATGCCATGGTCACCAAGAACGACGGCCGCGAGCTGCTGGACTTCATCCTCAACGAGGGCAAAAAGCTGTTCAACGTCCAGCGTTACAAGGGCCTGGGCGAGATGCGCGCCGACCAACTCTGGGAAACCACCATGGATCCCGAGCGCCGCACCCTGCTCAAGGTCCATCTCGACGATCTGCCCAACGCCGAGGACATGTTCACGACCCTGATGGGCGAAGACGTCGAAAGCCGCCGCAAGTTCATCCTCGACAACGCCCTCGACGTCAAAAACCTCGACATCTAGCCCCAATGCGCGTGCGGCCCCGCCGCGCCCCTGGAGCAGGCACCCCGCCGCTCCGCCGCGTCGGCAAAATTCCGGCGGCGCAAAGTGCGCACCGCGCAGTGTCGGAATCCCGGGCCAGGGCGCCCTGCGTTTCGCAGGGGTTGCGCCTTTTGCCCCGGGTGCGATGCAGGCGGGGGAAGGCTGGAAACATCGGCAATGCGGCCCGCCCCCGAACCGCATACTTGGGCGGCGAACTCATGCATCGTAAAGCATATACAATGTGCTTAACGATATGCGCACCACGCTCGACATTCCGGAGGACCTGCTGACCGAGGCGCGGGAGTTGCTCGGCTTCAAGTCCAAGACCGACACGATCGTACTGGCGCTGAGGGAACTGGTCCGGCGACAAAAGATCGAGGACCTCAAGTCCATGTTCGGGGGCACCAAGCTGGACATGGACCTCGGCAAATCCCGCCGGCGCCCGCAGTGATCTGCGCCGACACCTCGGTCTGGATCGCGGCCTTTCGCAACCGCCGCAGCCCGCAGGCCCGCGGCCTGGAGCCGCTGTTGGACGCGCGGCGGATCCTCCTCCCGATTCCCGTGCGTCTGGAACTGCTGGCGGGTGCTCGCGGCGAGCAAGCCGTCCGCCTTCAGGACCTGCTCTCATTTCTCCCGCTCGCCGCGCCAACCCCGGCCACTTGGCGCCGCGTCGAGGACTGGCTCATCCCAATCCGCGCCGCCGGCCAGCGCTTCGGCTTCGCCGACTTGCTCATCGCCGCGCTCGCCGCGGACCACGACGCCGCGGTCTGGTCCCTGGACGCCGATTTCCAGCGTCTGGAGCGGCTGGGTCTGGTTCGCCTCTACGTCCCCGCGCCCGCCTAGCCGGGCTCTCCGCCCGTTATCCTATTCCTATGCCGCGAATGGTGCATTGCGTGAAGTTGGGCAAGGAACTCCCCGGCCTTGAATCCCCGCCCTGGCCCGGCGAGCTGGGCCAGCGCATCTATGAAAACGTCTCCGCCGAGGGCTGGAACCTGTGGCGCGAGCACGCCAAGATGCTGATGAATGAATATCGCCTCGCTCCCTGGCAGCCCGACGCCCAGAAGTTTCTGAATGAGCAACTGGAGCAGTTCTTCTTCGGCCCCGGCTCCAATCATCCCCCGGGCTTCGTCCCCGGGCCCCAATAAGCAGCGCCGCCTCGCTCCACGCCGCGGCAGGACCGCCGCTGTCGTCTTTCGCGCTGCGCCGGAGGATGTAGGAACCCCGTCCTGGTTGCCGGCGTTCGCGTGGAGTGGGCGTTGGCTCGTGCGCGGGTCGGCGCCAGCCGCCCCGGCGCCGACTATTCGACCGTCACCGACTTCGCCAGGTTCCGCGGCTGGTCCACGTCGCAGCCCCGCCGCACCCCGATGTGATACGCCAGCAGTTGCAGCGGCACCGCCTCTAAAATCGGCAAAAGCAGTTCCGGCGCCGAAGGAATCTCGATGGCGTGGTCGGCCGCCGCCCGCGCCTCCGTGTCGCCCTGGTTCACGATCGCGATCACCTGCCCGTCCCGCGCCTTCACCTCGCGCAAATTGCTCAGCGTCTTCTCGTATCGCGTCACCGATCCCGCGTCGTCCGGATCCCGCGTCGCCAGCACCACCACCGGGAGGTTCTCGTCAATCAGCGCGTTGGGCCCGTGCTTCATCTCCCCCGCCGGGTATCCCTCGGCATGGATGTAGGAGATCTCCTTCAGCTTCAGCGCTCCCTCCAGCGCGATGGGATAATGAATGCCCCGGCCCAGGTACAGGAAATCCCGGCAGCGGTGGAACCGCCGCGCCAGCCCGCTGTAATCCTCTTCGCTGGCTCCGCCCCGTCCCGCCGCCGGGTGCAGAATCGCCTCCAGCTTCCCTGGCAGCCGCTCCAATTCCTCCATCAGCTCCGTCGCCGCGCCCGCTGCCAGCGCGCCTCGCGTCCGTCCCAAATACAGCGCCAGCACCAGCAGCGCCGCCAGCTGCGCCGTGAACGCCTTGGTCGAGGCCACGCCGATCTCCGGCCCGGCGTGCGTATACAGCGTGCCGTGCGCCTCGCGCGCCAGCATTCCGCCTACCACGTTGCAGATCGCCAGCGTCTTCGCCCCCTGCTCCCGCGCCTGCCGCAGCGCCGCGATCGTGTCCGCCGTCTCCCCCGACTGCGAAATCAGCACCACCAGCTGTTCCGGCCCCACCAGCGGGTCGCGGTAGCGGAATTCGCTGCCGTAATCCACCTCCACCGGCACCCGCGCCAGCCGCTCGATCATGAACTTGCCGGCCAGCGCCGCGTGCCAGCTCGTCCCGCAGGCCACGATCCGCAGGCTAGAGAAGCGCCGGAATTCCTCCTCGCCGATCTCCATCTCGTCCAGGAACGCCTCGCCCCGGTCCAGCGACAGCCGTCCCAGCAGCGTGTCCCGCACCGCCCGCGGCTGCTCGTAGATCTCCTTCAGCATGAAATGCTGAAAGCCGCCCTTTTCCGCCAGAATCGGGTCCCAGGTCACCCGCGTCACCGCCCGGTTTACCGGCCGCCCGGCGAAGTCCATTAGCTGCACCCCGCCGCGCGTGATCACCGCCAAGTCCCCGTCCGCCAAGAAGAACACGTCCCGCGTGTGGTGCAGGATGGCCGGCACGTCGCTGGCCACGAAATATTCGTCGTCGCCCAGCCCGATCACCGCCGGCGGCCCATTGCGCACCGCCACGATCTTTTCCGGATCCTTCACCGAAACGATCGCCAGCGCGTATACCCCCGTCAGTTCGCCCACCGCCCGCCGCACCGCTTCTTCCAACGGCTGCCCGGGCCGCGAATAGCTCTCGATCAGGTGTGCGATCACCTCCGTGTCCGTCTCCGTCCGGAACTGGTGCCCCTCCGCCGCCAGCCGCCGCTTGAGCGTCAGATAGTTTTCGATGATCCCGTTGTGCACCACCACGATCTCGTCGTGGCAGTCCCGATGCGGATGCGCGTTTTCTTCCGTGGGGCGTCCGTGCGTCGCCCAGCGCGTGTGCCCGATCCCGTAGCTGCCGGTCAGCGGCCGCAGCCGGATCGCCTCTTCCAGATTGCGCAGCTTCCCGCTTGCCCGCCGGATTTCCAACTTTGGAGCGTCGCCGTTCACCGCCGCCGGCACCACCGCAATTCCCGCCGAGTCGTACCCCCGGTACTCCAGCCGCTTCAGCCCGTCCAGCACTACCGGCACCACCGGCTTCGCGCCGACATATCCGACAATGCCGCACATACCGCTACCTCCCGCCGCTCCGCGGCGTCATGCTACTGGCTTCCCGCTTCGGGCAGCACCACCTGGAACTCCTCGATCACCGGATTGCTCAGCACGTCCCGGGCGATCGTCTCCGCCTCCCGCCGCGCCGCCTCCGCCGTCTCCGCCGCCAACTCCAGCTCGAAGAACTTCCCCTGCCGCACCGCTTCCACCGCGTGGCCTTGGCGCGCCAGCGCCGCCTGAATGGCCTGTCCCTGCGGATCCAGCACCGTTTTCTTTAGCGCGACATAAACGCGGACTTGCATGAGTGGAGATGCTGTATTTTACCATCCCGCCGTCCGGCAACAGATCCTGCAATACGGGTAGTCATCCGTATGAGGGATCCGTCCGCGGTCGGGGGCCCGCCCCGCGCCTCCGCTCCGCGCCGTGTCGCCCGATCTTCGGTGGCAGCCGTGATAGCGTAAATCGTGGCCGAACCGAAACTGCCGACCCGTTCCGAAGATTTCTCCGAGTGGTACAACCAGCTCGTTTTGCGCGCCGAATTGGCTGACTATGCCCCCGTCCGCGGCTGCATGATCGTCCGCCCCTACGGCTGGGCCCTGTGGGAGAACATCACCGCCGCCCTCGACTCGCGCTTCAAGGCCACCGGCCACGTCAACGCCGCCTTCCCGATGCTCATCCCCCGCAGCTTCATCGAGAAGGAAAAATCCCATGTCGCAGGGTTTTCCCCCGAACTGGCCGTCGTCACCCACGGCGGCGGCGAAAAGCTCGAGGAGCCGCTGGTCGTCCGTCCCACCTCGGAAACCATCATCGGCCACGCCTACGCCAAGTGGATCCGCTCCTATCGCGATCTGCCCATCCTCATCAACCTTTGGAACAGCGTCGTCCGCTGGGAGCTGCGCACCAAACTCTTCCTCCGCACCCTGGAGTTCTATTGGCAGGAGGGCCACACCGCCCACGCCACGCTCGCCGAGGCCGAAGCCGAAACCCGCCAGATGCTCGACGTCTACACCGATTTCGCCGTCAATGAAGCCGCCATCCCCGTCATCCCCGGCCGCAAATCCGCCGCCGAGCGCTTCGCCGGCGCCAACGACACCTTCTCCATCGAGGCCATGATGGGCGACGGCAAGGCCCTTCAGGCCGGCACCTCCCACAATCTCGGCCAAAATTTCGCGAAAGCCTTCGAGATTCGCTACCTCGATCCCGCCGGTGAGCTGCAATTCTGCTGGACCACTTCCTGGGGTCTGTCCACGCGCTTCGTCGGGGCCATCATCATGGTCCACGGCGATGACCAGGGCCTCATCCTCCCGCCCCGCCTCGCTCCCCACCAAGTCGTCCTCTGCCCCATCTTCAAGAACGACGCCGAAAAAGCCGCCGTCCTTGAAGCCGCCCGCCGCCTCCGCGCCGAACTCGCCGCCGCCGGGGTCCGCGTCAAGCTCGACGACCGCGATAACGTCAGCCCCGGCTTCAAGTTCAATGATTGGGAGATGCGCGGCGTTCCCCTCCGCATTGAGCTCGGCCCCAAGGATGTCGCCCAAAACGCGGTCGTCCTGGCCCGCCGCGACCGTCCCGGGAAGGAAGGCAAATCCTCCGTTCCCCAGGCCGGGCTCGCCGCCGCCGTCACCGCTCGCCTCGGTGAAATTCAGCAGTCCCTCTTGGACCGCGCCTTGGCCGAGCGCCGCCGCCGTACCGCCGAGCCCAAGGACTACGCCGAGTTCCGCCAAGCCGTCGAAGCCGGCTTCGCCCTCGTACCCTGGTGCGGCGACGCCGCCTGCGAAGCCGAAATCAAGGCCGAAACCAAAGCCACGCTCCGCTGCATCCCCCTGGAGCAAGAAAAGGGCCCCGCCGGCCGCTGCGTCAAATGCGGCCAGCCCGCCGCCGAGCGCGCCTACTTCGCCAAGGCCTATTAGCGGGGTTCGCGGGGGCCGCGCCACCGCAACCCCCGCGCCCCACCCATGGACGCCCCGCTGGCGGGCAACGTTTTACGGCGCCGTCAGTGCCGCCGCTATTTTCACCAATCATCGCGCCCGCCCATCGCCAGTCTCCCGTCCCCCTTCTGCCCTCCCGCCCTTTAGCATGGAATAGGCGACGCCCCTGTCGCGGGCGCACTCGGCCGCGGCCTACTCTCCATGCGCCTGCGCATTTTCTGGATCGGTAAAACCAAGGACCCCGCCGTCGCGCTCTGGACCGCTGAGTACCTCAAGCGCATCTCCCGCTTCGCCCAAATCGCCGCTGAGGAAATTCCCACCCGCGGCGGCGGCAACGCCGCCGAAGCCGAATTGCTCCGCCGCGTCGCCCAGCATCGCGCCCGCCTCGTTGTGCTTGATCCCGCCGGCCGCCGCCTCGACTCCCCGCAGTTCGCCGCCTATCTCGACCGCGCCTTCGCCCAAGACGGCCGCGAGCTCGCTCTCGCAATCGGCGGCCCCGACGGCTTCTCCTCCGATCTGCGCACTGCCGCCCAGGCCAGCCTTTCCCTTTCCCCCTTGACCTTTTCCCACGAACTCGCCCGCGCCATGCTCCTCGAGCAGCTCTACCGCGCCCTTGCCCTTCTCAACCGCCATCCCTATCCCCGCTAGCCGGGGGTAGGCGCGTGCGCCGATCGCCCCGCCCCGGCGCTACCTCCGCCATGGCAGTTCCGCCCGCCGCCGGCCACCGGCCCACATTTCCACCCGTCCGTCATCCCACCGCAACTCGCTGTCCGCCTCGCCCCCGTCGCCGAACAGCCCCAGCGCATACCGCGTGCTCAGCCGTCCCCGCGCCGGCAGCCAGGCATGCGTCGGCGTGCCCCACAACTTCGGCTGCCGCAGCAGGTTTCGCCGGCTCGACGGGAACGGACTGGCCCCAAACTCCAGCCCCCGCGTCCAAGTCCGCCGATTCCATGGCGCCGTTTCCCGCGCTTCCCGCTCATCCCAAATCCCCAGCCAAGGAAACATCGCCCGCGGCCACACGTACATCAGCGTTTGTCCGAGCCGGCGATTGCCCGCGAGAAAATATCCCCACTCCGCCTCCGGCGCTATGCGAAACGCCGCGAACTCGCTCGCCGGCGCGGCGGGCAGTTGCCGGTAATCCACCGGTGCTCCCTGTTCCGCCGGCATCGTTGGCCATCGTCCCTCGCCAGCAGGAATCAACCGCGATCCCCTGCCGAGCGGCCGAGGAAACGCTTGTCCACGCTCGGCGTTCACCGCCAGCCAAAACTCCCCATCCTCCAGCCAAGGCGGCCCCAGCGTGACGTGCTGCTGCCAAGCGATGGGCCGGTCCCAAATCCCCAAATTCGTCACCGTTTCCTCGACCCACGCCAACCCGCCCTCCAGCCGAATCCGCCGTTCCACCGCCATCTCCGACCGCGCCGCCGTGCACCGGCCCACCATGGCCCCGCCGGCTTCCGCCGCCCACTCCCAGCGCTGCGCCCCGAAAAACCCGTGCGTCAGAACCCCCGCCGCCGTCTCTTCCGCCGACGGCGTGCCGAACAAATCCAACGCCAAGTTATGTCCCAAGATGCTGGCCAGCGTTCGCCCTTCAGGCGCGCCGCCATATTCGCCCGCCACCATCGCCTCCGTCACGGCTTCCGGCTCATGCGACGGCCAGGGCGGCGTCCACAGTGGATTCACCGCCTGCGGCCCCGCCGCCTGGACCGCCGCGATGTGTCCGCCTCCCGGCGCCACCGCCACCGCTAACTGCCCGTTTCTCAGCCACATCACTTCCCGACCATTGCCCAGCCGTCCCGTTTCCATTGCGTATACCTGTCCCTTATTTGAGCCGCCGCGCCCCAGGATTTCGCTTGCCGGGCCGCCTCGCCATGCTACACTGCCCTTTCATGACCGCCCAACTCAGTCCGCGATTTTGGTATTACCGTAGCGGCGGGAGGGGTGTGTGGTAGCCTAGGTACCAAGGCGAACGATTCACTGGGCCCGCTGAAGCCGCCAGCTTCAGCGGGCCTTTTATTTGTTCGGAGATTCTCATGCTGCTGCAACTGCGACAACAAACCCCCGCCACCGAACTCGCCGCTCTCCGCCTCGACCTGTCCGCCGCCGGACTGTCCGCCGCCCCGGTCTCCTTTTTTGCCGCGCCCATTTGGCGCCTGGAGCCCGCGGCCGATAACCTGCCGACCGCCGCTCCCGGCCGCGCCGCCCTGGATGCGATCCTCCGCCGCCATCCTTGCGTCGCCGCCGCGTTCTCCGGCGATTTCGAGCTCGCCAGCCGCCCGTTGCGCCCTGACGGCACCCGCGTTTGCGTCGCGACGCCTGGCGGCGAGCTTGCCATCGGCGGCGATGAGATGGTCGTCATCGCCGGTCCCTGTTCGGTGGAAAGCTGGGAACAAATCCGCGACACCGCGGTCGCCGCCGCCGCCGCCGGGGCCCGCCTGCTCCGCGGCGGCGCCTTCAAGCCCCGCACCTCGACCTATTCCTTCCAGGGCCTCGGCCGCCAAGGACTCGAACTGCTGGCCGCCGCCGGCCGCCACGCCGGCCTCGGCGTCGTCACCGAAGTCATGGCCCCCGAGGACGTCTCCCTCGTTGCCGGCTACGCCGACCTGCTCCAGGTCGGCGCCCGCAACATGCAGAATTTCCCGCTGCTGAAGCGCCTTGGCGAGCAGCGCAAACCGGTGCTGTTGAAACGCGGCGCCGGCGCTTCCATCACCGAGTGGCTGGCCGCCGCGGAGTACCTCCTCGCCCGCGGCAACGACCAAGTCGTACTCTGCGAACGCGGCATCCGCACCTTTGAGACCTATACCCGCAACACCCTCGACATCAGCGCCGTCGCCGCCGCCAAGGAACTGGTGCACCTCCCGGTGCTGGTGGATCCCAGCCATGCCACCGGCCGCCGCTCGCTGATCGCCGCGGCCTCCCGCGCCGCCGTCGCCGCCGGCGCCGATGGCCTCTGCGTCGAAGTCCATGTCCGTCCCGAGGAGTCCATCTCCGATCGCGAGCAAGCCATTTCTCCGGATATGTTCGCCGCGCTTATGTCCAGCCTCCGCCCCCTGGTCGCCGCCTGCGGCCGCTCCCTCGCGCCGGCTTCGACCCGCGCCGCCGCCCCGCCGCCGCCCGCTCCCGCACGGGCCCCCGCGCCCGACTTAGCGCGCGACGCCGCGTTCGCTCGGGCGCTGGCCGCGCCGGCGCTTCCCTAGCCGGCGCTTGCCCAGATGATGGGTGCGGCCCCAGCCCGGCCGCAGGCGGGGCCTCCCGCTTCGATCGGCGCAGCGCAGAGCGCCGCTCACCCGCAGGCTGGGCCGGGGCTCCCCGCACTCCCCAGCCCGGCTGTTGCTTGGTGCGGGGCGGCGCCCCGCTTGCGGGTCGCTCGAGGCCGCGCGCATCAAGGTTAAGCCGCACCCCCGCCGGCGGTGCAGAGTGTTACAATCGCCGCCGTTATGTCCGCCACATTCACCCGGTCCGCCCTGCTTCCCGCCCTGTTGTTGGCCGCACTGTTGGGACTCCCGGCCGCGGCCCAGACGCAAACCATCTCGCTCATCAAGGTTACCGGCTCACGGCATTTCACCTCCCAAGCCATCGTGCAAGCCAGCGGCCTCCGCGTCGGCGGGCCGTTTTCCCCGTCGCTGGCCCGCCAGGCGGTGAATCGTCTCACCGCCACCGGCGCCTTCGCCCACATCTCCTATACCTTCTTTCCTGCCGGCGCCGGCGTCGGCATCCAGATGAAGCTGCAAGACGCGGCGCATTTCGCGCCTGCCGAGTTCGATAACTTCGTCTGGTTCACTCCCTCCCAACTGAACGCCGCCCTCGAAAAGGCGATCCCGCTTTATCACGGCCAACTCCCGGCCTACGGCGGCGGGCTTGCCGATCAAATCGTGGGGCGCTTGGAAGCTCTGCTGGCCCACCGCGGTATCCACGCCACCGTCCAGTACCTCACCAGCGTTGGCGGCGCCGGCCGTGGGCCGGAGGTCCAGTTCTCCATCGTCGGTCTGCGCATCCCCGTGGCCGCCATCACCTTCCCCGGCGCCGCCGCCGCCCTGCAACCGCGGCTTGCAGCCACCGTCCGCTCAAACTTGGGCGGCAATTTTTCCCTGGAAGTCGCGCAGGGTTGGACGCGCGGCCCCAGCCGCGCGGTGTATCTCCGCCGTGGCTATCTCGCCGTCCAACTCGGCCCGCCGCGCGTCGCTCTCGTGCCCGGCACCGCCCCGCGCGTGGACGTGGCCCTGCCAGTTCGTCCCGGCCCGGTGTATCACCTCGCCTCGGCCCTCGCCTTTCCGCCGCTGCCCCAGCTTCCGCCCGCCGCGGTCGCCAAGCGTTTTGCCGCGGCCGTGCCCGCCACCGACCGCCAGCCCGGCGCGGTCGCCAACCCCGTCGCCTTGCAGCGCGGCGTGGCCGCCATCGTCCACCTCTACCACCTGCACGGATATTATTCCGCCCATGCCGCCCTCCGCCCCCACTTGCAAAAGGCGCAAGCCCTGGTCACCTACGGCTTGGCCGCCGCACCGGGCCCGCGGTACGCAATGGGCAAGTTGGTGCTCGAAGGCTGGCCGCAATCCATTACCCAACGGCTGCGCCGCCTCTGGAAGCTGGCCCCCGGCCAGCCCTATAGCGGAATCTACCTGCGGCATTTTCTCGTTACGGCCATTACCGCCATTCGCGCCCAGGCGGTGTTCACGGTGACCGCCGATCCGCGGACGCTCACCGTGGACGTGGCCATCCGCCCCGGCGCCTAGTCTCCGGCCCAAGCCGCACCTGAGCGTGTCACTGACGGGCGCGGGCCCAGCCCCGCCGCAGGCGGGGCGTCCCGCCAGGCGGAGTTCCGTGGGCTTTGGCGGGGCTTGTCGCGCCAGCGTGGCTCTCCGAATCAACGGCGCGACCCCCGCGACTAGGACTTAGTACCTTGCCAGCCGCCGCAGCGCCGCCTTCAGTCCCTCCGCGGAGGGCAAGAACGCCGCCTCCAGCGGCGGTGAAAACGGCACCGGCGTATCCGCCGATGTCAGCCGCAGGATTGGCGCGTCCAGGTCATCGAACGCTTCTTCTTGCAGGATCGCGGTGATCTCTCCGGCGATGCCGCCGGTGCGCGTGTCCTCGTGCAGGATCAGCACCTTGTTCGTCTTTTTCGCCGTGGCCACGATCTCCGCCCGGTCCAGCGGCGCCAGCGTCCGCAGATCCAGCACCTCGGCGTCAATATCTTCCGCCGCCAGCGCCGCGGCCGTTTCCACCGCCAGGTGCACCATCGCGCCGTAGGTGATCACAGATAGGTCCCGTCCCGGCCGCGCCACCGCCGCTACCCCCAGCGGGATCGCCGGCCCATCTTCCGCGATTTCGTCCTTCACCCGCCGGTACAGGAACTTATGCTCCAAAAACAGCACCGGGTTGTTATCCCGGATGGCGCTCTTCAGCAATCCATAGGCGTCCCGCGCCGTCGCCGGCTCGACCACTTTCAAGCCCGGCGTGTGCGCGAAATACATCTCCGGGTTTTGCGAGTGGAACGGCCCGCCGTGCACCCCGCCGCCCACCGGTCCGCGGATCACGATCGGCACCGGCGCGCCCCAGCGGTAATGGCTCTTGGCCGCGAAATTGGTGATCTGGTTGAAGCAGCAGGCGATGAAGTCCATGAACTGCATCTCCACCACGGGCCGCATGCCGGAATAAGCCGCGCCGATCGCTGCGCCGACGATCGCCGACTCCGCCAGCGGCGTGTCCACGACCCGCGCCGGCCCAAACTCGTCCACCAGTCCCGCCGTCGCCTTGAACGCCCCGCCGTAGATGCCGATGTCCTCGCCCAGCAGGAACACCGCCGGGTCGCGCCGCATCTCCTCGGCCAGCGCCTGCCGGATCGCGTCAACGTAAGTGAGGAGCATCGCCTTCCACCGCCGCCAAGTTTGCACTGCCATTCGCCGCCCGCAGCGCCGGCGCTCGCGCTTCGAACCGCGGCTGCACCGCATGGCAGCCCGGCTCGCAGTACACGCCGCTCAATGCCGTGTTCCCATCCGGCATCGGGCTGGCCTCGGCCGCCGCCCGTTCCGCCAGCATGAACTGTTCTACCTCCGCCGCCAGCCGCTGCTGCGCCTCCGCCGTTAGCCAGCCCTTCTGGCGCAAATACTGCTCGAACCGCAGAATCGGATCCCGCCGCCGCCAGAACTCCAACAGGTCCGGCGGCACGTAGGCGGCAGCGTCGTGAATGGCGTGCCCCTTCATCCGCATCAACTTGCTTTCGATCAGCGTCGGTCCGCCGCCGCCATGCGCCCGTTCCACCGCCCCGCGGCAGGCGTCGTAGACCTGGAGCACGTCGGTTCCGTCCACCACCACCGCCGGAATGCCGTAGCCCCGCGCCCGCAGCGCCAAATCCGCCACCTTGGCCTGCTCATTCAGCGGCGTCGAGTACGCCCACAGGTTGTTCTCCACCACCAGCACCAATCCCAGGTTCTGCACCGCCGCGAAGTTGACCGCCTCATGGAATACGCCGGTGCTCTGGCCGCCGTCGCCGATCCAGGTCATGGCCGCCACGTTGCGTCCTTGCAGCCGTTCCCCCATGCAGATTCCGCCCATCACCGGGATCAGGTCGCCGAGCATCGAGATCGGTGAAATCATCCGCCGCGGCCCCAAATCCCCGTAATGCGAGGTGCCGTCCCGCCCGCCGGTGGGCGAGCCGGCCTTGGCCATGTACTGCATCATCACGTCCCGCGGCGCGAAGCCCCGCACCAGCAGGCTCCCCTGGTTGCGGATCATCGGCGCCATCCAGTCGGCCGCATCCAAGGCGTAGGCGGAGGCCACCGAGTTGCCTTCCTGCCCCAGCCCGAAATACACGCCGCCGACCACCTGTCCCTGCTTGTACAGGTTTTCCAGCTGCTGTTCCATGATCCGGTTCATCAGCAGGAACCGGTAGATCTCCAGGCACTGCGCCCGGTCCAGTCTTCCCGATTCCCGCAGCGGCGGCGGATCGGTGATCTCCCCCGACCATTCGTAAGCGATCCTGCCCTCGCGCCGGGTCCGGCGAATCGTGAAGGCGTGCCGCTCCAGGCGGAGATCCTCAAACCATTCGCGTTCGGAGTTAGAGCCGCGGTCGGCGGCAGTCAGTTCAGGCGACGGTGTCATGGTGAGCCGTGGCGCCGCCCAGCGCGCCAGATTTGCCCTGCCGGCCGCGCAGCGCCTGTAGCGAGGATACCTCCGCCGTGGCCCGTCCCAGCACCCGGCCGAACTGCCAAGCGACCGCCGCGCGCACCCGCGCCATCTCCACCGGCCGTCCCAACTCCTGCCGCAACGACGTCACCCCGTGTCCCGCCAGCCCACAGGGCACGATCAGGCGCGTGAACAACCCCAAATCCGGCGCCACGTTCAGCGCAAAGCCATGGCTGGTAACGCCACGGGAAACATGAATGCCCATCGCCACCAGCTTGCGCGCCGGCGGCCCGGCGATCCACACCCCGGTCATGCCCGGCTGGCGGGTCGCCGCCAGCCCGAACCCCGCCGCTACCCGGATATGCACTTCCTCCAGCGCCCGCATATACGCCACCGGCCCCATGCCGAGCTGTCGCAGGTCCAGGATCGGATAGCCCACCAGCTGCCCCGGCCCGTGATAGGTGACGTCGCCCCCGCGGTCGCAGACCGCCAGCTCCACCCCTTGCCGGCGCAGTTCCTCCGCGCTGGCCAGCACGTTCTGGGCTTTTGCGTTGCGCCCCAGCGTCACCACCGCCGGATGCTCCAGCAGTAGCAGCACGTCGCCGATCTCGCCCGCCCGCCGCCGGGCCACCAGCTCCCGCTGCATGGCCTCGGCGTCGGCATAGCCGACGGCGCCCAAGTTCACCACCGCGATCGCCATCCCGCCCGCCTATGGCTCCGCGTCGGCGCCCGTTGCCAGGGCCCATTCCCGCTCCAACCCCAGAGCGCCGCGCCAATGCCGCAGGTAGTCCCGGTCCAGGCCCCCGCCCGCGCCCGCCAGAATCGCAGCCACGTCCCGGCGCTGCCGCTCGGAGCCGCCGCTTTCTTGCGACCACTCCAGCTTGCTCAATATCACATCCTCCGCCGAAGCCACCGCCAGCGCCACGCCTAGCACCTCAAGCTGCCGCCTGCACCCAAACTCCTCCCGGCTGAACGCACGCTCTTTCCGCAGAATGCAATCCGCTTTCCACCCGGCGCTGTCCACAATGTTGAACACGCGGCGTTGCCGCCAGGCTTCGCTCACTGCCCCGGCGTCCACGTAGAACTCCGGCGTCAGGCGGTTCGCCATCATCTCGAGCGCCGCCGGGTCGGGAGGATCCACGACAAATTCCACGCCATAGGTGGTTCGCGGCGCCCCGTAAACCGTGCTCGCCAGCGAGCCCGTCAGCATGTAAGGAATCCCGGCGGCGGTGAATGCCCCGACCATCGCGCGCAGCAAACGCTCCAGGCCGCTCATTGCCCCGCGGGCCAAACGCGGCTCGCCAACGCCTCGCCCGCCCCGTGTTCGCCGCGCCAACTCTTGCCGCGCGCGGCCCAGGTCCCATTCCGGTTGCCACCGCCGCAGGCCCGCGAGCGCCAAATCCTGCGCCGCTTGGCTCATCTCCAAGGCCGCGCGCAGCCGCCCTTCCGGCCCCAGACGCCGCAGCGCCTTCGCGCCGCCTCCGGTGTCGTGTCCCGCTCCGTCACGGCTTCAACATAGCACGCGTAAATCGAGGCATCCCGGGAAGGCCCCGAACGCCAGCGGGGCCTGCATTGCCAGCCTCGGGCGCTCCGCCGCGGTCCGCTAGGCGTTGGGCCTCAGGCGTTGATCGTCAGCCCGTAGACCGAATTCGCCGCGTCCAGCACCGCTTCATACAACGTCGGATGGGCGTGCACCGTGCCCATGATTTCATCCGCGGCGACGTTCAACTGCATGCCCAGCACCGCCTCCGAAATCAGCTCCGTCACCATCGGCCCAATCATGTGCACGCCCAGCACGGTGCCGTCTTTTTCATCAGCCAGAATCTTGATGAAGCCTTCATGCGAGCCCAAGATCGTCGCCTTGGAATTGCCCACGAACGGGAACTTGCCGACTTTGTATTTCAGCCCCTTCTGCTTCGCCGCTTGTTCCGTCAACCCCACGCTCGCCACCTGCGGCTCACAGAACGTCACCCCCGGAATCTTGCCGTAATCCACCGGGTCCACCGCGCGGCCGGCGATATGCGCCACCGCCACCATCCCCTCGGCCGAGGCCACGTGCGCCAGCTGCGGCGCGCCGAAGACCACGTCACCGATGGCGTAAACGCCGGGCTCTCCGGTGCGCATATAGCCGTCGGTTTTGATGAAGCCGCGCTCCATCTGCACCCCGCTGCCCTCCAGGTTCAACCCCTCGGTGATCGGCCGCCGTCCCACCGCCACCAGCACCGCGTCCGCCTCCAGCACCTGGTCCTGTCCGCCCGCGTTGGTGAAGGCGACCTTCACCCCCGCCGCGGTTTTCTCGATTCCGGCCACACGCGCGCCGGTTTCCACGCCGATTTTCTGCTTGCGGTACGCCTTCTCCAGTTCCCGCGCGATTTCCTCGTCTTCCACCGGCACCAGGCGCGGCAGCATTTCGATGATGGTTACCGCTTCGGTTCCGAAGCGCTTGAAGATGGATGCGAACTCCACTCCCACCGCCCCGGCGCCAATAATCACAAGCCGCTTCGGCACCGCGCCCAGCTTCAATATCTCGACGTTCGTTAGAATGCGGTCGTCCGCCGTCATTCCCGGCAGCATCCGCGCGGTTGAGCCGGTGGCCCAAATGATGTTCTTGGCCCGGACCGTCTGCTTCCCGCCGTTGGCGGCCACTTCCAGCCGTCCCGGTCCGGCCCACCGCGCCACTCCCTGCATCCATTGCACTTTGTTCTTGCGGAACAGGAACTCAATGCCTTTGGCGTGCTTGGCGACGATCTGGTCCTTGCGCGCTTGCACCTGTCCCCAGTTGAGCGCGAACGGCCCCGCATCCACTCCCATTTCCTTGGCGTTGCGGAAGGTGTCCAGCACCTCGGCGTTGTGCAAAAACGCCTTGGTGGGGATGCAGCCAACGTGCAGGCAGGTGCCGCCCAGCTTGGGGTCTTTTTCAATGCACAGCGTGGACAGTCCGTACTGCGCCGCCCGAATCGCCGCCCAATAGCCGCCCGGGCCGCTACCCACCACTACAACGTCAAATTCCTGATTGAGATCCGCCATTTCGTTAGTTCGCCTTTGGGACCACCATTCATTGTAAACGGCGGCACTATTAGCGGCCCCGGCCCGCCGTCCAGTCGCGGCCGCCGCCGCCGATCGCACCTCCCGATACAATAGTGAGCAATGGACTTGGTGCAAATCACCCCGACCAGCCCCGCCGGCCCCCGGCCGGAATGGCTGCGCGTGCGGGCGCCGGGCGGAGAGAACTTTCAGCACTTGAAGAGCCTGGCCCGCGGCTTGGGCCTGCACACCGTCTGCGAGTCCGCCCATTGTCCCAACATCGGCGAGTGCTGGCATCACCGCACCGCCACGTTCATGCTGCTGGGCGAAATCTGCACCCGCCGCTGCGGTTTCTGCGCCGTGCCCAAGGGCCGCCCCAAGGCCATTGACTACGAAGAACCCCGCCGCGTGGCGGAAGCGGTGCGTACTTTGGGCCTGCGCCACGCCGTGGTTACCTCCGTCAACCGCGACGATGACAACTTGGGCGGCGCCCGCGTCTTCGCCGCCACCATCCACGCCATTCGCGAGCTGGCGCCGGATTGCGCCGTCGAGGTGCTGATTCCCGACTTCAAGGGCAGCGAGGAAGCCCTGCGCATCGTTCTTGCCGCTGCTCCCCGCATCCTCAACCACAACACCGAGACGGTGCCCAGCCTCTACCGCTTCGTCCGTCCGGGCGCACGCTTCTCCCGCTCGGTGGAATTGCTGCGCAACGTCAAGCGCATCGCCCCACACATGATCACCAAGACAGGGCTCATGCTCGGCCTGGGCGAAAGCCAGAGCGAGCTGCTGTCCACGCTGCAAACTTTGCAGGCGACAGGCTGCGACATTTTGACGTTAGGCCAATATCTGCGGCCGTCGCGGGATCATTTGCCCGTCAAGCGCCTCTATTCGCCCGCCGAATTCGCGGAGCTCAAACGCGCCGGCCTGGCCATGGGCTTTCGCCACGTCGAATCCGGCCCGCTGGTGCGCAGTTCCTATCACGCCCATGAGCAAGCCGAGCTGAGCACCGCCCCAGTCGCTTAGCCGTTCCGACCGCGCGCCGGCTCCAGTCCACACTGGAGTCCGAACCGCGCCAAACCCCGCCGTCATCCTAGCCGCCCGCCGCCTCCGCGTCGGCCGCCACGCCACGGCGCATCCCGGCGGCGCTAGACTATAGGCAGCACCCCCGCCCGCCGCCGTTCCCGCTTCATTGCCGCGTCGTTGCGCACATGCGTTGGCGTTCTCAGTTGTGGCTCGGCATCGGCGCAGCCGTGGCCGTTGCCGCGGCCGGTTTTCTGCTGCTGCTGGTCTCCAACGGCGACCGCCAGTTCGCTCTGCTCATCTTTCTACCCGGCATCTTCTTCGCGGACTATTTCTTTGGGCTGACCAGCGGGCTGACGGCCGTGGGGCTCAGCGTCGCCGCTTCGGCGGCCTATCGCCTGGTCATCGTCCCGCGCATCTCCGTCGCCCTCGCCGAGCGGTTCGCCTGGGAAAACGAAACGATCGTCCTCATCGCCGGCCTGCTCCTGGTCTGGCTTTTCGAACTGCGCCGCGCCAGCCAATCGCGCGAGGTCGGCGGGCGCGAGCATCTGCGCCAGTTGCTGGCCGCTATGTCGGAAGCGGCGTTCGTCTTCGACGATAGCCTCCGGTTGGTGGACGCCAACGCCGCCGCCTTCCGCTTGCTGGGCCGCCGGCCGGAAGAATTGCTAGGCCGTTCGGCGGTGATCCTGCGCGATCTGGTTCGCCCCTACCGGACCGAGCATGGCGATATCGAGGTGCTCCAGCGCGCTCTCGCCGGCCAAAGCAGCGGAATCGTCCGCGGCGGCTTCGACGAGCCCGCCACCGGCCGCCGCGTGGATGCCCTTGCCAGCGCCACGCCCCTGCGCGACTCGGCGCACAAGGTCGCCGGCGTACTTCTTTTGGTTAGTGATATCTCCGACCTCGCCGCCATGGAGCGGCGGATGACCGAGCTGGAAAAACATGAAGCCATGGGGCGCATGGCCGCCGGCATCACCCACGACTTCAACAACATCCTGGCCGTGGTGCAGAAA
>DAHUYO010000065.1 GCA_027315185.1 Acidobacteriota bacterium
CCAGCGGCCATTGCGGCTTTCTGCGCGACGGCTATCTCGATAACGATGCGTCGCTGGACCTGCTGCGGCGGATCACGCTCTCGCACGCTGAAGCCGGCAGCGATATGGTGGCCCCGGCGGCGATGCTGGACGGGCAGATTCAGGCCATGCGCCAGGTCTTGGACGCGCGCGGCTTCGGCAATCTGCCCATCATGGCCTACGCGGCGAAATACGCCTCGGAGCTCTACAGCCCATTTTTCCGCGCGGCCACGCACTCCCAGTTGGCGTTCGGCGACAAACGGACCCATCAAATGGATTGCGCCAACGGCGACGAAGCCATGCGGGAGATCGCGCTGGACGTCGAGGAGGGCGCCGACATCGTGATGGTGAAGCCGGCGCTGTTCTATTTGGACATCGTGGCGCGGGCGAAGCGGGAATTCGGCATGCCGCTGGCCGTCTACAATGTCAGCGGCGAGTACACGATGATGGATGCCGCGGCGCGCTTGGGGCGCCTGGATCGCGACGCCGTCATGATGGAGGCGCTGGCCTGCATGCGGCGCGCCGGGGCGGACCTGATCATCACCTACTTCGCGAAGCGCGCCGCGGAGCTGCTGCGCTCCGGGACGGCCGCCGCGTCCGCCGTGGCGCCGCCGGACATGGCCGCGGGGGCGCTCAGGAGCCGGTGATGCGCGCAACGGCGCTTGCGCCGCCGCCATCCGCGCCGCGCGCCGCTCCGCCTGGCGATCTGCGCGAATTTGTCGGCCGGCTCGAGGCGGGCGGCCACCTGACGCGGGTGCGGGAGACGGTGGACTGGCGATGCGAACTCGGCGCGCGCGCGCGGGCGGAGCGAGCGCCGCTGCTGTTCACCGCGATTCGCGGTTATCCGGGCTGGCAGTTGTTCGTGAACGGCCTGTTCGGCCGCGCCGCCATTGCGCTCGCTTTGGGGTTGGATCCCGAGGCGCCGGACCGCGCTCTGGCGGCCGCTTGCCGGCGCAGGCTGGCGGCGCCGGTGGCGCCGGTGATGGCGCCGTCCGCGCCATTCCTGGCATGCGTGGCCGAGGGCGGGGCTGTGGACCTCCTGCGATTACCCGTCCCGCAATGGAGCGACCAGGATGCCGGCCGGTATCTGGGCACCTGGCATCTCAACATCACGCGGGATCCGGAAACCGGAGAGCGGAACGTTGGCGTCTATCGGATGCAGGTTCTGGGCCCCGCGCGGGCCACGGTGAATGCCATGGCGGGCACCGGCTTGGGCGCGCACCTCGCCAAAGCCGAGCGGAGCGGCCAGCCGCTGCCCATGGCGGTGGCCATCGGCGTTCCGGAGTCATGCGTCATCGCCGGCGCCGCCAGTTGTCCGCGGGGAATGGACGAATATGTTCTGGCCGGCGCGCTGCAACAGGCGCCGGTCGAGCTGCTGCGCCTGGAGGCAACCGGCTTGGATGTGCCCGCGGGCGCCGAAATCGTCATCGAGGGGCGGATCTTGCCGGGGCGGCGCGCCCGCGACGGCCCATTTTTCGATTATTGCGGCCATGTGCAGACCCAGCCGGCGGCGCCGGTGTTCGCCGCCGACCGGATCCTGATGCGCCAAGGGGCCATCTTCCGCGGCGCGGCCGTGGGAGTAGCGGGCGGCGAGGATCACCAGCTGTTCGCGTTCCTGGCGCGGTTCGGGCTGGTGGATTTCCACGGACCCCGTGGCAAACAGCGGCTGCAGAACGTCCTCTGGAAGCACCGGCGCTTTCGCGCCATCCAGGCGATGGGGCAGGCCCGCCGCGCGCTGTTCCCGCGCCGCCGCTCGTAGTCGGCGGGAACTCCAGTCGCGTGGCCGCGTCCGTCCAATGGACCCGGCGCCGCTGGTACGGGCGCCGCCGCGCCGCGGCGCGGATTCCGCGGCGATGCGGCGCCGGCGGCGCTCCTCGCCAAATCGGCGGCGCCGGCGCCCGCAGCGGGCTAGGCCCGCAGGTGGCGGAGATAGTTGTAGCTGCGCCGGATGCTGGTCAAGATCGGCAGGCTGCAATAATCCTGCTCGACGTAGATATGCTTGGTTCCGGCTAGTTTGACGTGGCGGAAAATTCGCGGCCAATCAATGCGCCCGCCGCCGACGTATTGGAAGGGGATGGTGCCGCGCTTGGGCCATTGGTCAAAGTGGTCACCCGCCGGCATGTGCTTCTTCATATCCTTGATGTGCAGCAGCGGAAAGCGGCCCGGAGCGCGCCGAAACCACGCCACCGGGTCCTGCTTCGCCCAGGCCATCCAAAAGATATCCGCCTCGATTTGCAACTGTCGCGGCGTCGTTTCCTTCAGGAAGACATCCATCGCCGACGGCCCGCCGCCGACATTCACGAACTCCGGCCAGTGCGGGTGATAGCAGAGCTGCACGCCGCGCCGCGCCGCCTGGTCGCCGGCCCGCGCCAGCAGCTTCGCCCGTTGCTGCCAGTACGATGCCGGTTTCAGGATCGGCTCCATGCAGACGATGTAGCCCATGCCCAGAGCCTTGGCGTGACTGATGGTGGTTTCCCATTCCGCCGGGCTGCCCGGCATGGTCCATGTGCCGCTCCAGGTGACCAGCCCCGCCCGCGCCAAATCCCGTTTGGTTCCCGCCACCCCGCCCGGCAGCGCGTGCAAATCCAGCTCAACCGCCTTATAGCCGGCGCTGCGCACCTCGCGCAGAGTCTTTTCCGGCGCTTGCGCGAACATATGCCGCACGGTGTAGATTTCCAGACCGATGGGACCCGGCCAAGCCAGCGGTTCGGCGCCGAAGGCGGGCAGGCGGGTCGCCGCCAAAGCGGCGCCGCCGGCGGCGGTGGTGAGGGCGGAGGTGAGGAAGGCGCGGCGATTGAGCATGTCAGCAGATCTCCTTGGACGAAAGGTGAACGGGAACGGGTGCAGTATACCTCCCCGCCGCTGCTTTGTCTCCCACGCCGCCCCAGGAAGAGTACTGTAATTCGCGATACAGCGCCGCCATCGCGCGGCTGCGACCTGCGTCGGCTTTTGCTTGGCGCGGGCCCCTCGCGGCTGCGCCGCGCGCCCCGCTTGGCTTGGCGCGGGCCCCTCGCGGCTGCGTGCTAAAGCCGGCTCCACGCTCCGAGCGTAGAGCCACGCTAGCCCTTGCCCAGGCGTCGCCGCGGCTGCTGGGCCGCGCGCCGCCGAGGCAAGGCGTCCGCATCGCATGCCGGCAGGAATCGCGGCCGGCACTCGTGGGGCGCCCGGTGGCGAGCCGGCGCGCGGGGTTATGCGGTGGGCTTGGCGGCGGCGTCAGCGCCGCCGGCATCCAGCCGATAGCCCACGCCCCGCACCGCGACCAGCAATTTCCGCCCCTCGGCGCGGGCCTCGATCTTGCCCCGCAGCCGCAGCATGTAGACGTCCACGGTGCGCTCGGTGATGAAATGCTGCGGCGACCAGACCGCGTCCACGATCTCTCGGCGCGTCAATGCCCGCCCAGGGCGCCGCAGCAAAAACGCCAGCATGCGGAACTCGGTGTCGCTCAGCTCCAGCGGCTGCTCGCCGGCCGGATCGTCGGGCGCCGCCAGCCAAGCGCTGCGGGCACGCAGGTCCAAGCGGATGGGCCCGGCGCGCAGCTCCTCGCCGCCTCCGCCCCCTTCCCGCAGCCGCGCATGCACCCGCGCCGCCAGTTCCCGCGGGCTGAACGGCTTGGTCACGTAATCGCTGGCGCCGAGCGCAAAGCCCTTCAGCCGGTCCGCCTCTTCCGCCAGCGCCGTAAGCACGATCACCGGCAGTTCCGCCGCCGCCGGATCTTGCCGCAGTTGCCGCAGCAGCAAGAACCCGCTGCCGGCGGGCAGCATCAAATCCAGGATCAGCAGCGCCGGCCGCAGCGTGGCGACCTGCGCCAGCAGCCCCTCCCCGGTCGCATTGACGACGGCGCGGAATCCCTCGCGCTCCAACTGCCGCCGCACCAATTGCGCCACGTCGGGGTCGTCTTCGACGACCAATATCACGGGCCCGGCGCCCGGTTTCGCTTCCGGTCCTTCGCCGCTCACGGCTAGGCGCGCGGCGCCACCCGCCCCACCGATTCCCATTGATGGTGCCGCACGTCCACGCCTTCCACCCAAAAGATCACTTCTTCCGCGATGTTGGTGGCGTGGTCCGCCAGCCGTTCCAGGTTGCGCGCCACGAAGATCAAACTGAGCGCCCGCTCCACGATCGCCGGATCGGCGATCATGCGGCGGATCAGTTCGCGAAAAATCTGGTCCCGCGCCGCGTCCACTTCCTCATCGGTCTCCAGCACGCGCCGCGCCTGCTCGGCGTCCCGCGCCAGCAGCGCGTCCAGCGCCTCCCGGACCATCATCTCCGCCCGCGCCGCCATCAGCGGCAAGTCCACCAGTGGGGGCGTCACCGGCTGCGCCAGCAGATGCGGCACCGCCTGGCAGATATTCACCGCCAGGTCGCCCATCCGCTCCAGGTTGTTATTGATCTTCACCACCGCCGCCAAAAACCGCAGATCAGCCGCCAGCGGCTGCTGCAAGGCGAAGAGCCGCAGCGCCCGCTCGTCAATCTCCACCTCCAGGCGGTTGATCTCCGGCTCGATCTCATGCAGCACCGTCTCGCTCGCCGCGGGATCGCGCTCGCTGAGCGCGCGCATGCCGCGATGGATGGCCGTCTCCACCAAGCCGCCCATGCGGACGACCATCTCCTTCAGTTCTTCCATCTCGTCGGCGAAACGTTTGCGCATGGGCTTGGTCCGTTCCTAGCCAAAGCGGCCGGTCAAGTAGTCTTCCGTTTCCTTCCGGCCGGGATTGGTAAATAGCTGCTGCGTCGGCGCGGTTTCCACCAGCCGCCCGGACAAAAAGAATGCCGTGCGATCGCTGATCCGCGCCGCCTGCTGGAGATTATGCGTCACGATGATGATGGTGTAACGCGTTTTCAGCTCCAGCGCCAATTCCTCGATGCGCGAGGTGGCGATGGGGTCGAGCGCCGAGGCGGGCTCATCCATCAGCAAAATCCGCGGCTCGATGGCCAGGGCGCGGGCGATGCACAGCCGCTGTTGCTGCCCGCCGGAGAGCGCGTGCGCCGGCGTATCCAGCCGGTCCTTGACCTCATCCCACAGTCCGGCCAGTTGCAGGCTGCGTTCCACCGCCGCATCCCGGTCCGCCTTCCGCTTGGCCAGCCTGTTGACCTTCAGGCCGTAGGCGACGTTGTCCCGGATGGAAAACGGGAAGGGATTGGAGCGCTGAAAAATCAGGCCTACCCGCCGCCGCAGGGCGATCGGATCGGCGCCGGGGGCGTAAATGTCCTCGCCCTCCACCCGCACCACACCGGTCAGCCGGGTGTTGGGGATGGTGTCGTTCATCCGGTTCAAGGTGCGCAGGAAGGTGCTCTTGCCGCAGCCGGAAGGCCCGATCAGCGCCAGAATTTCCCGCTCCGGCGCGGTCAGTGTGATGTCGAACAGCACCTGCCGCGAGCCGTAATAGAAATTGACTTCGCGCGTGGCAACCGCTTCCACGGGCTCCGCTGCCGGCTGGGCCGCCGGCCGCGCCCGGGTCACGGCGGCGCGAAAATCAAGGTCAGGCATGCGGTTTTTCCTCCAGCGTCGCCGCCGTTGGCGCCTCGTGGCGTGCCTCGCCGGCAACCAGCGGCAGCCGAATGGTGAAGCTGCTGCCGCTGCCCAAACGGCTGGCCATCTCCACCGTTCCGCCGTGCTCCTGGGCGATATGTTTCACCAGCGCCAGTCCCAAGCCGCTGCCGCCCGGGCGGGCATGGCTTTTGTCCGCGCGGTAGAAGCGCTCGAAGACATGGGGCTGGTCCAAGGAACTGATTCCCACTCCATTATCCCTGACCTGCAGGCAATACTCACCGCCGCAAACCCGGCCGCTCAGTTCCACCGCCAGCGCCGCCTCCGCGCCCGCGCCTGCTCCCTGAATCCCATGCACCAGGGCATTTTCTCCCAGGTTCAGCAGCGCCCGGTGCAGCGCCTCGGCGTCGCCCCGCACCCAGCCCGGCTCGGCTGCGCCTACTGTCACCACCGCGCCCCGTTCCGCCGCCAAGGGCCGCAGCACCGCCGCCGCCGGCGCCAGCAGCTCCGCCGCGTTCAGCGGCTGAAACTGGAACGGATATTGGCCGGTTTCCATCGAACTCAAAGTCACTAGGTCCGCCGCCAGCTTTTCCAGCCGCCGGGCGTTGTGCTGGATCACCGCCAGCGGTTCGCGCCATTCCGCT
Organism: Acidobacteriota bacterium; assembly: GCA_027315185.1. Classification (GTDB taxonomy): domain Bacteria; phylum Acidobacteriota; class Terriglobia; order Terriglobales; family SCQP01; genus JAKAUF01. The sequence continues at coordinate 6,151 of DAHUYO010000065.1, forward strand.
CCTCCGCCCAGCGCGGTCAGGTCTTCCTGCAAGATTTCGGCGTAGCCGCGGATGGAGGTGACCGGCGTGCGCAATTCATGCGAAGCGCCGGCAATGAAGTCGCGCCGCACGGTTTCCAGCCGCGCCAATGCGGTGATGTCCCGGGCGGCCAGCACCACGCCATCCTCCGCCCAAGGCGTGACCTCGACCTGCAACACCCGCCCGTCGGCCAGCTCCAGGCGTCCCGTTTTGCGCCCGGATTTTCCCGCCGCCAGCCACTGCGCCAGTTCCGGAATCCGCGCCAACGCCGCCGGCCGTTCGCCCGCCCGCGTGCCGTGCAGCGGCCAAAGATCATTGGCCGCGTGGTTGGCGAACAATAGCCGTCCCGCCGGATCCAGCGCGGCGACCGCCGTGTCCAACCCATCCAAAATGCCTTGCAGCCGGGCCGATTCCACTGCCGCCGCTTTTGCCCGCCCCCGCTCCTGCCGCCAAGCCGGCGCCAAGATCTCGGCGATCGGCACCAGCGCCGGCGGGGGCTGAGATTCCGGGTGCTGGATGAACTCTCGGGTCCATTCCTCCCACTGTCGCCGGAGCGTCCCGCGCGCCGCCAGCCAGGGCCAACTTCGCCATTGCATCATTCCGGCCTCTTGCGTTCTGGGCCATCGCCCAGACGCGGTGGTCCCAACGCTCGCAGCGGTTGTGGCGCGTCCCAACGCCGCCACGCGAGCGCCAGCGCCCCGCCCGTACGTTCCGTGTTGCCGCAATCGCGCGTCACTATTCCCATTATCGCCACCCGCCACCGAAGGTTCGGAGCCGCATCCCCAGGTTTCATCGAACCGTCATAATCCTGGGGCGCATCGCGCGGGTCGCGCTCTCACTGGGGGCAACTCGGCGCGAAAAGGCCGCGAGATTGGCGCCGGGCGGCCGCCCCTCGGCCAGCGCATCCGTGCTGGGGCCCACGCCGGGCGATGCGGGCCGTGGCGGCCTGGCTCGGGCCGAAAGCAAATGGCGCAAACCGCGGGCCGATCGCGCATTCGCCGCGCGGCGTTGGGGCGGTCCCGGCGTTCATCAAACCGTCATAATCATCCGAGCGCGGCTGCGTCAATCTAGTCATGCAGTAGTCACCCGAGTGCTTATGAATAAGACATCCGTCCTTGCGATCTTCCTGGCGCTTTGCTGCCCGGTCTGGGCCGCCGTCGCGCCCAAGCCCAAAGCCGCGCCCCACTCCAAGACCGCCACCGTCCCCGCCCGCGAGACCCGTGCGGCGGCGACGCCAGCGATAGCAGCGCCCGCAGCGGCCGCGCCGCAATCGGGCGCGGGCAGCCCACCGAACGCGCCGTTGGGATTCCGCATCGGCGGCGCCACCTTCACCCCTGGCGGCTTCCTCGATTGGACCTCGGTTTGGCGCTCCACCACCGTCGGCAGCGGCATCGGCACCAATTTTGGCTCGATTCCGTTTTCCAACACGCCCTCCGGCCAGCTGAGCGAATTCAATGAGAGCGCGCAAAACTCCCGCTTGGCGCTGATGGTCAGCGCCCATCCCGGCGCTGAGCAGGTCACCGGCTATGTCGAGGCGGATTTTCTCGGCGTGCTGCCCGCCAACGGCCACGTCAGCAGCAACAGCAACGGCTTGCGCATGCGCCTGTATTGGGTGGATGCCCGTCGCGGACATTGGGAGGTGCTGGGCGGGCAGAGCTGGAGCCTGCTGACGCCGAATCGCAAGGGCCTGTCGCCGCTTCCCGCCAATATCTTCTTCACCTCGAACATGGACACCAACTACCAGGTCGGCTTGGTGTGGTCGCGCGACGCGCAGCTGCGCGTCATTGACCACATTAACCGGCACTGGACCCTGGGCGTTTCGCTGGAAAACCCCGACCAATATGTCGGCTCCAGCGTGGTGCTGCCCAGCTCCGACTACGCCAGCCAGTTCGACACCGGCGGCAACACCGGCGCCTCTAATCCACGGCCGGACATTATCGCCAAGCTGGCCTACGACGGCCATTGGGCCGGCCACCGCGTGCACGGCGAAATTGCGGGGTTAATCAGCGGGTTCCACGACGCCGTGCCGGGCACGCTGGCCACCAACAGCGCCACGGGGGCGGGAGGCGAGCTCGACGGCAACATCGAGTTGTTGCCGCACCTGGACCTGGTGTTGAATAGCTTCTTCAGCGACGGCGGCGGCCGCTATATCTTCGGCCTCGGCCCGGATCTCATCGTCCGCCCGGACGGGCAGATCTCTCCGGTGCACTCCGCATCCACGCTGGATGGCTTCGAGTACCAATTTCGCCGCCGCTGGATGGCCTATGGCTACTACGGCGCTGCCTACTACGGCCGCGACTACGTGCTCGGCCCCGGGGGTTCCGTGGGTTACGGATTTCCCGGTTCCAGCAGCAGCAGCAACCGCGCCATTCAGGAAGGCACGTTTGGCGTCGTCCACACTTTCTGGAAGCAGCCGCGTTATGGCGCCCTGCAACTGATCACGCAGTATTCCTATCTGACTCGCGCCCCCTGGTGGATGGCTCCCGGCGCGCCCCGCAACGCCAGCTTGAACATGGTCTACGCCGATCTGCGCTACGTGCTTCCGTAGGGGCCGCGCAAGACCGCGGGAAGTTCATCCTAGCCGCTGGGTGGGCCGATGGAAGGAGCCCGCCCGGCGGCGGCGTGGGGTATGCCTCCGGCTTGCGTGCGGTCGCGCTCGGCGGGCCGGCGCGGCACGGGCTCGCACGCGGCTGCCCCTGGGGGCGCGGGCCGCTGGCCCGCCGCCGCCGGGTGCGGAGGCGCCGTGCGCGCCCCCAGGGAAACGCCCTCGGGTAAGGTTGCCGTTGGGTTGCGGCGCGGCGGTGGCGGGATGCGCGGTGGCGCGGTACAGGCCCTGGACCCATCGGCGGCGAATGGCGCACAATCCGCGGCGATGCTAGCATCAATGCGCCAGGCGGGAGAAAGCGATGCCGGCAACGATCGTGGGAGCGCAGGCGGAGCAAGCGGCCGGAACGGCGGGTTCGCCCCGTGGTGTCCTTTACCTGGCGCTCGGCTTCGGGCTGCTGAAGGTCGTGCTGCAAACCCTGGCCCAGGCGGCCATGCAGCACGCCGGTTACGGCATCTTTCGCGACGAGCTCTACTTCCTAGTTTGCGGCCGCCATCTGGCTTGGGGCTATGTGGATCAGCCGCCAATCGTCCCGCTGGTGGCACGCTGCACGCAGTGGTTGTTCGGGCTGCAATCGCTGCCGCTGTATCATTTAATTCCTTCCTTGGCCGGCGGGGCCGAGGTGGCGCTGACGGGCATCTTGGCGTGGCGGCTGGGCGGCACGCGCTGGGCGCAGGCGCTGGCGATGATCGCGGTGCTGCTGGCGCCGATCGCCGCCGCCCTCGCCGCAACGCTATCCACCAACAGTTTCGAACCGATCTTTTGGATGCTGGTGGCGCTGGCGCTGATCGAACTGGCCCGATTGGCCGAGCGCGGCATCACCTCCGGACCGGTGGTGGCGCGATGGTGGATCCTGCTCGGCGTCGTGGCGGGTTTGGGGCTGGAGAACAAGTGGAACGAGTTTTTCTTTCTCGCCTGCGTGCTGGTGGCGCTGTTGCTGACCGCGCAGCGCAAGATGCTGGCGACCCGGTGGTTCGCCGTCAGCGTGGGGCTGATGGTGCTGCTGATTCTGCCGAACGTCATTTGGGAGATGCGGCACCACTGGGCGACGCTGCAACTGCTGTGGAATGACCAGAGCAGCGGCAAAAACGTGCATGTCGGTGCATTGACGTTCGTGGTCAACCAGATCGTCGCCTGGGGCTTGCTGATGGCGCCGCTGTGGATCGCCGGAGTGGGCTGGCTGCTGGCCGGCCGCCGGGCCCGGCCGTGGCGGTTTCTGGGCCTGACCTACGTGCTGTATTTGCCGCTGATGGTCCTGCTGCACGCGAAAGTCTATTACCTGGCGGCGATCTATCCCTTGTATTTTGCCGCCGGCGCCGCGGCGTGGGACGGTTGGCTGCGCCGAGTCTGGCAGCGGCGGGGGCTGGTTCCGGGCTACGTGGCGCTGCACGTCCTGGGCGTCGCCATCACGCTGCCGGTCATTTTGCCGGTGCTGCGGCCGGCGGCGGAGATCGCCTACATGCAGCGCCTGCACCTGCGGCCACCCCAGCTGGAGACCGGCGCCACGGCGGCGTTGCCGCAGTATTTCGCCGACATGCTCGACTGGCGGCATAAAGCGAATCTGTTGGCGGACGCCTACTGGTCCCTGCCGCCGGCGGAGCGCGCCCAGGCGGCCATCTTCACGACCAATTACGGCGACGCCAGCGCGGTCAATGTCTATCGTCCGGACGTGCCGACGGCGATCAGCGGCCATCAGAATTATTTTTTGTGGGGGCCGCGCGGTCACAGCGGCCAAGTGATGGTCATCTTTGGCGAGAGTCAGAGGGCGCTGGAGCGCCAATTTGATTCGGTGCAGATTTATGCCCGGGATACGAATCCCTACATCGAGCCGTATGAGCGCGGGCCGGTCTTCATCTGCCGCGGCTTGCACGGCACGCTCCAGGAGTTGTGGCCCAAGGTGAAGTTCTGGTACTAACCGCCGGCGCCCACGCCGGGGCATTGTCGCCGCCGCGCCGCCGGCCGGGGCCGCGCGCATGAGCTGGGCGCGCGGCGTAGCCGCGTTGGGGCCCGCGCCGCCAAGCGCCGCGAATCTGAGTTAGTATCCGAGTCATGTCCGACTGGCCCCGCCGCAGCTTCCTCAAGACCACCGCCGCCGCTTCGCTCGCTCCCGCTCTTCCCGCCGCCGCTCTGGCGCCGCTCACTGAGGGCGGTTCGCCCGCCGGCGAAGCGCAGCAGGCGGCTGCTTCCGCCTCGCCCCGCCGCCGCGAGTTGCTGGACTTCGGCTGGCATTTTCATTTCGGCAATGCCGACACTCCGAAGCTGGACTTCGGCTTCGGCAACGGCCAGGCGTTTTCCAAAACCGGCAATCTATTCGCCCCCTGCCGGCTCCAGTTCTCCGTCGCCGATTGGGAGGCGGTGGATTTGCCGCACGACTGGGCGGTGGCTTTGCCCTTCGTCAACGATCCCGAACTGACCAGCTATGGGTTCAAGCCGCTGGGCCGCAACTATCCCGCGACCAGCATCGGCTGGTACCGGCGCGTCTTCGACGTTCCCGCCGCGGCGCGGGGCCGGCGTCTGGCGCTGGAATTCGACGGCGTCTTTCGGGATTCCATCGCCGCCCTCAACGGGAACTATCTGGGCCGCAACTTCAGCGGCTACGCGCCTTTCCGCTACGACATCACCGACTGCGCGCGCTACGGCCATCCCAATGTGCTGGTGCTGCGCGCCAACGCCACGGAGCATGAGGGCTGGTTCTATGAGGGCGCGGGCATCTACCGCCATGTCTGGCTGGTGGAGACCGAGCCGCTGCACATCGCCCCTCAGGGCGTCTACATCACCGCCGAGCCCGACGCCGCCCATGGCCACGCCGCGGTCGCCGTGGCCACGGAGCTGGACAACGACCAGGACGCCGCCGTCCGCTGCCGCGTCGTCTCCACCATTCACGACGCGCATGGGCGGGAGGTGCTGCGCCTGCGCTCGCCGCAGCTGACGCTGGGCCCGTGGTCCCGCCGCGGCTTCCGGCAGACCGCCCGGCTGGACCATCCCCAGCTTTGGTCGCCGGACCATCCCTATCTCTACCGCCTGGTCACCCGCGTCGAGACCGATGCGGGCGAGGCCGACCGCGAGGAAACGGAGTTCGGCGTCCGCTCCATTCGCTTCACCGCCGATCGCGGCTTTTTCCTGAACGGCGAGCGCACGGAGATCCAAGGCGTTTGCAACCACCAGGATCACGCCGGCGTCGGCATCGCCGTGCCCGACCGCATCCAGTATTACCGCGTCAGCCGCCTCAAGGAGATGGGCGTCAACGCCTATCGCACCAGCCACAACCCGCCCACCCCGGCGGTGCTGGACGCCTGCGACCGCCTGGGCATGATGGTGATGGATGAGACGCGGATGTTCTCCTCCGAGCCCGAGGGGCTGAGCCAGTTGGCGCGCCTGATTCGCCGCGACCGCAACCGCCCCTGCGTGGTGCTGTGGTCCATCGGCAATGAGGAGCCGGAGCAGGGCACGCCGCGCGGCGCGCGCATCGCCGCCAGCATGAAGCGTCTGGCTCGCCGCCTGGACCCCAGCCGCCCGGTCACCGAAGCCATGAACTATGGCTGGGGATACGGCCTTTCCGAGGTCGTGGACGTGCAGGGATTCAACTATGGCCTGGGCCCCCGCATTGACGCCTATCACCGCAAGTTTCCCGAGAAGCCCTGTTTCGGTTCCGAGACCGCCAGCACCTTTTCCACCCGCGGCATCTACACCTACCAGCCGACGCGCGGCTGGCTGAGCGCCTATGACGTCAACAATCCGCGCTGGGGCGCAACCGCCGAGGAGTGGTGGCAGGTCTACGCCAACCGCCCCTATCTCGCCGGCGGCTTTGTCTGGACCGGCTTCGACTACCGCGGCGAGCCCACGCCCTACGCCTGGCCGTGCATCAGTTCGCAGTTCGGCGTCATTGACACCTGCGGCTTTCCCAAGGACAACTTCTACTATTACCGCGCTTGGTGGACCGATCAGCCGGTGCTGCACATTTTGCCGCATTGGAATTGGTTCGGCCAGGAGGGCCGCCCGATTGACGTTTGGTGCCACACCAACATGGAGCGCGTCGAGCTGTTCCTGAACGGCCAATCGCAGGGCGCGCGCCGCGTGCCGCGCAACGGCCATGCGCAATGGTCAGTGAAGTTCGAGCCGGGAACCTTGGAAGCCCGCGGCTATCGCGGCGGCAAACTGGTCCTGACCGCCCGGCGCGAAACCACCGGCCAGCCCGCCGCCGTGCACGCCGCCGCGGATTTGACCGCGCTGGCCGCCGACGGCCAGGATGCCGCGGTGGTCGCCGTGTCCATTGTGGACGCGAAGGGACGCGTCGTGCCCACCGCGTTTGATGAGGTCGAGTTCTCGCTGACCGGTGCGGGCCGCATCATCGGCGTCGGCAACGGCGACCCCAGCAGCCATGAAGCCGACAAGCCCGATCCCAAGGCTCAGGGCCTGGCCGCCCGCCGCCGCGCCTTCAACGGCTGGTGCTGCGCCATCGTCCAATCGCTGCGCCATCAGCCGGGCAGCATGACGCTGACTGCCGCGGCCAAGGGTCTAGCCAGCGCCGCCACCACCATCACCACGAGCTAGCGCTGCCGCTTCGCCTCGGCAGCTAGCACGGTCGGTTGGGGGCCGCGCCGTTGGTTCGCGGTGAGGCTGCGGCTGCGCGCTAGCGGGATACGCAGCGCTCGCGGCGCGGCCGGTGCCCGCGCCCATCCATTGCCCGCGGCCGCCGCAGGCGCAGGGCGTCACGCGGATGCGGCGCTCCGCGGCTGGGTCCGCAGCGAGTGCGCTGCGCGGATAATGGAACCATGCGTTGGGTTGTCGTCGGCGGGCAGTCGCGCAGCGTGGGCAAAACCGCCGCCGTTTGCGGCCTGATCGCCGCTCTTAACGACCGCCACTGGACGGCGGTCAAGATCACCCAATTCGGACATGGCATTTGCAGCCGCAGCGGTCATGCCTGCGACTGCGCCTGCGAGGACGGCGATTGGGCGCTTAGCGCTGAACGGAACTCCGCCGGCCGAAAGGATACGGCCCGCTTTCTGCGCGCCGGGGCGCGGCGGGTCTGGTGGCTGCGCACGCGGATGGGCGCCCTGGCCCAGGCGCTTCCAGCGCTGGAGGCGCAGTTGGCGGTGGAAATGGGCGCGGAGTCCGGCGACGCGGGATGGGTGATCTGCGAAAGCAACAGCCTGGTTGCGCTGCGCCGCCCGGAGCTGTTTCTGACCCTGCTGGATCCCGCGATCACCGATTTCAAGGAGTCCGCCCGCGCGCTGTTGCCCCGCACCGATGCCCGGTTGATCGTCGGCGCCGGATCCGGCGCCAGCGCAATTTCCCCGGCAGCGGGGAAAGTGCGTGGCCCCGCCGCGAATGCGGTTTCAAGCGGCGCAGGCGCGCGCAATGACATTCCCGCATTCGCCGTCGCCCCGCCGACATATCTGAGCCCCGCGGTCATTGCCTTTGCCCGCTCCCGCCTAGCGGCATCATCGGGGTCGTAGGTCGCCGCGCCGCCTGCCGCCGCGCTGAGGCTGCGGGGGCATGACTCGACCGCCACCAAAACGGTTGTATTGTGGTGGCATGCCCAGCTTGACCCATCAAGAACGTGCCGCCCGCGCTGCACCGGCAGTTGAAGAAGCTGGCGGCCGCGGAGAACCGCAGCCTGAACGCCGAGGTGATCCGCCGGCTACGTGCCTCGCTTCCGGAGCTGCCGGCGGGGTATGATGCGGAGCTGGAAGCCATGCGCGCGGTGCGCAGCCGCATCCGCCTGCGCATCCGTGACGATGAGGAGCTGAACCGGATGAAGAGGGCGGGGCGGCGGTGATCGTTGTGGACACGAACGTGCCCTGTATTGGTCAGTTCCGGGGCCCTGGACGGCGGCGGCGGAGAAACTAGGGGCGTGGGATTCCGATTGGCACGCGCCGTTCCTGTGGCGCTCCGAGTTTTGCAATGTCCTTGTGGGCTATATGCGTCGCGGCGAGATCACTCGGCGCGACGCGGCGGAACTGGCATGGCGCGCCGAAACGCGCATGCGAGGAAATGAGCATCCTCCGGATGTGGATGCCGTGCTGGCGCTGGCCGCGCGCTCGAACTGCACGGCCTATAACCTGGAGTTCGTTTCAGTGGCGGAGCGCCTCGGCGTTCTGTTGGTGACCGGGGATCGCACCATCCTCCGCGCTTTTCCCCACCGCGCCCGACCCCTGGCCGCCTACGCCTGAGCGACAGCGGGCGGGAGCCCGTTCCTGCGTTTCGGGACGCGGCGGCTCCGGCTATTCCTGGCGCAGGGCTTGGATGGGGTCCACCGCCGCGGCTCGGCGGGCGGGCAGCCAGCAGGCGGCCAACGCCACCGCCAGCAGGGTTGCCGCCGCGGCGGCAAGCACGGGCGGATCGCTGGGCTGGACGTGATACAGCAGGCTGGCCAGCAGCCGCCCGCCGGCAATTGCGCCGGCGATGCCGATGGCGATGCCGACCAGCGCCAGCGTCAGGCCCTGGCGAAGGATCAAGCCCAACACCTGGCCGCGCTCCGCCCCGAGCGAAATGCGGATGCCGATCTCCCGCGTCCGCTGCGCCACCAAATAAGACATGACGCCATAGATGCCCACCGCCGCCAGCGCCAAGGCCAGGGCGGCGAAGATACCGAGCAGCATGGTCTGGAACTGGGCGAAGCCGGTCAGGCTGTCCAACAGGCCGCGCAGCGTCACGGCGCCAAATAGTGGCAGGCTGGGATCCACCGCCGCCAGGGTGCGGCGCAGAGGAGCGATCTGCTCCGCCGGCGGCAGCGTGCTATGGAGAACCAAAATCGTGCCGCCGAAGTTGGTGCCATCGAAGGGCTGGTATTCCTCGGGAACCGGCGGATGCTTCACGCCCCATTCGCGCACGTTGCTGACCACCCCGACTACCTGCATCCAGGGGCCGCTGGCGCTCCAATAGGAGAACTTCTGCCCGATGGGATTCTGATGCGGCCAGAAATGCCGCACCATCGCCTCATTGACGTCCACCGGATAGACCATGTCCCGGGTCAGCGCCGCGCTGGGCTGGGCCGAGGAGAGCATGTAGGGCAGCATGGCGGTATCCAGCTTGAGGGCGCGCTCGCTATCGGCGCGGTTCAGCTTCCGGCCGCGCAGCAGGCGGATGCCCATGACGCGGAAATAATCCGGCGTGATGCCGTGCATCTCGACCAACTGGCCGGCGCTGTTGTGATTGGTGGGATGTCCGAACAGAGTAATGACGCCGTTGGTCCCGCCTTCCATCGGCAAGTGATCGGTCATCGCCGCGGCGGTCACGCCGGGCAGGGCGCGAACCTTCGCCAGCCAGCGGCGAGCGAACGCCAAGATGGGCTGCGGCTGGGAGAACTGCGCGCGGGGCAGGCTGACGCGGGCGGTCAGCACGCCGGTTTCGCGCACGCCAATCTTGACGCCGCGTAGGCGCAGGAAGCTGGTCATCAGCAATCCGGCCGCGGCGAGGAGAATCAGCGACAGGCTCATCTCCGCGATCACCAGCGCGTGGCTTAGGCGGCGGCGTTGGCGGCTGGCGCTGCTGCCGCCGCCGGCCGCGCCCTTCAATTCCTCGCTGGTTTCGGGCCGCGACAACTGCCATGCGGGCGCCAGGCCGAAGATCAGGCCGGTGAGAACCGCGACGGCGAAGGTGAACAGCAGGACGGCGCCGTTGACGTGGATGGCCTGCGGCGTGGGCAGATGGACGGACGGCAGCGCCGCCAGCGCGCGCACTCCCACTACGGCCATTCCCGCGCCCAGCGCGCCGCCGGCCAGAGCCAGGATCATGCTCTCGGTCAGCAGTTGCCGGATCAGGCGGCCGCGGCTGGCGCCCAGCGCGCTGCGCACGGCAATTTCCTTTTGCCGCGCCGCCGCCCGCGCCAGCAGCAGGTTGGCGACATTGGCGCAGGCGATCAGCAGGACCAGGCCGACCGCGGCCAGCATCATCAGCAGGGAAGTGCGCGCCCCGCCGACCAGCTCGCGGTGCAGGGAAAACACGTCCGCGCCGACGTTGGTGTTGGTGTCGGGATGCTGCCGCTGGAGTTGGCGGGCGATCAAGGCGAGGTCGGCGTGCGCCTGGGCGACGGTTACCCCCGGCTTCATGCGTCCAATCACATTGAATTGGTGCGAGCCGGCGTTGGCCATCGCCTGCGGGCTCATGTTTTCCGGCGTCCAAATTTGATAGCTGCGTAGCAGTCGGAAAGCGGGCGGCATGACGCCGATGACGGTGTAGGCGCGGTCATTGAGTTCGACGCCGTGGCCCAGGATGTTCCGGCGCCCGGCGAATTGGCTGCGCCATAGCCCATAGCCCAGAACCGCGACGCGATCATGCCCGGGCTGGTCTTCGCCCGGCGCGAAGGTCCTGCCGAGCAGCGGCCGCGCCCCCAGCAGCGAAAAGAAGTTGGCCGAGGTCTGGAGCCCTTGCACATGCACCGGCCGGCCGCCGCCGGTCAGGTTGTAGCTGGCGCCGGCGAACAGCGCCATGCCTTGCAGCGTATGGTTGCGCTGCCGCCAGGCCAGGAAATCGGGGCCACTGAACGGCCCGGGAAAGCCCATGTCCTCCCGCAGCCAGACCAGTTGGTGCGGATGGGGAAACGGCAGCGGCCGGAGCAGAACGGCGTCAATGACGCTGAAGATCGCCGTGTTGGCGCCGATGCCCAGCGCCAGCGCCAGAATCGCCACCAAGGCAAACCCCGGCGACCGCCGCAGCTGCCGCCATCCATAGCGCAAATCTTGTCCAACCATTGCTGAGCCTGTTGCCCTAATTACGGCTGAACCCATGGTTTAAGACGCACCGTGGGCGAAAAAGTTCAGCCGCGCATGGCGGCGCCGCGGGCATCCGCACCCTCCACCGGCGAGTCTACCTCCGCTGGCGGGGCGGAGGCATCCGACCGTTCCCCCTGCTTCCATTGGATGTGGAGTGAGTCGCGTGAGTTGTCTGCGGAGGGAAAAGCAGCGGGGACGCGCCCGCCCTGGGTCTGGGGAGCGAACCCAAAGTGCGAACTCAAGGTGTCTCATTTTCATTTCGTGCGCGACGGTTAAGTCGTTTGGAATGAGTCGCGGTGGATCGAAATGAGGCGGAAAAAGTGAGCCTGGCGGTCGGGGCGCTAGCGCGCGGTCCAGCCGCCATCAATCAGCAGCGTGTGGCCGGTGATGAGGGCGGCGGCGGGAGAGGCGAGGAAGACGACCGCGCCGGCAACGTCATGGGGCTGGCCGATGCGGTGCAGGGCGGCGATGCGGGTGATGACGTCTTGGCGGAAGGCGGGATCGTCCAGCCATTGTTCGGTGCCGGGCGTGGTGATGAAGGTCGGGGCGACGCAGTTGACGCGGACGCCGCGCCCGCCCCATTCCACGGCCAGGCAGCGGGTCAAGTGGGCGATGGCGGCCTTGGTCATGCAATAGATGGATTCATTGGGCAAGGCCACAGCGCCGGCCTGCGAGCCCATTTGGATGATGCAGCCGCGGCCGCGGGCGAGCATGCGCTTGCCGGCCTCCTGGGAGGCGAAGAAGGTTCCGCGCAGGTTCAGCGCCAGCGTGGCGTCAAACTCGGACTCCGGAACTTCCTCGGCGGGATTGCCGAAGCCGATGCCGGCGTTGTTGACCAGGATGTCGAGCGGGCCGAGCCGGGCCTCGGCGGCGGCGATGGCGGCGCGGACCTGGGCCAGATCGGTCACGTCCATGGGCAGGCGCAGCGCGCGGCGGCCGAGGGATGCGATTTCCGCGGAGACGTCGGCGGCGGAATCGGGGTGCAGGAGGCCGAGGGCGACGTCGGCGCCAGCGCGGGCCAGCGCTAGGGCGATCTCGCGGCCCAAGCCGCGGGCGGCGCCGGTGACGAGGGCAATTTGGTGATCGAGGCGGAAGTCGGCGGGCTCGCCGGCCTTGGTTTGGGGGTGCGTGGTTGTGGGCTGGGGCATATGCGGAGCTCGTTGCATTCATTGTCCACCGGCTAGATGCGGGAGCCGCACGGCGCATGGGGGCGCGGACCGCCGGTCCGCACGCAAGCCGGAGGCATGCTCCACATGGCTGCGCGCGCCGGCGGGACTGACAGCCGAGGACGGCTATCCCACTTTCGCCGCGCCGGCGACGGGAGCAAAGCCTCGCCTTGAACGGAGCTGATGGAGCAGGCCGGCAAGATGCCGGCGCCACCGTGGCGACTCGCCGCCAGACCTGAATGAGCGTCGACGGGGCAAGCCGGCAAGATGCCGGCGCTCCCGCATGGCTCAGGGACGCCGGCCGATGCGGTCGAAGCCGGCGGAACGGGCCCGCGCCGCCGCCTGGATGCGTTGCGCGGCGGCGGAGGCGGGGTTGGCGACGGTGAGGACGGTGGTGATCAGATCGTTCGAACTGCCGCCGACCTTGACCGCGTAGGCGCCGGGCGCGACGACATGGCGCAGATGGCGGTTCCAATGGGCCAGCTTGAACGGCGTCAAGGGAATGGTCACATGCTTGGTCTCGCCGGGCTGAAGGGCGACGCGGCGCAATCCACGCAACTCCAAAACCGGCTGGGCGACGACGCTGGAACGCTCATGAATGTACAGTTCCGCGACCTCCGTTCCGGCGCGCTGGCCGGTGTTGGTGACGTCGAAGCTGACCTGCGCCCGCCCGCCGGGCAGGATGACGGCCGGTTGGACCGCGAGGCGGCTGAAGCGGAAGGTGGTGTAACTGAGGCCGAAGCCGAAATGGTAGAGGGGCTGGCGGTTGGTGCCGATCCAGGGGATGTTTTCCGACGGGCTGTGATCGTAGTAGTCGGGCAGGTCGCCGACGGTATGAGGGATGGTGATGGGCAGCTTGCCGCTGGGATTGACCGCGCCGAACAATACCTGCGCCACCGCGAAGCCGCCTTCCTGGCCCGGATACCAAGCCTCGAGGATGGCGGGCAGATGCGCGCTGATCCAATCCGTGGCGATGGGCCGGCCATTCACCAGGACCACGACGATGGGTACGCCGGTGGCGGCGATGGCGCGAACCAGCTTTTCCTGGTCGCCGAACAGGCTGAGGTGATCACGGTCGCCGAGATGCTGGAGGCTCCAGGCTTCACGGTCAATGGATTCGTTTTCGCCGATGACCAGAACCGCCAGTTGGGCGCGGCGGGCGGTGGCCACGGCCTGCGCGATGCGGCGCCGCTGGTTGGCGGGGTTGGGGAGAAAGATGCCATTTTCGTACCAGGCGTACCAGGGCGGGGTGTGGGCGTTGATTTCCGTGGTGATTCGGCAGCCGCGGGCATAGAGCACCTGCACGCCGCGGGCGGCGGCCAGCTTGCGGATGCCCTGCAAGATGCTGGTCTGGTGGCGCGGGCCGCGGCTGTAGCCGCCGAGATGGACGTATTTGGCGTCGGGGCCGATGACGGCGATGGTCCGGAAGCGGCGCGGATCGAGCGGCAGCAGGGCGCCGCCCTGGGCCGCGGCGTTCTTCAGCAAGATGATGCTTTCCTGCGCCGCTTGCAGCGCCAGCCGGTCATGCGCCGCGCTGCCGACGATTTGGTTGGCGGCGGCCGGATCGGGAACATAAGGATGATCGAAAAGCCCGAGGCGGAACTTTTCCCGCAAGATGTCGCGGACGGCGCGGTTGATTTCGCCGACCGGAACCAGACCGGCGCGGGCCTCCCAGAGCAGGTTGCGGTAGACGGCGCCGTTGGAGAGGTCGAAGTCCACGCCCGCGGCCAGCGCCAGCCGCGCCGCGTCGGCGAAGTTGGGGGCGGAGTGATGGCGCCGCACCAGATCCTCCAGGCCGGAGCCGTCGCTGGTGACGTAGCCGCGGAAGCCCCATTCCTGCCGCAGCACCTTGGTCAGCAGCCAGGGATTGACGCTGGAAGGGATGCCGTCAATTTCGTTGTAGGAGGCCATGACGCTGCGGGCATGGCCTTGGCGGATGGCCACCTCGAAGGGAAACAGAAAATCCTGGCGCAGCTTGCGCTGGGAGAAATTGGCGGGGCCGACGTTGGTGCCGCCCTCCGGCTCGCCATGGGCGGTGAAGTGCTTGGTGGTGGCGAGGACGTGATGCGCCCCGATCCGGTAATGCCGCCCCTGGAGTCCCAAAACCTCCGCCAGCCCCATGCGGCTGACCAGCCAGGGGTCTTCGCCGAACGTCTCTTCGGTCCGCCCCCAGCGGGGATCGCGGCCCAGATCCAGGTCGGGGGCGAATACCTGCGTCACGCCCTCGGAACGGGCTTCGTCGGAGGCGGCGGTGTAGATTTTGCGCGCCAACGACGGATCCCAGGTGCTGGCCAGGCCGATGGGAATGGGAAACATGGTCGCGTGGCGGGCCATGAAGCCGTGCAGCGCCTCGCCGTAGAAAAAGGTCGGGATGCCCAGCCGGGTCTTTTCGATTTGATAGCGCTGGATGGCGTTGTGCAGGATGGCGAGCTGCTCCGGCGTCAGGCGGTTGCGGACGTTGAACTGCTCGGCCATCAGGCGGCCGAACTGGGAGGCGGGGAACGTTCCGGTGGTGTCCAGCATGCCGCCGGTGTGCGGGAGCAGCTGCTCGATTTTTTCCTGCAGCGTCATGCGGCGCATCAGGTCGGCGACGCGGTCGGCGATGGCCAGGCGGGGGTTCTTATAGGCCGGTTGTGACTGGGCGGCGGCGGTCACGGCAGTCACGGCGACTAAGGCCAGGAGGGCAAGGGCGCGGCGCATGCGGGCATCATGCCACAGGCGGGGCGCGCGCGGGGGGCGGGGAGGCCGGCGGTTCGCGGCGCTGCCGCTGGCCGGGCTAAGCGGAGGCGCGAGGCTGGGGTTCCAGCCGCAACTGCGTCGCCTTCCGCGCGCCGCGGGCCACGGCCGTTTCCTGTTGCCTTCCCAAAGAAGCTGTGCGATGATCTGTGGCTAGGCAACAGGAGAAGCGGCGGACGGAGG
>DAHUYO010000066.1 GCA_027315185.1 Acidobacteriota bacterium
AAACGCCGTTGTAGCCGCCGGGAAACTGCGGCGGCTGGGTGACGTCGTCGAAGGGCGAGGTGGCGATGAGAACGATGGTGACGCCGGGCAGATGCCGCTGGAGCGAAGCGATGATGTGGCGATAGCCGCGCTGGAAGCGAGTGAAGAGCTTGGGGTTGAACTTCTGATAGCCGGCGTCGTTCATGCCCAGCATGATGGTGACGATGTTGGGGTGGAAGGGGAAGACGTCGCGGCGCAGGCGGAGATCAATCTTGCCGGCCCAGCCGCCGCCGACGGTATCGCCGCCGACGCCGGCGTCCACGAAGCGGACCCGAATGTTGGGGAAGCGGGTGAGCGTATAGGTCTCGACCTCGGCGGGATAGAAGCGCTGCTCGGTGATGCTGTCGCCGTAGAAGCAGACGCGGTCGCCGCTTTTCAGGGCGAAGCCCTGGCCGGAGCCCCGCGGGCCTGCCGCCCGCGCGGGCAGGGCCATCATCGCCGCCGCCGCCAAAACAGCCACCGCCATCCAGCCCGCCGGCGCCGCGGGCATTCCCCGCCGCTGCATACGCTGATTCATCCTGTTTGCCTCCGGCGATTACTCTAACTGGCCCGAGCAGTCACCGCAACCATGACCGCGGTGTCCGGCGCAACCGTGGCGGGCGCGAGGCCGGGAAATGGACGGGGACTTGGCGGCGCGGCCGGCGCCGAATGGCCGGGGCGCGTAAGCGGGACACGCGGCGCAGCCGCAGTGGGGCCCGCGCCCAGCAATAGCGGAATGGAGAGCGTGAGAGAGTCTCTCATTCCGAGCAAATCCTAATGTTCTAAATTGAGTTAACCGGTTTGTTTTCAGTGTGCAGGAATCACGAAAGTACCTGAAAACCGTGAGAGACCGCGGGGCCGATTCGAACGGGCTTGGAGGCCAAAACGGCGCCCCGCGCCGGACGCCCCGCCGCGGGCGGGGCTGGGGCCGCGCCACGCGGTAAAAGTGCGGACGCGGCCGCCGCCGGGGGTTAGGCCGAAGCGCTCTCCGCCTCCGCCGCGGCGGCTTGCTGCATGGCGGCCCAGGCGGCCGCGACATCGGCGCGCTCGGTGGCTTCGGCGCCGATCGAGACGCGGACCATCCACTGGCCCTGGAGCGTGGCGGGAGTCAGGAAGGCCAGGCCGGAACGGTTCACGCGGTCGCACCAAGCGCGGGTATGGCGGTCCAGCGCCGCGCCTTCCAGCCCGGACGGCTGATGGCGCACGCAGACGGTTTGCAGGCGGACGGGAGCGACCACGCGCCAATCGGCCGCCGTGCGCACCTGCTCGGCCAGCCATTGGGCGTTGGCCAGGTCGCGGCGCAGCCGGGCTTGCAAACCGGCAACGCCTTGCTCGCGGATCAAGCACCAGAGCTTCAAGGCGCGGAAGCGGCGGCCGAGCGGCAGGCCCCAGTCGCGGTAATTCTTGACCTCGCCGTCCACGGCGGATTGCAGGTAGCTGGGGTGGGTGGACATCACGCGGATCAGGTGCTGCGGGTCGCGGACGAAATAGGCGGAGCAATCGAAGACCGCACCCAGCCATTTGTGCGGGTTCAGGACCAGCGAGTCGGCCTCCTCGATGCCGCGCCAAAGTTCGCGGCACTCCGGCAGGATCATGGCGGAACCGGCCATGGCGGCGTCCACGTGCAGCCAGCAGCGGTATTGCCGGGCGAGCGCGGCGATGGCGGCGATGGGATCGAACGCGGTCGCGGCGGTGGCGCCGGCGGTGGCGACGATGGCGCAGGGCTGGCGGCCGGCGGCGGCGTCGGCGGCCAGGGCTTGGGCCAAGGCGGCGGGGTCCATGCCGAGATCCGCGCCACACGCCACCAGGCGCAGATGATGGCGGCCGTAGCCGGCCAAGAGCGCCGCCTTTTCCACCGAGCTGTGGCTTTGCTCCGAGGTGTAGACGGTGAGCGGGCAAGGCGCCTCGCGCAATCCGCCGCGGTCCAGGGAAAACTCGGTGGCGCGCTCCCGGGCGCAGAGCAGGGCGACCAAGTTGCTGGTGGAGGCGGTGTCGGCGAGCACGCCGCTCCAGGCGGGGCTAAGGCCGAGCATCTGGCGCAGCCAATCCACCACCACTTCCTCCAATTCCGTCAGCGCGGGGCTGGATTGCCAGGCCAGGCCGAGCGTGCCCAACCCCGCCGCCGCCATGTCGCCGAGCACGCTGGCCAGTGCGGCATTGCCGGGAAAGTAGGCGAAAAAGCGGGGATGCTGCCAGTGAGTCAGCGCGGGAAGAATGACCGCGTCGAGATCGCGCTGGACGGCGGCCCAGTCTTCCGCCTGCTCTGGCGGCGCGGCGGGCAACTGGCGCCGTACCTCGCCGGGCACGGTGGGCGCCAGCACGGGGCGCGCGGCCAGGCCGGCGCGATAATCGGCGATCCAGTCAATCAGCTCATGGCCGCGGCGGCGGAACTCGTCGAGGGTCATTCCAACAAGCTGCCACAGTTTGGTCGCCGGGTCGCGCCACCGGCATGTGGGGCGGGGTCGGCGCGAAACAGCTGCACCGTTCCGGGCGGGCTGGAGCGCCGACGTTCGCGCTGGCGGCACCAGGCGGCGGCGCGGATCCTGTTCGGCCGGCCCGGCGGGCGCAGCGGGCCGCTCCCCGGCTACACTCGGGATATGAGCGAGAGTTCGCCCAGCGCGCCGCCGATGGACGCCCAGCCGGAAAGCCCGGTCGCGGCGCTGGAGGCGATTCTGGCGGCGGAGCGGCGGCGCCTGGCGGCGGCGGAGCAGGCCGCGCCGCTGGCGCGGCTGCGGGCACGGGCGGCGGAACGGAAGCCGCGGGATTTCGTCGCCGCGCTGCGCGCCGGCCGGGAGAACCCCGCGGGGCTGGCGATCATCGCGGAGATCAAACAAGCTTCACCGTCACGCGGGCTGCTGCGGGCGGAGCTGGACGTGGCCGCCATCGCCCAGGCCTATGCCGGCGCCGGCGCGGCGGCCCTGTCGGTGCTGACGGAAGGGCCGCATTTTCGCGGCGACCTGGCGTATTTGGACCTGGCCCGGCGCGCCTGCGCGCTGCCGATTCTGCGCAAGGACTTCACGGTGGCTGAGTACCAAATTTGGGAGGCGGCGGCGAACGGCGCCGACGCGGTGCTGCTGATCGTCGCCATTCTCCGCGACGACCGGATCCAGGCGCTGCTGCGCACGGCGGGCGAAGCGGGCCTGGCGGCGCTGGTCGAGGTACACGATGCGGCGGAACTGCGGCGGGCCAGGGCGGCGCTGTCCGCGGCGCCGGACACCGCGGCGCTGCTGGGAGTGAACAACCGTGATTTGAGGACGTTTCAGGTGAATCCGGCGCGGGCGCTGGAGCTGGCTGCGCAGCTGCCGGCGGGCGTGGTGGCCGTGGCGGAGAGCGGGCTGCGGCGGCGGGAAGACCTGCGGCGGGCGGCGGCGGCGGGCTATGGCGCGGCGCTGATCGGGGAGCGCTTCATGACCGCGGCGGATCCCGGCGCGGCGCTGGCGGAGTTGCTGGAGGCGAGGGCGTAAGCTTCGCCGCGGCGGCGGCGTCCGGACGGCGGCGGCCAGAGCGGAGGAAGGGAGGATGACCGGCCGATGATCAAGATTTGTGGCTTGACCAGCGCCAGCGACGCCCTGGTGGCGGCGGAAGCGGGCGCCGACGCCTTGGGCTTCGTCTTCGCCCCCAGCCCGCGGCAAATGACCGCGAAGGCGGTGGCGGAGATCACGGCGCAACTGCCGCCGGGGCCGCTGCGCGTGGGCGTGTTCGTCAACGCCACGGCGCCGGAACTGCGGGCCGCGGCGGAGGCGGCGGGGCTGACCGCGTTGCAACTGCACGGCCAGGAGCCGCCATCGCTGGCGGCGGAGCTGGCGGCGGCGCTGCCCGGCGTGGCGATTTGGAAGGCCGTGGGGATGCGGCAACCCGACGCCGAAACGCAATTGGCGGCCTGGCAGCCGCACGCCGCGGCGCTGCTGCTGGACGGCGGTTCGGGAGGCAGCGGCGAGCGCTTCGACTGGTCGCGGGCGGCGGCGCTGGGCCAAACCACCGGCGCCCGCATCATCGTCGCCGGCGGCCTGGACCCCGACAACGTCGCCGTCTGCGTGCGCCGCGCCCGGCCCTGGGGCGTGGACGTCAGCTCCGGCGTCGAGCGCACGCCGGGGAGAAAAGATCCGGCCAAGGTCATCGCCTTCATTCAAGCCGCCCGCGCCGCCTTCGCCGCGCTGGGAGCCGCATAATAGCGGATGGCCCGCTCCCCACAGTCGTCCGGCTCCGCATCCCCGGCTCCCGCGCCGGTAGCCTGTTCGCCGCAAGGACGTTTCGGCCTCTACGGCGGCCGCTATGTGCCGGAAACCTTGGTCGCGCCGCTGGAGGAGCTGACGGCCGCATGGCTGACTGCACGCTCGGACCCAGCCTTCCAGGCCGAGCTGGCCGACCTGCTGGCGAACTACGCCGGGCGGCCGACGCCTTTGTATTTTGCCCGCCGCTGGACGCAACAGGCCGGCGGGGCGCGAGTGTATTTGAAGCGCGAGGACCTGCTGCACACCGGCGCGCACAAAATCAACAACTGCCTCGGGCAGGCGCTCCTGGCCCGGCGCATGGGCAAGCAGCGGCTGATCGCCGAAACCGGCGCCGGCCAGCACGGCGTGGCCACCGCCACGGTGGCGGCGCTGCTGGGCCTGGAGTGCGTGGTCTACATGGGGCGCGAGGACATGGCCCGCCAGGCGCTGAACGTGGCTCGCATGCGGCTGCTGGGCGCGGAGGTGCGCGGCGTCGCCGCCGGCAGCCAAACGCTGAAGGACGCGATCAATGAGGCCATGCGCGACTGGGTGGCGGATTGCGAGCGCAGCCATTACCTGCTCGGCTCGGCGCTGGGACCGCATCCCTATCCGGCCATGGTGCGGGAATTCCATGCCTGCATTGGCCGGGAGGCGCGGACGCAGATCTTGCAGGCCGAGGGGCGGCTGCCGGCGGAGGTCATCGCCTGCGTCGGCGGCGGCTCCAACGCCATCGGCATTTTTTCCGGCTTTCTCGCCGACGCCGGCGTGCGCCTAACCGGCGTCGAGGCAGGCGGCCGGGGACCGCAACTAGGCGAGCATGCGGCGCGTTTCGCCGGCGGCAGCCCGGGCGTGCTGCAAGGCACCTTCTCCTATATTCTTCAGGACCCCGCGGGCCAGATCGCGGCGACGCATTCGGTCTCGGCCGGGCTGGATTATGCCGCGATCGGACCCGAGCACGCGGCGCTGCGCGATGAGGGCCGCGCCGAGTACGTGGCCTGCGGCGACGCCGACGCGCTCGCCGCTTGCCGCTTTCTGGCCGCCACCGAGGGCATCATACCCGCGCTGGAAAGCGCCCACGCCGTGGCCGAAGCCCGCCGCCGCGCGCCCCGCCACGGCGCGGATGCCGCGATCATCGTCAACATCTCCGGCCGCGGCGATAAGGACATGGAGATCCTCAGCCGCGAGCTCGGCCTGGGCGGAGCGGCGGATTAGCCAGCGGACTAGCCGAATGCCCAGCGATTCCCGCGCCCACTCTTCCTCGCCCGCGGCCACGTCGGCTGGCGCCGGCTTCGCGCCGTTCTTCGCCCGCGCCCGCGCGGCGGGACGAACCGCGCTCATTCCCTACATTACCGCCGGCGATCCCACGCTGGAGGCCAGCCGGGAGATTGCCCTGGCGCTGGCCGAAGCCGGCGCGGACATCATCGAATTGGGCGTTCCCTTCAGCGATCCGGTGGCGGACGGCCCGGTCATCCAGCGCGCCAGCGAACGCGCCCTGCGCCAAGGCGTCACCCTGGAGCATGTGCTGGCGCTGGCGGCGGAGATCCGCCGGCGCTCGCCGGTGGGGCTGCTGTTGTTCGGCTACGTCAATCCGTTCTTGCGCCTGGGCTGGGCGCGCTTCGCGCAGGCGGCGGCCGCGGCCGGGGTGCAGGGCGTGCTGGCCACGGATCTCATCCCCGAAGAAGCGGCGGAATACCGCCAGGCGCTGGCGGAGCGCGGCTTGGAGCCGGTGTTCTTGGCTGCTCCGACCTCGCCGGAGGCGCGGCTGGCGGCGATCGCGGCGGCGTCCCGCGGCTTTCTTTACGCCGTGTCCCGCACCGGCGTCACCGGAGCACGGGAGCAGGTGCCGCCCGGGGCGCGCGATTTGGTGGCGCGGATTCGCCGCCATACCACCCTGCCCATCGCGCTGGGCTTCGGCCTTTCCACCGCGGCGCAGGTGGAGGAGGTGGGCCGCTTCGCCGATGGGGCGGTGGTGGGTACGGCGCTGGTGGCGGCGGTGCATGCCGCGGTCCAGCGCGACGGACCCGGAGCGGCCGCGCCGGCCGCCGCGAGCTTCTTGCGCACCTTGCGCGGCTAAGCCGTGCCGCGCCGCCGCATGCGGTCCCCGCTCGCGCCGCGTGCCGCAACGCGCGGCGGCGTGGGTGCGCGTTGCCGGTATACTTTAACCTTCCCGGACAATCCGGCCCAAGCATTCAGGAGCCTTGCGTGGATATCGCCGCCTGGCGCGAGCAAATTGACGCTATAGACCGCCAACTCGTCGAGTTGCTGAACCGCCGCTGCCATTGCGCGCTGGAAATCGGCCGCCTGAAGCGGAACCGCGACCTGCCCATCTACGAGCCGGGGCGGGAGCAGATCGTGCTGGGCAACGTCCGTCAGGCCAACCACGGGCCGCTCAGCGACCGGGCCCTGCGCCTGATCTTCGAGCGCATCGTGGACGAGATGCGGGCCATTCAACGTTATGAGGCCATCGGCGCCGCCAATCCCTTGGCGGACGGGCCAGAATCATTCCCGGCGGAGCGCGGCGAGCCGGCCGCGCCGCCCGCGCAACCTCGCAAAGAGCCGAAATCATGATTGTCGCCATGCTGCCCGGCGCCAGCGATGAGCAGATCCAAGCGGTGACGGATCGCCTGCTGGCCCTCGGTTTTGATGTTCACCGCACCACCGGCGTCGAGCGCACTGTGCTGGCCTGCGTCGGCGTGCCCGCGGATTTCGACGCGCGGGAAATTGACGTCCTGGAGGGTGTCGCCGAGGCGCACCGCATCACCACGCCCTACAAGCTTTCCGGCCGCGGCTTCCGGCCGGAAGGCACGCGCATCACCGTTGGCCCCATGACCATCGGCGGGCCGGAAGTGGCCATCATCGCCGGTCCCTGCTCGGTGGAAAGCCGGGAGCAGCTCTTCGCCGCCGCCGAGCGCGTGGCCGCCGCCGGCGCCCGCGGCTTGCGCGGCGGCGCCTTCAAACCCCGCACTTCGCCGTACAGCTTCCAAGGGCTGGGCGAGGAGGGGCTGAAGCTGCTGCGCGAGGCCTGCGACCGCTTCGGCTTGGTGGCGGTCAGCGAGGTGATGGCCGAAAAGCAAATTCCGCTGATGCAAAAGTACGTGGACGTGCTGCAAGTGGGAGCGCGCAACATGCAAAACTACGACCTGCTGCGCGAGCTAGGCAAGCTGCGTCACCCGGTGCTGCTGAAACGCGGCATCTCCGCCACCATCGAGGAGCTGCTTTTATCCGCCGAGTACATCATGGCCGGCGGCAACTATCAGGTCATCCTCTGTGAGCGCGGCATCCGCACCTTCGAGAATTACACCCGCAACACGCTGGATCTGTCGGCCGTGCCCGTGGTCAAAAAGCTCTCCCATCTGCCCATTCTGGCCGACCCCTCGCACGGCGCGGGACGCCGGGACATGGTGGCGCCGATGGCCCGCGCCGCGGTGGCGGCCGGGGCGGACGGCATCTTGATCGAGGTGCATCCCGACCCCGACCGCGCGCTCAGCGACGGCGCGCAGTCGCTGCAGCTGCGCCAGTTCGAGGAACTGATGCCGGAGCTGCGGCTGATCGCCACCGCCGTGGGCCGGAGCATCGCACCCCAGTCGGCGGCCCAGGCGGCGCGGTAGCCCGTCCGCGTCCCCACGCCCGGCGGGTGGTTCGCCGCCGCTTGCGCCCAGCGCCGAATTGCCAGGGGCGCCGCACCAGCGCGGCTGTGCGGCGCAGTCGTGCGCCGCCGCTTGCCCGCCCGGGACAGCCGGTTGCCCTGCCGGCAGTTTCCACCACTAAAGGGCCGGTGCCGGCCCCCTCCGCGAATCGCGCCCGCCCGCCCGCACAGCAAATCCCGCCGGCCGCGCATCTTGAGCTTGGATGGCGGAAGCTTCGGAAAGCGTGATTCGCCGCCGCGTCGGCGAATTGGGGGAGTGGTTTCACAATTTGGACCTGGACGGTGTCGCCACCGCGCCGAATCACTTCCTGGGTGATTTCCCCGCCAACAAGTGGCGGCGGCTGGAGCCCTATTTGCCCTCCGATCTGGATGGCGCCAGCGTTCTGGACGTGGGCTGCAATGCCGGCTACTACGCCTTTGCCCTGAAGCGCCGAGGCGCCGGGCGTGTGTTGGGCGTGGACGTGGATGCGCGCTATTTGGCCCAAGCGCGCTTCGCGGCGGAAATCTACCAGCTGGAGGTCGAGTTCCGTCATCTCTCCGCGTATCAGCTGGCCGAGCTGCGCGATCGCTTCGACTACGTCCTGTTCATGGGCCTGTTTTATCACCTGCGCTATCCGCTGCTGGCTTTGGACATGGCGGTCACCCGGGTGCGGCCGGAAGGCGGCCGGCTGATTTTCCAGACCATGGTGCGAGGCGATCCGGCGCGCCAGCCGCCGCAGGCGGATTACGATTTCTGGGATCCGCGCCCGTTTCAACAAGCGGATTTTCCCCGCATGGCCTTCATCGAGCAGGCCTTCGCGGGCGATCCCACCAATTGGTGGATTCCCAATCCCGCCGCCGCCATGGGCCTGCTGCGCAGTGCGGGGCTGCGCGTCTTGGCGCAACCGGAGGCGGAGATTTGGCTCTGCGAGTTGGCGCCGGAAGCGGCGAGCGCGCCGGAGCCGCTCTGGCGGCGGGAATGGGCAGGCACGCTATGATCGCCTCCGAGCCGCCCCCGCGCCGCACCCGCCGCGCCGTGGTTTTTGGCGCTGCCGGCTTCATCGGCGCCCATCTCTGCCGCTGGTTGCTGAACGCGGGCGTGGAGGTGACCGCGGTGGACAATCTGTCCCGCCAGGGGGCGGAATCGCGCTGGGCGGCGCTGGCGGTGCACCCCGAGCCGCCGTGGCGCTTGCGCGGCGATGTGCGGGATTTTGCCTTCGTCCGCGCCGCCGTCGAGGGCCAGACCGAGATCTATCACCTCGCCGCCCAGGTCGCCGTCACGCGATCCCTGGCGGATCCCCGCGCCGATTTCGAGGTCAACGCCATGGGCACGTTCAACGTGCTGGAAGCAGCGCGGCTCAGCGGCCTGCGTCCTTTCATGCTGGTGACTTCCACCAACAAGGTCTATGGCGATCTGGCGGGCCACCCGCACCGCCCCGTAAGCGAAGCGCAGTGCCTGGACTTCCATTCTCCCTATGGCTGCTCTAAGGGCGCCGCCGACCAATACACCCTCGACTACGCCCGGGTCTATGGCCTGCCGACCCTGGTCTTCCGCATGAGTTGCATTTATGGCCCGGGGCAGTTGGGCAGCGAGGACCAAGGCTGGGTGGCGCACTTCGCCACCCAGGCGCTGGCCGGCCAGCCGATTCACATTTACGGCGATGGTGAGCAGCAGCGCGACCTGCTGTACATAGACGACTTGATGGCCGCGATGCGACTGGCTTGGAGCCGCCGCCAGGCCGCCGCCGGACAAGCATTCAACATTGGCGGCGGCGAGGCCAACCGGCGCAGCCTGCGCCAGGTGGTGGCCGCGCTGGAACGGCGCTATGGCCGCCCCATCGAGCTGCGTCCTGGACCCCGGCGCCAGGGCGACCAGGCCTTCTATTGCAGCGACTGCACGCGTTTCCAGGCCCTGACCGGATGGCGCCCGCGCGTCTCCGCCGACGCGGGCCTGGAGCGCCTCTGCACCTGGTTGGAAGCGCGGGACCGGGAGGCGCGGCTAGCGCAGCGGCAGCGGGCGGCATGAGGTACGCGCTGCTGCAACCGAACTGGGACTTCGCCGGCTCCAGTTATTTCGGCTGCCAGGAGACGCACCTGCCCCTGGAACTGTTCTATGCCCGCCAGCAACTGGAGGCGGCGGGCCATGAAACGCTGCTCGTGGACGGACACGTGGAGGGGCTCAGCGCGGCGGAGTCGGGCCGCCGCGTCCGCGCCTTCCGTCCCGATTTTACGGTTCTGACCACCGCGCCCACGTATTTGTTTTGGCGCTGCCCGCAACCGGAACTGCGCCTGCCCGCGGCGTGGCTGGCGGCGGCGCGCGCCGGGGTCACCGTGGCCATCGGCCCCCATCCCTCCGCCACCCCCGCCGCCACGCTGCGCAAGCTGGACTGCGACGTGGCCCTGCGCGGCGAGCCGGACTTCATACTGCCGCGGCTAGCGGCGGAAGACTGGCGGCGGATTGAAGGCTGCTGTTGGCGCGGCACGGGCGGCGTGCATGTGGATGCCCGCTTGCCGCAAGCCGATATGGCGGCGCTCTCCGCGCTGGATTGGCATGACTATCCCTTGGCGCGCCGCCGCCACCGCCATCACGTCTTTCAAGGCCAAGGCCGCGGCGTGGAGCTGGAGTTCAGCCGCGGCTGCCCCTGGAACTGCACGTTCTGCAACAAGACGCTGTTCCGTAATCGCTTCCGCCTGCGCCCGGTGGCGGTGGTCCTCGCCGAGGCCGAGGCGCTGGCGCGTGCCGGCTTCGATTACGTGTACTTCATAGACGAGATCTTCGGCTGTGGCCCGCGGCGGCGGGAGCTGCTCGCCGGCCTGGCGCAGCTGCCGCTGACGATTGGCATGGAAACGCGCATAGACCTATGGGATGAGGATTCGCTTGAGGAGCTGGCCGCGGCGCACTGCATCTCGATGGAGTGCGGTATTGAGAGCATCACGCCGGAGGGGCGGGAACGCTTCGCCAAAAACTGTCGCCTCTCCACCGCCCGCATCGCCGCGTTGCTGCGATTCGCCCGCCGGCGCATTCCCTGGGTGCAGGCCAATCTGATCGCCGAGCCGGACGATGACCGCCAGGCGATCGCCGCCTGGCGCCAGGAGCTGATCGCCGCCGGCGTATGGGTCTCCGCGCCGGTTCCCGTGTTCGCCTTTCCCGGCAGCCCGCTCTACGCGCGGCTGTTCGGCCCGCCGGATGACGCCGCCTGGGAGCGCGCGCATGAGCATTATCTAGCCAGCAACGCGCGCCACGGATTCAGCGACGTTCAGGCGGCGGCGCCGCAGCCGCTGGACGCGCTGGAACGCCGCTAGCTCGGGCCTGTCGCGGCGCGGCGGCGAACCGCCGGCGGGCGGGACCAGTTGTCACCAGCGGGTGCTACGCGTGCAGGTGATGGGCCGTGGCAGGCGGCAGGTTCCACCACACGGCGGTGGAATCAAATTCATGCCGCGCCCATAGCCGCCGGGAAATTTCCGTGATCGCGCGCAGTCGCTCCCGCTCCGGCCCCGGGCCCATCAGGCCGATGCGCAACTGCCGCAGCCAGGTGTACTCGAAATAGGACAGCACCCCGCCCGGCGCCAGCAGACTCAAGAGATGGTTGAACAGCTCGCTGACCAGCGCGGGGGCGAAATTATTGAAGGGCAGGCCGCAGATGATGCGGTCATAGGCGCCGTTGTCGCCGGATGGGATGGTGCGAACGTCCGCTTGCAACAATCGCACCCGCACTCCCGGCGCGGATTCGTCCCACTGGCGCAGCGCCGCGGACAAATAGGCGCAAAACTCGGGGTTGATTTCGCAAACGTCGAAGGCGTCGCCGCGCCGCAACCGCGCCAGCGCCTGCCGCGTCACCGCGCCGGTGCCCGCTCCCACCTCCAGCACGCGCATCGGCCCGCCACGCCGTTGCAGCAGCGGCTCGGTCAGCGCCCGGCCCAATTGTGGCGAACTGGGAGCAATGGCTCCGGTGTCGGTAAAGCGGCGGCGCCACTGCGACCAAAACAGCAAATATCCGTGCGACAAATTGGCCTGCATTCCTTCAAGGCCACGTTTGCACAAAATCCGCGCCGATTCAACTCGGCCGGTAGGTCGCGCCGCTAGCGGCGCGCGTAGCGGCGGCGGCGCAGAGCGATCGCGACCACGCGACGGCGGCGGCGGCCGCCACGGTTAGCGGCGAAGTAGAACTCGTGATTCAGGCGGCGGTATATGCGCCCCGCCACCATGGCCGCCTTTGGCCCATAGACGATGCCGTTGCCACGCAGGATGACGACCACCACTAGGCTGGGATGGCGCAGTCCCAAATAGGAAGCGAACAAACCGAAGCGCGTCCCGCCGCGGCTGCAGGTGCCGGTTTTGCCCAGCACCGCCATTCCGGGCATATACGCCCCGCGGGCGGTTCCGTAATCCACCGCCGCCATCATGCCATCCCGCACCGCCGGCGCCAGCCGGGCGATGGCGAGATGGCCGCGGATGCGCGGCACGAAATGCGCCGCTTGATAGGCGTTGGCGGGATGCTGTAGCCAGTACATCGTGCCGCCGTTGGCGATGGTGGATACGATCGAGGCCAGTTGCAGCGGGGAGATGTGAATCCCGGCGCCGAAGCTGCACAGCTTGCCGACGCCCCCCCGCGGCGGCGCCTGCGGGTAAATGCCGGCTCGCTCGCCGGGAATATGCCAGCCCACCTTGGCGCCCAGGCCGAGCCGCCGCTCGTAGGCGCTGACTTCGGCAAAGCCCAGCCGCCGTCCCACCGCCTCAAAATACGCATTGATGGAATATGCCAGCGCTCGCGTCAGCGTGGTGTAGCGCCGCCGGCCGATGCGCACCGGAGTATTTTCATTGATGATGCCGTGCCGCAGGGCGTCCAGGGCGATGGCGATTTTGGTGGTCGAACAGGGTTCGTACTGCGCCGACAACGCCAACTTTTGGTTGACCATGGCCAGAATGCGGCCATTGTTCGGGTTCACCACCACGACCGTCCCGTTGTAATCCCCCAGCGCGTCCACCGCCGCTTGCCGCACCCGCGGAACCTCGCCGCCGATTACGTCATCCGCCGCTAGGCCGCGAGCGAACGGTTTGGCGGTCCAGGTCTGGGGCACATAGCGCCGCCGAACGCGGCGATGTACCACCCGCCGGGGCGTAGTGAGTGCCGGCGCCAGCGCCGGCAGCGGACCCACCGCAGCCCAGCCCAGTCCGGCCAAAGCCCATACCCAAACCGCGCACCACAACCCATGCCCCAATTTGCGCCGCATAAGCTCGTGTTGGTTCAGTCCCGCCGCCGCGCAACCCGGCCCACGGGGACTGATGTTCCTCGATTGTATCGAGGTTTGTTCCTCCCGTACCTCACCCTATTTACTCTTTTCACACCTCCCATGGTGGGCGGCCGCAACCCCTTTGGACTGAGTGCGCCTCAGCCCGGCGCCCGCGGGCAAAGCCCGCCCCCGCTGCGCCTGGGGGCGCTGGCCGCCGGTCCGCAATTCGTGGGGCGGACAAGGCCGCCCGCGTCCCCAGGCCCGTTCGTCCGCCTCGCCGCCGGGGCTCGAGCCCGCGCCCGTCATTCGGTTCCCGCGGCCCTTTCGTCGGTTATCGTCCCGCCCGAGCCTGCCTGCGGGTAAAATCAATGTGTCGGGTCATGTGCGCCTGTAGCTCAGCTGGATAGAGCGTTCGCCTCCGGAGCGAAAGGTCGCAGGTTCAAATCCTGCCAGGCGTACCATCTACCATCTGGATGCAGTTCCGCTGTCTTGGCATTCCCGACTACCTTTGATCGCCCATGCCCATCGCCCTCACCGGCATCAAGCCCAGCGGCCAACCCCATTTGGGCAATTTGCTGGGCATGTTCCGCCCCGCCCTGGAACTGGCGCGGCAATACGAGACCCTTTATTTCATCGCCGATTACCACGCCCTGACCACGCTGCATGACGGCAAGGCGCTGCGCGCCTACAGCGACGAAGTCGCCGCCACCTGGCTGGCCCTGGGGCTGGATCCGGAGCGAACGCTGCTCTACCGCCAGAGCGACGTGCCGCAGGTGATGGAGCTGAGCTGGATCCTCAGTTGCTTCACCGCCAAGGGCGTTTTGGACCGCGCCCACGCGTACAAGGATGCCGTCGCGCAGGAACGCGAGGTCAGCGCCGGCACCTACACCTATCCCGTGCTGATGTCGGCGGACATCCTGGCGTTTGACGCCAACTTCGTCCCCGTGGGCAAGGACCAAAAACAGCACGTCGAAATTTGCCGCGACATCGCGCTCCGTTTCAACCACACATACGGCGACATCTTGGTCCCGCCCGAGCCGCTGATTCGGGAAGAGGTGCAGACCATCCCCGGCCTGGACGGCCGGAAGATGAGCAAGAGCTACAACAACACCATCCCGCTGTTCGCCCCCACCGCGGCGCTGCGCAAGCGCGTGATGCAGATCCAGACCGACTCCACCCCAGTCGAAGCCCCCAAGGACGCCGACGCGTCGCCCGTCTTCCAGCTTTATCGCCATTTCGCCAGCGCCGAGGAAGCCGCCGACCTGCGCGCCCGGCTCATGGCCGGCGGCACCGGCTGGGCGGTGGCCAAGGACGCCCTATTCCAAGCCATCGAGCGCTCGCTGGCCGAGCCGCGGCGCATCTTCACCACCTGGATGGAAGATCGTGACCGCCTGCACCGCGTCCTCGCCGAGGGCGGCGAACGCGCCCGCGCCCGCGCCGAGCGCCGTATGCGCCCCATCCGCCGCGCCGTAGGCGCCGGCGCTTAGCCACGCCCGCCGCGCCGTAGGCGCCGGCGCTTCGTCGCCATTCCGCGCCACCGTCGCCGGCGGGAATCTCCTACACTGGCCTTATGTTTCCAGTTCACCGGCCGCGCCGCCTGCGGGACCATCCCGTGCTGCGCCGCATGGCCCGCGAAACCCGCCTCCACCGCGAGAACCTCATTTGCCCCCTATTCGCGGTCCCGGGCCACGGCGTGCGGCGCGAAATCCCCTCGCTGCCCGGCCAGTTTCACCTTTCGGTGGATCGCCTGGCGGAAGCAGCGAAAGCCGTCGCTGGGCTCGGCATTCCCGCCGTGCTGCTGTTTGGCCTGCCGGAAACCAAGGACGCCGAAGGCAGCGGCGCATGGGCCGAGGACGGCATCGTGCAACGCGCGGTGCGCGCGCTCAAACAAGCGGCGCCGGAACTCGCCGTCCTCACTGACGTCTGCCTCTGCGAATACACCACGCACGGCCATTGCGGTGTTCCGGCGCCGCGCCAGGGGCAACTGCATGTGGACAACGACGCGACGCTGCCCCTGCTGGCCCGCACGGCCGTCGCCCACGCCCGCGCCGGCGCCGACATGGTGGCCCCCAGCGACATGATGGACGGCCGCGTCGCCGCCATTCGCCAGGCGTTGGACGCCGCGGGATTTGCCCATCTGCCCATCCTTTCCTATGCCGCCAAGCATGCCTCGGCGTTCTACGGCCCGTTCCGCGAGGCCGCGGAGTCGGCGCCGCAGGAAGGCGACCGCGCCGGCTACCAGATGGATCCCGCCAACGGCCGGGAAGCGCTGGCCGAGATGGCGGCCGACTGGCAGGAAGGCGCCGACGCGCTGATGGTCAAGCCCGCGCTGCCCTGCCTGGACCTGCTGCGCCAGGCCCGCCGCCGCTTCACCGTTCCCCTGGCGGCCTATCAGGTCAGCGGTGAATACGCCATGATCGAAGCCGCCGCCGCCCGCGGCTGGCTGGATCGCGACCGCGCCATGTGGGAGACGCTGACCGCCATTCGCCGCGCCGGCGCCGACTGGATCGTCACCTACTATGCCCAAGCCGCCGCCCGCGGCTTGCGTGCCTAGGACGTCTGGGATACAACTGCCCGCAACGCCACCGGCTGCGGCGGCCGCGCCGCCTCGAAATGCCCGTCCCCGCGCGGACCGGTCGGCCACCGGCCCCGCGCCGCGCCGCGCCTCGGAGGTCGCGGCGCCGCCCCTGGGCAGCCGGTTGCGGAAGGGTTCGCCGCTAGGGCGCCGCGGCGGCGGAAATTAATACCGCCCTACCGTGCCCTGCACGGATGCCAGCAGCTTGGCCGGGCTATAGCCCAAGCCGTCCTTGAACACCAGTTGCACCGGTTCGATCGCGGCGATATCACGGCCCAAATTGCCCCGCACCACCACCACGTCCGCCGCCTTGCCCGGCGCCAGCGTCCCAATGCGCCGCGCCATGCCCCGAAAGCGCGCGCCGTTCTCGCTGTAGATTTGCACCGCCTGCGCCGGGCTGAACCCCGCCTGCACCAGCAGCTCCATCTCTCGCTGGTCGCCGAATCCCGCCAAATCGCCGCCGTAGCCGGTGGGATCCTCGCCCGCCATCAGCAAGCCTCCCATGCGGGCAAAATTCCGCTCGAACTCCATCTCCTTGCGCAACAGCGACGGCCAAGGGGAATGCGTCTGCTCGCCGATGCGCCGCCGCACGGCAAGATAGGCGACCTGCGCCTCCGGTGACATCGCCAGCAAAACACGGCTTTCCAGCGGCGGCCGGTGCGGAGCAAAGGTCTCAAACACCGGCAGCGTCGAGGTCAGCGCCACATGCCGCCGGACCAGCACCTGCAACGTGTCACACGCATCACGGCAACTCCGGCGACGTCCGAAGTTCAGACAGGGATTCTAGCAGCCGTCATCGGCGTCGAGGGTGAAAGCGAGCATCCGCTGCCGCCCGCCACCGCGGTCCCCGCGACGGCCGGCGGCGGTACGCCCAGAACTGGACGGCTCAGCCGCTTGCTCAGTCCGCTTGCCGCCTGCACCGGCCGCACGCCGCGCAGCCAACGCGGCCCCCGCGCAATGCAAGTTCAGGCCGCTCCCGGATGGGCGGCGTGCTGCGGACCGCCTTGCGGCAACCGCTATTTGGAATCGCCGGAGGTGGAGACCGGCGCCGGCTTGGCCGTACCGCTCTCGGCGGCTTTCGCCGCCGGCTTTTCCGCGGCCTTCTCCCCGCTCTTGTCCCCGCTCTTTTCGCCCGCTTTGCTTTCGCCGTTGGCCGGGCTGCCGCTCTTGTGCGCGTAATCGGTGATGTACCACCCGGAGCCTTTGAACTGAATCGCCGGGGCGGAAAGCAGCCGTTCCATCGTGCCCCCGCAAACGCAGGTCTCCGTCTCGGGCGCCGTCACCGGCTGGATCTTCTCCACGCGCCGGCCGCAGGCGGGACATTGATATTCATACAGAGGCATTTAACCGTAGTTTACATCAGTAGATCGCGCGCCGCCTGATACTCCGGGCCGCCGTAGCTGGCGATCTCGCTCTTCACCAGATTCAGCCCGTACATGCAGCGTTCGAACTGCCGCGCCAGGGCGGCGAACAGCGCCGCCCGCGGCGCGCTCTCCTCGGCCACCGGCAGCGCCAGCGCCGCCAGCTCCGGTGGCGGCTCGCACTCGGCCCGCGTCTCTTCGTACACGCTAACGATCTGATAGGACTCCTTGCCCGCGGCGACATACTCCAGCAGCCGGTCTTCGCCCCGCCGCCCGCGCAGGCTCTCGGGAAACATCCCGGTGAAAAACAGGGCGAAATCGCCGATGTGGCGGCGCACCGCCGCCTCCCGCTCGAAAGACGCCGCGCCGCCATGCACCGGATCGCTGGCGGCCAGCAGCGCGCCCAAGTTTTGCAGCTCCCGCCCTTGCCGGTCGCGCACCGCGTATAACTGCGCCGGCCGCGCGAACGCCACCAGCAGCTGGGTCACGTAACCGGCCAGATCTGCGTCGCTCAGTCCGATGGCGGAATAATTCTTGTCCACCAGCGCGCGGAACAATTCGAGCAGTGTTTGCCGCGCCAGCGGGCCCTCGCCGGGCTGCCGCCGCGGTCTTCCCGTGCCGTTGGCTTCGGGCCGTTGTTCCATGTCGTCCTCCCCTCATGCCTCCGCGCTACCCGCCGGCGCGGGCTGGGCCGGCGCGAGCCCATCGCCGACAGCGCGCTTGCCCGGCATTCTCCCGGCCGCCGCTGGCGCCGCGCAACTGGCCAATGGACCGGCGGGGTGCCCATCCGGGTTCCTCTATTCAGATTGCCGCCCGCGGGAGAAAGTTTCGGCCAAGCTGCCACCGGCGGGGGCAACCGGCGCGCGAGTGCTTCACTCTGGCGCTACCGTCCCGCGCCGCTCACCAACGGCGCGGGAACTCCACGGCAGCGGTCGCGAACACCAGCAAGGAACGAAAGGAACGACGCGATCCCGCAACGAATCAGCGTTAGAAATCGCTGCGACAGGGATTCCCTCGCTGCTAACATGGTCGGCGTGGTGCGCCTTTCCATTTTGGGCAGCGGTAGCCGCGGCAATTGCACGGTCATTTCCACCACGCGCACCACCGTTGTAGTGGACGCCGGTTTCAGCCGCCGGGAAATTCGCCGCCGCATGGCCGCTGCCGGCGTGGACGGGCCGGTGCACGCCATCCTCCTGAGCCATGAGCACCATGACCATATTCAGGGCCTGCGGCTGCTGGCCGCCGATTTCGCCGTCCCCGTCTATGCCAACCGCGGAACCCGTCAGGCGCTGGGCCCGATGGCGGAGCGCATCGCGCGCTGGGAGGCGTTCCGCAGCGACGCCCCTTTCACCATCGGCGACATCGAGGTGAATCCCGTTCCGGTGCCGCATGACGCCGCCGAGCCGGTGGCCTTCACCTTCCGCGCCGAAGGCGTCAAGCTCGGCATCATCACCGATCTCGGCCATCTCACGCCCGCCGTGCGCCGGGCCATGCAAGGTTGCGACGGCCTGATGGCGGAGGCCAATCACGACCTGGAGATGTTGAAGACCGGACCCTACGATTGGGCCCTCAAGCAGCGCGTACTCAGTTCCGTGGGGCATCTGTCCAACGACGGGCTGGCGGAATATTTGACCGGCGAGTTCGACGGCCGCGCCGCGTGTCTGGTGCTGGCGCACCTAAGCCGGCAAAACAACCTCCCCGCGCTGGCGCAGCTCGCCGCCGAACGCGCCCTCGCCTATCGCGGTTACCGCCCGCGTTTGTGCGTCGCGCCACAGGACGCGCCGCTCGCGCCGCTGTTTTTCTAAGCCCGGCCTCGCCGTCGGCGGCGAGCTGCCGCACCGCTCCGATACAATCAGGCATGGGTAATTTGAAGGATCTGCCGATCGGCGCCGAAGCGCCGGAGCAGGTTCACGCCATCATCGAAATCCCCCGCGGCACCCGCACGAAATATGAATATGACGTGCATCTCGGCGTGTTTCGCCTAGACCGGGTGCTCTATTCCTCCATGTTTTATCCCACCGCCTACGGCTTCATCCCCGGCACCATCGCCGAGGACGGCGATCCGGTGGATATCCTGGTGATGATCAGCGAGCCGCTGGATATCGGCGTGATGGTCCGTGCGCGGCCCATCGGCTTGCTCAAGATGCAAGACGAAAAGGGCGAGGACGACAAGATTCTGGCCGCCGCCGTGGATGACCCCACCTATCGCAACGTCCGCGAACTGGAGGATGTCACCGAGGACGAGCTGCGCCTCATCGAACACTTCTTCCGCAGTTACAAGACGCTGGAGCGCAAGCATGTGGCCAGCCAAGGCTGGTCGCCCCGCGCCGCGGCCCTGGAGGCGGTGCAGCGCGGCCGGGCCGAGTATCTGCGCCGCCTGGAAATGGAATCCGCCTAGCGTCCCTGCGCTCGCCGTTCCGCGCCGGACCGTCCGCCAGGCCGGCGGGCGCCGCTCGTTCCGTCCGCCCTGGCCCCGCGGACAGCTCCGGGCCGGGCCCGGCGGCGGCTGGCCGGCCTGGCCGCCCGTACCTTGACACCCCGCGACGGCGTTGCTACATTCCGAGAGTCTCCGCAAGCGGCCACCATGCGTAAGCGCTATTACATCTTTATTGTCACGCATGACTGGGACGGCCAGTTGCGCCGCATCCCCATCCCCGTGCAGTGGGTGGTGCTGTTCGTCGTCTTCGCGGTCGTCGGCGCCGGCACCTTGCTCGGCTTGGCCGGCTCCTACACCCACATGCTGACCAAGGTGCGCGCGCTGCACGATCTGCGGCAGGAGCGGGCGGCGCTGGTTCGCCAGCTGGCTTCGGCGCGGCGCGAAACCCGCCGCACGCGGGCGGAGGTGGCCAGCCTCGGCTCGCTCGCCAGCGAGGTCTCCTCGCTGTACAGCTTTGGCGGCAAGCAGACCCCCGGCGGCCATTTGCAG
This sequence comes from Acidobacteriota bacterium, assembly GCA_027315185.1. GTDB lineage: Bacteria > Acidobacteriota > Terriglobia > Terriglobales > SCQP01 > JAKAUF01. The sequence continues at coordinate 19,949 of DAHUYO010000066.1, forward strand.
GAAGTCAGCGACAGCGCCAGCACGGCGCATTTGTATTCCGCCAGCCTGCAAAGCTTTGAGGCCCTGGAAACCGGCGCGCTGGACGGCCGTCTGTTGGACCATCTGGGCGAACAGTTGTGGCGCCCCGACATTTGGCCGGTGCAGGGCTGGATCTCCAGCCCCTTCGGTGAACGCCGCGATCCCTTTACCGGGGAAGGCTCGTTCCATCCCGGCATTGACATCGCCGTGGACGTCGGCACGCCGGTGCACGTCACCGCCAGCGGCGTTGTCGTTTGGGCCTCCCGCTTCGGCGGTTACGGCAACTGCGTCATCGTCAATCAGGGCCACGGCTTCAAGACGCTCTACGCCCATCTCTCCGCCTTCGCCGTCGCCGTCGGCGAACACGTCACCCAAGGCGAAGTCATCGCCTATAGCGGCGACTCCGGACGCAGCACCGGGCCGCATGTGCACTACGAAGTGCGCATCCACAACGTCCCGGTCAATCCCTATCCGTATCTGTAGCGGGGCCCGCGCCGGGGTCGCAGCGCGCGCCGGCAGCCGGCGGTTTGCTCCGGGAGGCTGAGCCCGTTTCTCGTGGATCCTCCGCGGTTGCGCCGGGGCTTCCGGAGGTTCGGCTTCGCTGCTTTCCGGGCTGGTTCGGCGCCGCCAATTGCGCTGCGAGTTGCGCGTGGTCAATCGGTCCGGTGTTGGGGCGAAAAAGGCGAGACTGGCGGTCGGGGAGCTTGGGCGAGGCGGTGAGGGCCGCGAGCAGGACGGGCGCTCCGTGCAGCAGCGCGCGATAGCCGCCGGTGGCGGTTTCGGAGGGGCTGGCGATGGCGGAGGCGGCAGCGATTCCCGTGTTCCGCCGCGGAGTTCTGCGGGCGGAGGCGCGAATTTGCGCCGGCGCCGCAAATCCGGACTCTAGCATGCCGCGCACCAGCGCCTCCCCGATCTTGCCGCAGCCGAGCACGGCGATAGCGCCGGTATCTTGTTTCTGTGCCATCTTTCGACTCTACAACGGCCGCGGCGCCAGGTGCGGCGACGGGAGGGCCTTCGCGGGCGCG
>DAHUYO010000067.1 GCA_027315185.1 Acidobacteriota bacterium
TGCTGGGTGCCGAGCAGCGCGAGGAGCGCCTGCGCCAGGCCTTGGCGCAGGCCCCCGAACGGCTGCGCTTCATCGTTCTCGACTGCCCGCCGGCGCTGGATCTGCTGACGCTGAACGCTTTAGTCGCCGCCCATGCGGTCATCATCCCCATGCAGTGCGAATACTTCGCGCTGGAAGGCCTGTCGCAGCTACTGGCCACCATCCAAGCGGTCCAGGCCCGCTGGAATCCGGAGCTTGAGATCGCCGGCGTCGTCTTCAACCAATTCGACGAACGTACCCATCTGTCCCGCCAGGTGGCCAACGACCTGCGCGCCCACTTCGGCGCCCAAATCTTTCGCACCACCGTGCCCCGCAATGTCCGCCTCGCCGAGGCCCCCAGCTACGGCCAGCCGGTCTTGCTCTATGACGTCCGTTCCAAGGGCTCGGAGGCCTTCCTCCAGTTGGCCCGGGAGGTAATTGAACGTGAACTCGCCCAATCCACCCCGCAAAGCCTTGGGTCGGGGGCTTGACGCCCTGCTCAACCCGCCGGCCGTGCCGGCCACGCCGGCGCAACTGGCCGGCGTCGCCGCCCCCGGCTCCGGCCCCGACGCCGTGCGCCATCTGCCGCTCGGCGCGATCGAACCCAATCCCTTTCAGCCAAGGCAGCAGTTTGAACCCGCCGCGCTGGAGGAACTGGCGGCCTCGATCCGCTCCCAGGGCGTGATGCAGCCCGTCCTGGTGCGGCCGGTGAACAACCGCTTCCAGCTCCTGGCCGGAGAGCGCCGCTTCCGCGCCGCCCAGCTGGCCGGGCTGAAGGCCATCCCCGCCCTGGTCCGCGCGCTGCCAGACGATCGCGCTTTGGAGTTTGCTCTCATCGAAAACCTCCAGCGCGAGGACCTGAACCCGCTGGAGCAGGCCCGCGCCTTTCAGCAGCTGGCCACCCGCTTCGCCATGACCCAGGAGCGCATCGCCGAGCGTACCGGCAAGGATCGCGCCAGCATCGCCAACTACCTCCGCCTGCTTAAGCTGGACTTCGAGGTGCAGGCCTGGGTCGAGGGCGGCCGCCTCTCCATGGGCCACGCCCGCGCCCTGCTGGGCCTGCCCACGGAGCGGCAAAAGCCCACCGCCGAGCGCGCCCTGGCCGGCGAATGGAGCGTGCGCCGCTTGGAGGCCTTCGTCCGCAGCGAGAATGAGCCCGCCCGCCCATCTGCGCCGCCCCCGCCCCAGGACCCCAACGTGCGCCATGCCGCCGAGGAACTGGCCCGCGCCCTAGGCGCCAAGGTGCAGGTGCGGGACCGCCGCGGTCGCGGCCGCATCGAGATCTTTTACCATGGCGTCAACGACTTCCAGCGCCTTTTCGAGCGCCTGGCCGGGTCGCGCGGCTAGACTAGAGGCAGAAGCTACTGCTTCCCTCGGAGTCTCGCGTGCCCTTCGCCGCCATTTGGCTCGCTGTTAGCCTGCTTCAGCCTGCGTGGAGCCGCCCCGGCCAGAGGCCCAGCGGCGCGCCAACCGCACCGGCCCACTCCGCTAGCGGCCCCACGCTGGGTACGCTCCTGAACATTGGGGAGCCAGGCCGCCAAATGCGCGGCCTGGAGCGCTACCTGCGCCGCCATCCCCATACCCCGGACGCGACCTCGATCTACCAGCAGATGATCCAGGACGCCACCGCCCTCAATGATTCCCAGCGCGTCTTGGAGTACAACGAGCGCCTTCAGGATCTGGAGCCCAACGACATCGGCCAGCGCATCACCGTCCTGAACCTACTGCTGCTGGAGTCCAGCCCCGGCGCCATGGCGCGCGCCCAGGCCGACGCCAAGCAGCTCGCCCAGCTGGTCGCCGTGCAAACCGCCTCACGCGCGCCGCGGGCGGTGACGGCGGCCAGTTGGCAGGTGGACATGAACCGCCTGCGGGCCATCGCGCAAATGTTCTTGGGCGCGGCGGAACAGAAAACCCACGACTACGCGCAGGCGGCGCGGCATTTTCGCGCCAGCCTCCGCCTCGAGCCCACCGAAGAGGCGGCGCAGCATCTCGGCGCCGTCCTTCAGGCGCAGGGCCAGGGCCCGGCCGCGGTGCGCGCCTACGCCTTGGCGCTGGCCCTGCCCGGCCAAACCATCGCCGAGCGAAGTGCTTTGCGCCACAGAGCTGGAGCGCTCTACGCGCGGCTGCACCACGGCAGCCAGCGCGGCTTTGGCGATTTGATCCTGGCCCGGTTCGACCAGATCGCCCGCGCCTACGCGCGGCAGCAGCGCATCCTGCATCCCTACTCGGCGCGCAATCGGCACGCGCTCAGCGTCTCCCAGTTCGCGCTCACCGGCCTGAATGGAACCAGCCATCGCCTGGCGGCGGAGCGGGGCAAGGTCGTGGTCCTCGATTTCTGGGCGACCTGGTGCGCGCCGTGCCGCGCCGAACACCCAGCGTTTGAAGCCCTGAAGCGGCAATACGCGCAGCAGCCGGGTGTGGCGTTCCTGCTCATCAACACCGATGACGACCAAGCGAAGGTGCGGCCATTCCTGGCGGCGCACCATTGGTCGGACCATACCTGGCTGGACGCCGGGCTGGCGGATTATCTGGGCATCAATTCCCTGCCGACCACGCTGGTGATGGCGCCGAACGGCCGCATTGTATTTCGCCAATCGGGCTTCGATCCCGCAAGCTACCGGAAGGATTTGGAGCGCGCCATTCGCTATGCGCAGACGCTCAAACCCTCCCGCATTAGCCGCGCGGCGGCAGCCCGCTAGCCAGTTCGCGCGCCAGACGCAGCGCGCCGTCCAGGGCGTCGCCGGCCGGTGGCCACAACCGCGCCCCAGGCAGCGCCACGCGCAGCGCGCGTTGCAGCGCGCGGCGCAGCACCGGCCCGGAGGTCAGAACCGAACCGCCGTAGACCACGCGGGGACGGCGCAGCCGCAGCCGGTGGGCCACAGCCGCAGTTTGCCGGGCTAATTCCGCGGCGCCGCGGCGGACCAATTCCCGTGCGACGGTGTCACCGGCGGCGGCCGCGGCGAGCACCAATGGCGCCAGCGCGCCAAACTCCGCGGGCGTCGTGGGGCGCGGCAGCTGCGCCAAGCCGGCGGATGATCGCAGCCGCAGCGAGCGCTGCAACGCGGGCAGAAGCATGGTCCGCCGGCCGGAGCCGTCCAGCGTGCGGAGCGCCGCGGCATAGCCTAGGCGGCCCAGCCATTGGCCGCTGCCCTCATCCCCCAGCAGCCAGCCCCAGCCGCCGGCGCGGGCCCACTCACCGCGGCGGTTGCGGCCCCAAACGATGGAGCCGGTGCCGGCGACCACCACGATTCCGGGTCCACCCGCCAGCCCGCCCACCTGCGCGATCTCGCCGTCGGTCAGGACCGCCACGCGAGCGCCGGGAAATGCGTCGCGGGTACGCCGCGCCACGTCGCGAGCGGCGCCGGCTTCGCTGACCCCGGCGCTGCCGACAACGACGGCACGCACGGCGCGGGCGGCGGCGTGGGCCTGGCGCAGCGCGGCGGCGATCGCCTGCCGGCGGGCGCGCTCCGCGGCAGGAGCGCCGAGAGCGTAGGGATTGGCGGGACCGGCTTCACCCCTGCCCAGCACGCGGCCCGCGGCGTCGGCCACGGCGGCGCGCACGTGGGTCGCCCCGGCGTCCAAGCCGAGCAAAAGACTCGCGGGCGTGCCGACGGCGGCGCGTGGAGACATGAACCCCAGCGTACGCCCAGGACGGGCGCGAACGATACGGGCGACCCTAGCGTGGCGCCGCGCTCGGCGGCGTCACCGCCGGATTTAATGAGCCGGACCGAAACCCCTCCAGGTCCAGGGTCACGTAGCGGAAGCCCAGCCCTTTAAACGCCGCCGTCAGGGCGCCGGCGGATTCCAGGTTCAACGCCCGCGGCATCTCCTCGCGGGCAATCTCGATGCGGATCAGATCGCCGTGGTCGCGGGCGCGGAACTGACGGAAGCCCATCCGCCGCAGGGCCTCCTCGCCGGCTTCAATCCGGCCCAGAACCGCGGGCGTGATGGCGATGCCGTGCAGCACGCGCGACGCCAGGCAGGGCGACGCCGGCCGGTCCCAAACCTCCAGCCCGGACTGGCGGGCCAGCTCCCGCACCGCGGCTTTCCCCAGACCCGCCTCCAGCAACGGCGCGCGCACGCGGTGCCGGCGGGCGGCTTCAGCGCCCGGCCGATAATCGAATTGATCGTCGCGGTTGGCGCCGTAGGCAAGCGAGCGGAAGCGCGGACGGCGATCCAATTCCCGCTCCATCTGCCGGAACAATTCATCCTTGCAGAAGAAGCAGCGGTCCGCGCCGTTGCGGGCGTACTCGGCCCGCTCCACCTCGCCGGTGCGAATGGCTTCACAGGCGAACCCATGGCGGTTGGCGAAGGCGAGCGCCTGCTCGTATTGCGAACGCGCCAAGCTCGCGGAATCGGCGATCAGGGCCAGCATGCCGGAACCGAGTTCCTGATGGGCCACCCAGGCCAAATACGCCGAGTCCACGCCCCCGGAGTAGGCGATCAGCACCGGGCCTCCGGCCCGCAGCGCCTGCCGCAATCGCTGCTCGGCGCCAGTCCAATCCCCTGCAAACACCGGAAGTTCTCCCTTTTCCTCCCGCGCCGCCACGGTCACGGTCCCTAGCTTACCACCGCCGATTGCGGCCTCGGGCGGGGGCGGGCGGCGGAATCCCATCGCGGGGGCCGCGCCGTTTGCCCGGGGGGCACAGCAGGCGCGGGGAAGGCGCGAAACTCCCGGCGCGCCCGCGGCCCTCCGCGCCGCGCCGATCAAAGCGGGCTGACCCGCCGCCGGCGGGGCTGGGGCCCGCGCTTATTTCGATGAGAGCGGTGAGGGTGACCGCGCGGATTCCTGGCCCCAGGCCTGTACGCCGGAACGGTGCGTGGCGGCGGGAAGCCCATTTATCCTGACGGGCAACGGTTGCGCGATGAGAATACGGGTGTGCCTGCTGGTTTTGGTGTTCAGCTGCGCCCTGGCGGCTCAGGCCGTCACGGCCATTGGCGCGGGCAGCATCGTGGCCCTGCATACCTCCCATGGCATCGTCTATACGAATCTAGTGCCCACGGCGCGGCCGCGGCGCGCGCTCCCGCCGCACCCGGCGGAGAAGGCGGCGCCGCCGCCGCAACGCATTCAGCGCCTGCTGCATCAAGCGGCGCGCCGCTACGCGCTCGATCCCCGGCTGGTGATGGAAGTGGCGCGGCAGGAAAGCGACTTCGACCCGCGTTCGGTGTCCCGCAAAGGGGCGATGGGGGTGATGCAGCTGATGCCCGCGACGGCCGAGGCGCTCGGCGTACGGCACCCGTTCGACGCGGCGGAAAACATCGCCGCCGGGGCGCGGTATCTGCGGGCGCTATTGCGGCAGTATCGCGGCAACGTGCGGCTGAGTTTAGCCGCCTACAATGCCGGCCCTGGGGCCGTGGCGCGCTATGGCGACACCATTCCTCCGTTCCGCGAGACGCGGAGCTATGTGCGCACGATCACGCGGCGGCTGCGCCAAGACGGCGATCCGGTTGCCCTGTCCGGCCGGTCCTGGGGAAGCGGCCGTAGCGAATAGCCGGCCGTTCGGGGGAAGCCAGGCACGCAGCCCGGACCGCCAATTCCGGTTGCCGCTAGCGGCGGCCGGGAGGTACATTGGTTGTGCTCTGGAGTTTTTCTCTCGGCCCGTGCAGCGGTGGGACGATTACGCAATTTTCTTGCTGTTTCGCTTGCGGTAGCGGCGTTCGGCGCGGGGGCGGCGGCCGCGCCGCCGCCGACGCGCGCTCAGTTATTGGACCGCGCTCACGCGATGCATCAGGCGCTGGAGCGGATTCCCGTCCGCGAGCGGCGGCCGGCGCAGTATGAAGCGATCGCCGATGTGCTGACGGCGGTCTGGCGGCGGCCCGAGCGCGTGCCGCCCAGCCAAGACATTACCCCCACGCCTGCCGAGGAAGCGCTGTTTGCCGACGGCGGGCTGCACATCGCCCTGGCGCAAGACCTGCGCGATCCCGTGGGGTGGCGCGAGGCGGCCTTTGATTTCAGCCGGCTGCTTCGCCGCTTTCCCGGCACGCGGTACCGCCGGAACGCGGAGTGGGCGCTGGCGCAGATTGAGTGGTTTCACCTCGGCGCGCGGGGGCAGGCGCGCCGCCATCTGGCGGATTTTCTCCGCCGCTATCCCGCCGACCCGCGCGCGGCGTACGCCCAGCGGCAGTTGCGCGGGCTGCGGGTCGGGCCGCCGCAATTGTTGCCCTCGGCGGCGGGGGAAACCGCCGCGCGAGCGCCCGCGCCGGCCCCGGTGCGTTCCGCTCCCTCCGCGCCGGCTGCCCATGCCGCCGCGGAGCCCGCCGCGCCGCAGGCGCCCACCCCGTCCGCCCCGGCCTCGGCGGTGGATGTCACCAGTTTGGAATGGCATGCCGAACCGCATGGGCTGACGCTGGTGATCGGGTTGAGCGGCCGTCCGCGGATGGGCCGCGGCGTGGTCAAGCAAACCCACGCCGTCTATTTCGACTTCGCCGGCGCGCATTTCGCCGCGGGCATGGCCAATCGCTTCATTCACCTCAGCAATCCGCTGGTCAGTGAAATTGAACTGGCGCGGTTCGAACCCGGCGTCATCCGCCTGGCGCTGCATGAGCGCGGCGACGCGCAGGCGGTGGCCATGTATTTCCCCAACCCCTCGCGGATGGTGATTTCGCTGCAGCCGGGGACGGCGCCGCCGGCGACGCGCCGGTCGCTGGCGCGGGTACGCAGCCTTCCCGCGCCGCCCCTGCGCGTCGCCCGGGCGCCCCGGCCATTGCCGGACGGCCGGCAAGACCTGAGCCGCGCGCTGGGATTGAAAGTGCGCCGCATCGTCATCGACGCCGGCCACGGAGGCTTCGACACCGGCGCCATCGGACCGAATGGGCTGGACGAAAAAACGGTGACGCTCAGCGTGGCGCTGCGCCTGGGACGCCTGCTGCAACGGCGGCTGGGCGAGCAGGTGATCTACACGCGAACCACCGACGTCTTCGTGCCGCTGCAAGAACGAACGGAAATCGCCAACAAGGCGCATGCCGACTTGTTCATCTCCATTCACGCCAATGCGAACCTGTCGCCCGACGTGACCGGCGTGGCGGCTTATTATCTGAACCTGACGCGCAATCCACGGGCCCTGGAGGTGGCGGCGCGCGAGAACGAGACCACCCAGCTGGGCGATCACGCGCTCCACCACCTGCTGGATTCCATCGCGCAAAACGACAAACGGCAGGAGTCCGCCGCCTTTTGCCGCGACATTGATCTCAGCCTGGCGCATGGCTTGGACGAGGTGAACCTGGGAGTGAAGAGCGCGCCGTTCATCGTGCTCATCGGAGCGCGCATGCCTTCCGTGTTGGCGGAGGTTTCGTTTCTGAGCAATCCCCGCTACGCGCGCTTGCTGGCCGAGCCCAGTTACCGCCAGCGCATCGCCGTGGCGCTCTATCACGGCATCGCCCGCTATATTCATTCCCTGGGCGGAGTGCAGCCGGCGCCGTCGCCGGCGCTGGCGGGCCGGTAACAGCCGCAGGGTACAATCGTAGGTTCCCGAGGAGGCAAGTCTTGCAAGCTGCGGTGATTTCCGCCGAGTGGGCGCCGCGCCCTGATTATCCCCTGAGCGAAGAAGAACGGCGCACGCGCACCGCGCGCGTAGGCTCCTCGGTGTGGAAGCATCCCCAAGTGGCGGTGCAAGAGCTGCCCGACCCGGTCTGCGGTCCGGAGGACGCGGTGGTGCGGGTGGCCGCGGCGGGGTTGTGCGGCTCCGACCTGCACTTTTTCGAGACCGACCGGGACGGATACATGCACTACCCCGGCTTGGCGCGGTTTCCCAGCGTGCCCGGCCACGAGGTTGCCGGGGAAGTGGCGGCGGTGGGGGAGCGGGTGAAGCACCTGCGGCGCGGCGATCTGGTCTGCCTGGACGACATGGTGTGTTGCGGCGCCTGCGAGGCGTGCCGCCGCGGGTTCCCCAACCAGTGCGAAAACCTGGAGGACGTCGGCTTCACGATGAACGGCGGCTGCGCCGAGCTGTTGCGCGTGCCGGCGCGCAATTTGTGGAGCATTAACTCCTTGCGGGCGCGCTACGGCGGCAAGGAACAGGTGCTGGAGGCGGGGGCGGTTATTGAGCCGTTCACGGTGGCGTACAACGCGCTCTTCGAATGCGCCGGAAGGATCAAACCCGGCGCCTTCGCCGCCGTCTACGGGGCCGGCGCGATTGGGTTGGCCGCGGTGCAACTGTTGCGCGCCAGCGGGGCGGCGCAGATCGCGGTGTTTGAGCACCACGCGCAGCGGCGCGAATTGGCCTTGCGTTTTGGGGCGCACCACGCCTTTCCCGCCAACGGCGACGGCGCCAACGGCGCCCAGCCGGCGCGGGCGGTGTTGCGCGAGCTGACCGGCGGGACCGGCGCCGACGTGCAAGTGGAAGCGGCCGGCGCCTTCCGCCACACCATGCCGGAGATGGAAGCCGCGGCCGCCATGGGAGGCCAGATCATCATCATCGGGCGCGACCGGAACCCCGCGGCCGTGCAGTTGGAGCATTTGCAAGTGAAGAAGGCGAACATCATCGCCGCCATGGGCAACACCGGCCATGGCACCTATCCGAACGTGATTCGCATGATCGCCGCGGGCTTGCTGGATCCCACGCCGATGATCACCCACCGCTTCGCGCTGCGGGATTTTGCCGGCGCCCTGGCGCAGGCGCAGACGCGGCAAGGTGGCAAGGTGCTGGTCAAGATCGGGTAGCCGCCGGGGCGCGCGGCGCCCGCGCCCGCAAGCCGCGGATACAATTAGGATGTGGCGGTATGGCGGCGCACGCTCCTCCTCTGTTGTCTGTCGGCGGTAGTGGCCGCGACGGGCGCGGCCCAGGCCGTGCCCGGGCCTCCGGGGTGGAAACGGGCCGGCGATAAAACCTATTCCCAGGCGCCCTGGGCCTTGGCGCCGAACCTCGCGGCGGCGATGCGGGAGTATGGGCTGGAACTGCGCTCGGCGGCCACGTTTCGCCGCGCGGGGCGGGCCGTTCGCCTGCAAGTCTGGACTTTCGCCGATTCCCGCGGCGCCTATGGAGCGGAATCCTTTCTGCGCGCCATCCATGCTCCGGGCCGGTTCATGGCCCGGCAGCGCTGGGTGTTGCGGGCGCAAGGGCCGCTGCCCCCGAACGCTTGGCGGCTCTGGGCGCGGAAAGTGGCGGGAGGCGCTCCAGCTCCGTTGCCGTTGCTGTGGCAGCAATTACCCCAGCGCCATCAGGTAGCCCAGTCCGTGGGATTCGCCGAGGGCCCGACAGGATTGGCCGCGCTGGCGCCCTGGCTGCCATCCCCGGCGGTGAACTTCGCCATGGAACCGCTCATCGCCACGGCGCAGTATCGCCTGCATGGCGCCGACGGTCGCGCCGTCAGCGGGCAGTTGGCGATCTTGTCCTACCCGACGCTGCAGATCGCCGCGGCGCAACTTCGGCCCATCCGCGCGGCCGCCACGATGGCGCGGCGTTCGGGCCCGCTCGTAATCGCGTGGCAGGGCGCCGATGTGCCCGCGGCCCGCGCCGTGTTCGGCACGGTCCACTACCGGGCCATCGTCACCTTTAGCCCGCCGATCGGCGTGGGATCGCTGCCGGGGCTGATCCTGACGATCTTCGTGCTGATTGGATTTATCGCCGCGGTGTGTTTGGCGGCGGGCTTGTTTGCCGGCGGCCTGCGCGTGCTGCTCGCCAAGTGGTTTCCGCGCCGGTTCGCACTGCACCCGGACCGCTTGATCCGGCTGAAGCTGCAATGAAAACGAAATGCCCATCCTTGCGGATGGGCATTTCGCTGGAGAATAGCTTCGAAGACCCAGGCCAGAAGAGCCACTGGCGGCAAAACTACGCTGCCGCGAATACCCCTTGCCAGCACTGCGGTGCCCCGAAACCTTCGATGGGCAAAATCTTAAAAGCAGCCGGGAAACGGTGTCAAGGTGAATCTTGACCTAGGAAAATTTTGCAAACACAATGTTTTCAATAAGTTACGCCCAAGCCGGGGGCGCGGATGAGTGTTAAACTGCCGGTAGCACACCAGTAAACCCCGTGCCCACCACTGAACGCCTGGCCCCGATTTCCCGCCTGGAAGCATCCCTGCGGAGCGTCATTCGCACCCCGGCTGCGTCCGCATCCGCCGCCGCGCACGGCGACGACGCCGTGCGCATGGCGCTGATCGCGCTGGTGGCGAACGGGCACATCCTGATCGAGGACGTGCCAGGGGTGGGCAAGACGACCTTGGCGCAAGCGCTGGCCCGTTCGCTAGATTGCACGCTGCAGCGGATCCAGTTCACCAGCGACCTGCTGCCCAGCGACGTGACCGGCATCAGCATCTATAACCAAGCCAGCCAGCGGTTCGAGTTCAAGCGCGGACCCATTTTCGCCCACATCATTGTCGCCGATGAAATCAACCGCACCACGCCGAAAACGCAGTCGGCGCTGCTGGAGGCGATGAACGAACGGCAGGTGACCGCCGACGGCGAGACCCATCCGCTGCCCACCCCGTTTCTGGTGGTGGCGACGCAGAATCCGATCGAGCACCAGGGCACCTATCCGCTGCCCGAGAGCCAATTGGACCGATTTCTGCTGCGCATCCGCATGGGGTATCCAACCTCCGCGGACGAGAAGGCCATTCTGCGCGGCGATGCCGGCGCCGAGCGGCTGGCGGGAATTCAAACCATTGCCAACGGCGAAGAGGTGCTGGCGTGGCAGGCGGCGGCGCGGCAGGTGCGGGTGGAGGAATCGCTGCTGGACTACGCCTTGGCGCTGGCGCGGGCAACGCGGGAGCATCCGTCCCTGGCGCTGGGCGTCAGCCCACGGGGCGCACTGATGCTGCATCGGGCGGCGCAGGCGCGGGCCTGGATTGAGGGGCGCGGGTACTGCACGCCGGACGACATCAAGCGGCTGACGGTGCCGGTACTGGCGCACCGGGTGGCGCTCAAGCCCAGCGTCGCGCACTGGGAACGGCGCTCGGAACAAGCCGACGCGCTATTGGCGCAGATCGCAAATACCGTGCCGGTCCCCGAGTAGGCGCCCGCCGGTTTCGGTCCGGAGGGCGGCAGGCGGGCGGACGACCGGTTCGTTGCGGGCAGCGGTCTTTGCGCCGCCGGCGACCGCGGGCGGCGGAGACAAAAACGGCGCGGACGCCCGCTCGCGTCCCGCGCCGCAGATGCGCATCCGTCCGACCGGGTGCTAATTCAGCGAGGGTGGGGTTCCGCCGCCACCGCTGCACGAACTGCTGACGGTTTTGATTTTCTCGACGTCCAGGCTTTGCTGGCCGCCGGCCTGCCCCGCCGGAGTCCCGGCCGCGCCGGCGCTGCTCGGAGTGCCGGTGACGGTGACGGTATGGCCGACGTGCTTGGACAGGTCAACGTTGCTGCTGGTCAGCTCCCAGGTTTGATTGCTGGAGGAGTCGGTCAGTGAATACTGGCCGGCGCCGGTGCTTTCCAGGCAGCCCGTGGCCGAGACCTTGCCGCCGGACATGCCCTGTTGCTGGTTTTCCTGCCCGGCTTGCTCGCCGGGTTGCGCGCTGGGCTGCTGTTCCTGCTGCTCCGCGCCGGGCTGCTGCTGGTTTTGGTTGGGTTGCGCTTGCTGCTGTCCCTGCTGTTGACCCTGCTGTCCGGTGTCCTGGCCCCACGCCGGGGTCATCGCGGCGAACAGGCCCATGGCCACCAGCATCGTCAGTGTCGCTAGCAGTTGATTCATTCTCTTATGCATTTGCGATCCTCCTCGGATAAGCGCCGCCGGCCGGACCCAGAACCGTTCCTGGGAGCATGCCAGGCACGCTTTAGTTGGGTGATGCCATGCGCGGGCCGGAGGTTGGGCCAGAACCAACGTTGGCGACGGTGCGTACTGCCTGGGTAGGTTGCATCCCATGAACTCCATGGACGCGCGCAGGGTCATTCCCCTTAGGACGAACCGGCGCGACTTGCAGGACCGAAGGTGAAACTCCGCCACGATCCTGTGTCCCAACCTTCTCGGAGCAAGCCGGTGGCCAAAGGCGAGGGATCGCGCCCCGCCCACGTTTTCGGCCCGCCGCTGGGGAGGGAAAAAGAACGGCGACTCGCGCCTGGGCGAACGGCGCGAACATTCCGCCGAACGCCGGCAGTTCTTGCGTACCGTATCCCGCGAGGGCAGCTAAGACCACTCGCTTAGTGGTGGGCGGAAAGCCAGTTGGGAATGGACAAGGCGGGATTCGCGGCCAGGTTGGGTGTAGGGTAAGAACACGGGAGGTCGAGTGATGGCGGATTTAGCGCAGAAAAGTTGCGTTCCTTGCCGCGGTGGAGCACCACCGCTGAGCGGGGCCGAGCTGGAGCGATTGCAGCAGCAGCTTCCGGCGTGGACGGTGCAGCGGGGCCATGATTTACAGCGGGATTACCGCTTTCCCGACTTTGCCAGCGCCCTGGCCTTCGTCAACCAGATCGGCGCGATCGCCGAGCGGGAAGGACACCACCCCGACATCGAGCTGGGGTGGGGACATGTCGGCGTACGGACGTTCACCCACAAGATAGATGGGCTGACGGAAAGCGATTTTATCTTGGCGGCCAAAATCGAGCAGGCCCACGCCGGGCTGGTGCGATAGAGGGGGCGCTGGGGGCCGCGCCGCCGGCAATCTTGGATTGCCCGGTTCGCGGGGGCCACGACTTTTGCCCCGGGGGCAAAACCGTTGCGGGATGGCCGCAGGACCCCCTGTGCGTCCCCGACCCACAAAAAAACACGCCGCGGTTGGCCCGAGCATGAGCGGCGGAGCGTCTCCCCCGCAACGCGTAAGCGGGAGAACGCCCCGCGCCTAATAACAGCCGGGCCTGCGGCGTCCGCGGCGCAGCTGGACGCGTAAGCAGGACGGCCCGCCGCAGGCGGGGCTGGGGCCCGCGCAACTGCCAAGCACCCCCGACACGGGGGACTGGCCATGGGGTCAAGTCCACCACGGTTGTACGCGCGATAGCGCGAGCGTGGAGGAGCGGCGCTCGTTTCTTAGATGGTGCCTCATTCGCCCGAATCACAAAATTACGTAACCGAAACCGGGATTGGCGCGTTTCATAGGCCATGCAGCCGGCACGGCGCCACCAGGCGAGAACACTCCCGGGAACGGACTGGCCCATCTGGGTGGGAACCTTGGCCCTGGTTTTGGCGCTGGTTGCTGGTCTGCTATTGCCGCTCCCGGCGCAAGTAGGCCGGTCCCATCGCGTGCGCTCCTTGGCCTCGCCGCATCCTTTACTGCGGGCCTGGGGTGCAACGTTGCGGCCATTAGCCCCGATCCCAACCTTTGCTCCCCGCGCCCATTCCTGGGCGGGACAACACCGCGTGCGCATCCGCCCGCCTACCGCCTCCCACTCCGTCTAGCGCGGCGAATTCCTCGCCTAGCGCAACGCAACGATAGCGAACGTAGTTCAGCCGGTTCATGGACCGGGGTGTGAGGAGAACTGCATATGGCTAGCGGATGCCGCCGATGCCTGATCGGCGGAGCAGTAGCGGCGATGGTAGCCGTCCTGGGGGGAATGGCGCGCCCGGCGGCGACGCCGCCGACAGGCCGGCGGGGATTTACTTTGGCCGAGGCGGTGCGCCGGGCGCTGGCGTATTATCCGGGCGCCTTGGTGGCGGCGCGGAACCTGGCGGCGGCGCGGGCACAGGTGGGGGTAGCGCGGACCAGCTATCTGCCGGTGAGCGGGATTACGGCGCAGTTCGATCGGGGCACCGACAACGCGGTGTTGGGGCCGACGTTTCCCAGCCCCCTGCCGGCAATCAGCGGCACGGTTCCAACGAAGGACTATTTTGGCGGCTCGGCTTGGACCAGCGCGGCGGGGGTGTATTTCAACTGGGAGCTTTTCGACTTTGGACGCCGCGCCGCCAACGTCAACTTCTACCGTGATCTTGCGGCGCAAGCGTCGCAACAGGAGCAGTACGTGCGCCTGCAAGTGGCGGCGCACGCGGCGGACACGTTTTTGAATGTGCTGGCGGCGCAGGCGGAGCAGCAGGTGGCGCAAGCGGATGTCAGCCGCTGGCACACCGTGGACCAAATCGTGCGCGTGCTGGTGGCACAGCAACTGCGGCCGGGGGCGGACGCTTCGCGCGCGGATGCGGAATTGGCCGGGGCGCGGATCCGCCTGGCCGGAACGGTGCAGGCAGTAGCCCGCGCCCAGGCGGCGCTGGCGGAGGCGGTGGGGAACGCTCGCGCCGTCTTGCCGGCGCTGGATGCGGGGCTGTTGGCGGCGGCGCCGAGCACCGCGCCTCCGGCCGCGCCGGGCGTGGCGCTGCATCCGCAAGCGCGGGCGCAGCAACAGGCGGTCGCCGCCAGCCAGCAGCAGGGCAAGGAACTCGCGGTGGCCGACCGGCCACGGTTGTATTTGTTGGGCGCGGCCTACGGGCGCGGCACCGGGGTGGTGGCGCCAGGGGATTTAGCCGCCGGCGCCACGGGACTGTCGCCTACCGGCGCGGGCAATTGGGCGGTGGGGGCGGGGCTAGCTTTTTCCTTTACCCGCCTGGCGCAGGTGCGGCGGCAACGCGCGGTGCAGCGGCAGCAACTGGCGGCGGCGCAGGCGCAGGCGGCGCTGGCGGCGAGCACTTACCGGCGCTATGCGCAACTGCGGGCCGAACAGGCGGTGAGCCCTTATGAGATGGAGCAGGTGGCGACGGCGCGGCAATCGCGGCAGGCGCTAGCGGCGGCGGCGCGGGCGCAGCTGCAAGCGGCGGCGGCGCAGTTGGGCCGGGCGCGGGCAGGGCTGGCGCAGAGCGAGATCGCGGCGGGTTATGGGCGGGTGCGGGCGCCGTTCGCGGGACGGATTACGGCGCGGCCGGCGGCGGTGGGCGATTTGGCCATGCCCGGCCAGCCGCTATACGAGCTGGCCGGGGCGGCGGGCAGCAAGCTGCGGGTCAGCGTCCCGGACCGGGAGCTGCGCTGGATTCACCTGGGTGAGCGGGTGCGGGTGACCGGCGGCGCGGGCGATGGGGCACCAGCCGGCCGCTGGGCGACGGTGCAACGCATGGCGCCGGCCAGCGACGCGGCGACGCATATGGCGGTGGTCGAGCTGCGGCTGCCGGCGGGCGGGGGATGGCGGCCGGGGGCCTTCGCAACGGCAGCGTTTCCCCTGGCGGCGACGCGGCAACTGTGGCTGCCCAGCGGCGCGGTGCTGCGGGCCGGCGGGCTGAGCGAAGTGTATGTGGTCAACCGCCAGGGCCGCGCGGAACTGCGCTGGGTGCGAACCGGACGCGAAGCCGCCGGCCAGGTGGAGATCCTGGCGGGGCTAAAGGGAAGCGAAACCGTGGTGGCGGCGCCGCGGGCATTGGCGGCGAACGGCGGCAGCGAGGCGGCGTTGGCGGCGGCAGGTGCGGCGCCGAAAGGGGCGAACGGGCATGACTAACGACGAGCGGGACCATTTGCAACCCGGCGGCGGGCAAGACGGGGCACCGGGCGGGACTCCGGGCGGCGCTCCGGGGGGAGACGCAGGGCAGCGCGTTGCCGGGGATACGGCGCGCGCGCCCGGCCTGGGCAGCGGGGCGGAGCGGCGCGTCGCGGCGGCGATGCGCGCCGGCGACGAGGAAGCGGCGATCGCGGCGATGCACGGCGGCAAGCACGGGCCGGCGGGCCGGCTGGCGCGCTTCTTCGTCGATTCCAAGCTGACGCCGCTGCTGATGATGGCGGCGGTTTTGCTGGGCCTGCTCGCCATTTGGACCATGCCGCGGGAAGAAGAACCGCAGATCCGGGTGCCGTTCGTGGACGTGATGACTCCGCTGCCGGGCGCCACCAGCGCGGTGGTGGAACGGCGCGTGACGGCGCCGATCGAGCAGATGATGCGGGACATTCCCGGCGTGGATCATATCTATTCCACCTCGATGCCGGGCGAGAGCCTGGTGACGGTGCGGTTCAAGGTGGGGCTGCCGGTGCAGCCCAGCCTGACGGAGGTCTACACCAAGCTCTACGCGAATCGCGGGGATCTGCCGGCGGGCAGCGGGCCGCCGCTGGTCAAGCTGCGGTCCATCTATGACGTGCCGGTGCTGGCGTTGACGCTGTCAGGGCCGGCATATAACGACGCGCAACTGCGGGAGTTGGCGGTCGAGCTGCGGCGCGTGCTGAAGCGCGTGCCGGACGTGTCGCAGGTGACGATCACCGGCGGCGAGCGGCGGGAGTTTCGCGTGGTGCTGGACAACAGCCGGCTGGCGGCGTACGGCATCGCGCCGGGTGAACTGGCGGCGCGCATCCAGGCGGCCAGCGGGCGGACGCCGGCGGGACGGCTGGTCGGCGGCGGCCGGGCGACCGCGGTCTACGCGGGGCGCTGGATCCGCTCGGCGCGGGAACTGGGCCGGGTGGTGGTGGCGGTGCGGCAGGGCATGACGGTGCTGCTCAGCCAAGTGGCGCGGATCGAAGACGGGCCGGGCGAACCGCGCGATTACGCCGGCATTCTGTACGGGCCGGGGCAGCGCGACGTGGCGGCGGCGGCGCGCGGGCGGGCGCGGGCGGCGGTGACGCTGGCGGTGGCCAAGCGCCAGGGGTCGAACGCGATCACCGTGGTGGACGCGGCGCTGGCGCGGCTGCGGGCGGAGCGGGGGCGGCTGATTCCAGCGGGCGTGCGGGTGACGGTGACGCGCAACTACGCGCGCTCGGCGGAGGCGCGGTCCAACGAACTTCTGGAGCACATGGCGCTGGCGACGGTGTCGGTGATCTTGCTGGTGGCGCTGTTTCTTGGCTGGCGGGAGGCCGGCGTGGTGGGCGTGGCGATCCCGGTCACGCTGCTGGGCACGATGTTCTTGTTCGCCCTCTACGGCTACACGCTGAACCGAATCACGCTGTTCGCGCTGATTTTTTCCATCGGCATTCTGGTGGATGACGCCATCGTGGTCGTGGAGAACATCGTGCGCCATTACCGCCTGTTTCCCAACCGCGGGCGGCCGGCGGCGCGGGTGCTGATCGAGGCGGTGGCGGAGGTGGGCAACCCGACGATTTTGGCCACCTTCGCGGTGATCGCGGCGCTGCTGCCAATGGCCTTCGTGGGCGGGCTGATGGGGCCGTACATGCGGCCGATCCCGTTGGGGGCGTCGGCGGCGATGCTGCTGTCGCTGGCCATTGCCTTCGTGGGCACGCCGTGGGCGGCGATGCGGCTGCTGCACAAGCCGGGGCACGGGTCGCATGCGGCGGCGGCGGCGCGGGAGTCGCGCCTCGGCGCGGCCTACCGGCGAGGGATGGCGTGGCTGCTCACCGGACGGCGGCGGCGGTGGGGCTTGGTCGCGGGGCTGGCCGCGCTGCTGCTGGCGGCGCTGTCGCTGCTGTATTTCAAGCTGGTCATCGTCAAGATGCTGCCCTACGACAACAAGACCGAGCTGGAGGTGGTGCTGCACATGCCGGAGACGACGCCGCTGGAGACGACCGAGGCGGTGGCGCAGCGGCTGGCGAATTACCTGGCGCGGCAGCCGCAGGTGAAGAACGTGGAGTTTTACGCCGGCGCGGCGGGGCCGTACAGCTTCAACGGCCTGGTGCGGCATTACTTCCTGCGCGACCAGCCGAACCAAGGCGACGTGCAGGTCAACTTGGTGAGCACGGGGCGGCGAAATGAAGAAAGCCACGCGCTGGCGCTGCGCTGGCGGCCGCGGCTGGCGGCGATCGCGCAGGCGGCGGGGGGCCGGATCACGGTGGCGGAGCCGCCGCCGGGACCGCCGGTGCTGCAAACGCTGGTGGCGGAGGTCTACGGGCCAACCGCGGCGGCGCGCCGAGCGGCGGCGCGCCAGGTGCGGCAGGTGATGCGCACCACCCCAGGCGTGGTGGACGTCAACTGGAGCCAGCCGCGGGGCGAGGTCTACGACCTAATTCCGCGTACGCGGAAGGCGGCGCTGAGTGGCGTTTCACTGCCCGATCTGCGGGCCAGCATCGCGCTGGCCGAGGGCGGCATGGAGGCGGGCTGGGTGCATACGCGCCGGGACCGGGAACGGATTCCGATCTGGCTGCAATGGCCGGCGGCGGAGCGGCAGGGGCCGCAGGCGCTGCGCATGCTGCCGGTGCCGGCGGCCAACGCGGCCGGCGGCGGGAATTTGGTGCCGCTCGGCGAACTGACCCGCCTGGTGCGGCGGCCGATCGGCCAGCCAATTTTCCATCAGGATCTGCGTCCGGTGGATTATGTGATGGGCGATGTGGCGGGCGGGACGGAAAGTCCCGGCTACGCCATTTTCCAAATGGACCGGCGGCTGGAAAAACTGCGCACCGCGCTGGGGCCGCGGCTGCGGGTGGAGCTGATCTCCGCTCCATCCAACCTGCGCCGGGATGCGGTGCGTTGGGGCGGAGAATGGCACACCACGGTGCATGTGTTCCGCGACTTGGGCATCGCCTTCGCGGCGGTCCTGCTGCTGATCTATGTCCTTGTAGTGGGCTGGTTCCGGGATTACGGCGTGCCGCTGGTGATTCTTTCGCTGGTGCCGCTGACACTGATCGGCATCTTGCCGGGCCACGCGCTGATGGGGGCGTTTTTCACCGCGACCTCGATGATCGGTTTCATCGCCGGGGCGGGAATCGTGGTGCGGAATTCCATCATCCTGGTGGACTTCATCGAGCTGCGGCGGGCGCAGGGCATGGGGCTGAAGGAAGCGGCGATTGACGCCGGGGCGGTGCGCTTCCGGCCGATTCTGCTAACCGCGGCGGCGGTGGTGGTGGGCGCGTCGGTGATCATCACCGACCCGATCTTTCAAGGGCTGGCGATCTCCTTGATGGCCGGCGAAATCGCCTCCACCCTCATCGCGCCGGTGGCGGTGCCAGTGCTGTATACGCTGCTGCGGGAGCGCCAGCAGCGGCGGGCGGAGCGAAAACCGGCGCAGGCCGCGGCGGCGTAGAACGGGCGCCGACGGCGGGCCGCGGCTAGGGCCGGCGCGCGCCGTCGGGCCCGCCGACGGCGAAGACCTGGGGATGCCGCGCCTGCGGCGGCGGCAGAGGCGGAAACGGCGCGTGCGGCTCGGTCTGGTACCAGTAGGCCACGCTGTAGAAATTGTCCGAGCGGGAGTTGGCGGAGCCGTGCTCGATGGTGACGCGCAGCGAGCGCTGGAAGCGGATCGGCGCGGGCAGGTGCCAGCGGTAGACGCACCAGCGGCCGCCGATTTTCTCGGCGTCCTCCACCAGCGGCGCACCGTTGTAGGGATAACTGAAGGAACGGTCGCCGAAGTCCCAGGCGCCGTTGAAATAATCCTCCGACCCGGTGCCGTTGATGGTGGGCAGCACCGTGCCGCTGGCGGCTCCGGCTTCATCAATGAAGATCATGTCGTCGCCCTCGCCCCACCAGCCGTTTTGGTTTTGCAGCACCGCCAGGCTGGTGCCGATGTATTGCCCGCGTCCGCGGGCATCCAGGAAGACGTAGTTGCCGCGGCCGAAGCGGTTGTGCGTGTCCCGCGCGATGGGGCCGCCGTTGTCGTGCCAGTCGTTAGTCCAGCCGTGGCAGGGAGCGGCCTGGCGGTACTGGGCGTGCAAGTAGGCGGCGTCGGCGGGCAGCGCACCGGTCAGCTCGAAATCAATATTGGAATAGAAGTTGGGGATCGGCCCGCCCTGGTTGCGCACGGCGATGCGGGCGTGGCGGCGGAAGGGCATGGGGAGATAGCAATTCAGCGCCCGCTCCGGCGCGACGGTCATGGGCAGCGCGGCGTAGGTGAAGTAGTGGCCCAGCCCGAGCCCGAAGAAATCGCCCAGCGGAACCTCGACCGAGGGCGTGGCCTCATGATCCCAGTGCATGGTGAGGACGATGTCCTTCAGGTGGTGCGGGCCGCCGTTGACAGTGAACCAAACGTGCCGCACCACGCCGGGACCGTCGCTGTCGAGCAGAACCTTTTCGCCGCCGGCGGGGATGACGAAGAAATCGGCGTTGCCGCCGCTGCGGTCGTAGCTTGACGCCTTGCGGCTGCGACCCGGGCGCAAAATCGCCGGGCCGAGATCGCCAATGGAGCCTGCCGGAGCGGGCACGGCGGCGCCGGCGGGCGGCTGCGCGGCGGCGGAGCGGCTGAGCAGCGGCCAGCCAGCCGCTGCGCCGGCCAGCAGGCCCAGCAGGCTGCGGCGGCGCGGGCCTGCGGCTGCCGGCGGGACGCCACGACCTGCGGCTGCCGGCGGGAGGCCACGATCTACGGCGGGCGGGGCGTTGGGTGCTGCGGCGGTCGGAGCGCCGGGTGCGGCGGCGGGTACGGGAGCGGAATCGTCCATGGCGGGAGTGTAGCGCGGAACGCGGCGCGTCCATTCCTAGACCCGCCGCCCGGAGGGCGACGGCACGCAGGTCGGAAGCCCTCTACCAGGGAGGGCGGCGGCCCCGCCGTTGGCGGGACGCCAGGCGCACGCAGGGCGGAAGCGCGACCGCCAGCGGCGAAGGCGCGAGGCGCGTGCTGGCGCGAGACGTCTACCGGTGGGGAATGCCTCCGGCTTGCGTGCGGCCGCGCTGGGCGCGGCCGGAGCGGCGCGCGGGATGCGCTCTGGATATTTGGGAGGGTGCGGCGGGCGCGGGGCGTTGACCGCCGCGCCGCCGGCCGGCAGCGGAGTGACCGGATTAGGTATTCCGCTCGTCCGCCGTGATGCGGAGGGGCGCGCCGGTGTATTCGCCCGCGCCATCCGTTGCGGTCGCAACGCCAGCGCCCTCGCCGTGGTCGTGCCGCACCACCACTAGCCGAATGCGCACCCGGTCGGGCATTTCGGGGTAGCTGCCTTGGGCTTCACCCAGCTCCAAGGTGCGCGTGGAGTCATCCCAATGCATGGCCACCACCCTGCGTTGGCCTTTCTCATAGTCATACGAATCG
>DAHUYO010000068.1 GCA_027315185.1 Acidobacteriota bacterium
ATGGCGTCATCCACCACCAAGCCGGTGGCTAGGACGATGCCGAATAACGTCAGCGTATTGATGGAGAAATGGAAGGCCTTGATGAAGATGAACGTGCCGATCAGCGCGACCGGGATGGTGACGGAGGGAATGAGGGTCGTGCGCCAATCCTGGAGGAACAAGAAGATAACCAGGACGACGATGATGATGGCCTCCAGCAGCGTGATCAGCACGTCGTGGATGGACTCGCCGATGGCCGTGGTGCTGTCGAAGGCGATGCCGTATTTCAGCCCCGGGGGGAAGCGCGGGGCCAGCTTGGCCAGTTCCGCCTTGACGGCGGCGTCCACGGCCAAGGCGTTGGCACTGCTCAACTGCTGCACGCCCAACCCGATGGCCGGCTTGCCGTCGTAGGTGAGGGCGCTGCTGTAGGATTGCGCGCCCAACTCCGCATAGCCGACGTCGCGCAGGCGAATGATGGTGCCGTCGGGCTGCGTCTTGAGCACGATGTCGTCAAACTGCTGCGGCGTGCTCAATTGGCCCGAGGTCATCACCTGGAACTGATACTTCTGCCCCGTGGGCGCCGGAGGCATGCCCACCGCTCCGGCGGCGATCTGCACGTTCTGGCTTTCCAGCGCCGTCAAGACGTCGCTGGCGGTCAGGCCGCGCCCGGCGAGCTTGTTGGGGTCCAGCCAGATGCGCATGGCGTACTGGCCCTCGCCGAAGACGGTGACCCCCGCCACGCCGGGCACCCGCTTGATGGCGTTTTCGACGTAGATGTTCAGGTAATTGCTGATGAAGAGATTGGTGTACTCGTGATGCAGCGAGTAGAAGCCGGCAGCGAGCACGAACCCGGTGCTCGCCTTGGTGACGGTAATGCCGGATTGTTTCACCGTCGCCGGCAGCGGGCCCTCCGCGCTGGCTACGCGGTTTTCCACCTCGACCGTGTCCAGGGAGAGGTCACTGTTGGTGTCGAAGGTGCAGGTGATTTGGGCAGTTCCTTGGTTGGTGCTGGAACTGCTGATGTACATCAGGTTTTCCGCGCCGTTGATGGCTTCTTCCAGCGGCGTGGTCACCGCGGATTCCACCTCGGCGGCGTCGGCGCCGGTGTAATTGGCGCTCACCACGACGGTGGGTGGCGCCAGGTTCGGCAGTTGGTCCACCGGGAGATTGGGGATGGAAATCGCCCCCGCCAGCACGATGATCAGCGCCGTGACCGTCGCGAAGATCGGCCGGCGGATGAAGAAATCCACGAACATTACGGGCGCGCTCCGGAATGGCCATTGGCCGGGGTGTGCGAGGTTGCCGTCTGTGGCGCGCCGCCCTGGCCGGCGCCGGGCATGTGCGGTGGCAGCGGAATGATGGGCATGCCGGCCACCAGGATCTGTAACTGCGAGGTGATGATCAAGTCGCCCGGTTTGAGCCCGCTGGTCAGCTCATAGTCGTTTTGGTGCACCGGGCCGACCGATACCGGCACCTGCTGGGCCACATAGCCCTTCGGCGCCTTCGGGTTCTTCACCGCCAGGAAGACGAAGTAGCGCCCATTGATGGCGGCGACGTCCAGCACCGGCACCAAGATGGTGGAATGCTGGCCCCAGATGATGCGCGCGGTCACATATTGCAAGTTGCGCAACCGCCCCTGCTGATCGTTGACAACGCCTTTGACCAGCACGGTTTGCGAGCCGCTGTTGACCTCCGGCGAAATGAAATTGACGGTCGTGGTTGCCAGCACCTTCCCATCCGGGCCCAGCAGCTGAAGCGGCATGCCCAACCGCAGGGCCGATGCCCGCTCCACCGGGACGTAAACATAGACGTGCAGCACTCCAATTGGGTTGACGGTGGTCAGAACGGTCGAGGTGGTGACCAAATCCCCGACGTGCACCGGAATATTGCCGACGATGCCGCTCCGCGGCGCGGTAATGCGGTAATAGCTCAGTTCCGCGACCTGTTCCGCCACCTGCGCCCGCAAGGAGTCGAGCTGGCTCTTGGCGGCGGCATAGGTGGATTGCATTTGGTTCAGCTGTTCCTGGCTGGCCACCTGCGCCCTATAGAGCGCTTGGTAGCGGTGGAACTCCTCCAAGTCATAGGCAGTGGTGGCCGCTTGCGCGGCGACGGCGCTGCGGTCGCTGGCGACCGTTGCCTGCTGCTTTTCCGGATTGATTTCCATTAACAGCTGTCCGGCCCGGACGCGCTGGCCGGAATGCACCAGAATGCGGCTGATGTTGCCGGTGACCTGGGGCATGATGGTCGCCGCCAGGCGGGATTGCAGGGTACCGACGTAACTGGTGGTCGAGTTGACCGTTGTCGCCTTGGCCGGCAGGACCTCCACGGGCAGCGCTTGCGGGCCGTGGGCGGCGGGCTTGGCGGGGGCGCCACAGGCGGCGAGGCCCAGGCAGGCAGCAGCCAGCGACAAGACAGCCAACAATATTAGCCGCCGCCTAACCCGATGACGTGCAACGCAATTGTTCATGGAAGATGGATTTCGGTGCAAAAAACCCTACGGGCTCGCCGACTGGAAAGTTCCTTAGGGGATACCTCCTAGCGTAGCAGACGCGTGAACGCACACTCCGGGCGCAATCTCAGACTCCATGCAATACGCGCCGGCCCACGGGCGGGTTACCATCGCTCGCCGACTTCGGCCGGCTAGCCGCGCCCCGGAAGGCGGAGGTATTCGGCGGTGGCGGCTTGCCAGCGGTTCTGCGCCCGCAGCACGAACTCGATGCAATCGCGGGCGGCGCCGGCGCCGCCGGAGTGGCGGGCGACGAAATGAGCGGAGGCGCGGATTTCGCGCCGGGCGTTGGCCGGCGCGGCGGCGAAACCGCAGGCGCGAAGCATCGGCAGGTCAATGATGTCATCGCCCATCGCCCCCACCTCCTCCGCGGCCAGGTTTTTGGCGCGCAGGATTTCCGCCAGCGCCTCTCCCTTTTGTTCCACGCCTTGGCGGACGAAGTCCAAATGCAGGTCGCCGGCGCGGCGCGCCAAGGATTGGGACATCCGCTTGGTGATCAGGCCCGTGGCCAAGCCCGCGGTTCGCGCCACGGCGAATCCAATGCCGTCATGGGCGCTGAAGGCCTTCACCTCGACCATGGTTTCCGCCGGCCGGGCGCCGGGATCGGCGGCCTGGGGGCCGAGGGGAAAAAACCACAGGCTGCCATCGGTCAGCACGCCGTCCACGTCGAAGATCAGCAGCTTGACGCGGCGGGCGCGGCGGACGGCGCTGGGCGCCAAGTGGGATGCCAGCTCGGCGTGGCGCGAAGCGGGCCGGACGGGACGCGGTTGCGAGGAGAGTAGGGGCATGGCGGTCAGCGGCGCGCCGCCGTGCCGGCGGGCCGGGTTAGATCCATTGCGTGGTCCAGAGGTCGTGGAGATGGACGACGCCCAGCACCCGCCGCGCGGCGCCGGCGGCCGGCGCGACGACGAACACGGAAGTGATTTTGCGTTCCTCCATCAGCCGCAGCGCGGCGGGCGCCAAGGTTTCGGCGGGCACGCAGACCGGCTGGCGGGTCATGTAGGCTTCCGCGGCCATGGCCAGCGCCGCCGCGCCGTGGCCCTCCAGCAGGCGGCGCAAGTCGCCGTCGGAGATGACGCCCAGCAGTTCGTCGCCTGGCGCCACGACGCTGGTGACGCCCAAGCCCTGGCGGCTGATCTCATGCAGCACGTCGTGCAAGGCGGCGTTGGCCGGCACGCGGGGCAGGCGCGCGCCGGCGTGCATCAACTCCCCCACCGCGGTCAGGCGCTTGCCCAACTGGCCGCCGGGATGCAGCTGGGCGAACTGCTCCGGCGTCCAGCCCTTGCGTTCCGCCGTGGCCACCGCCAGGGCGTCGCCCATGGCCATGGCGGCCGTGGTGGAGGCGGTGGGCGCCAGGCCGAGATGGCAGGCTTCGGCGGCCACGGAGACGTCCAGCCAAACGTCGGCGGCGCGCGCCAGCGGCGACGCTCCCGCCGCGGTCAGGGCGATCAGCGGCAGGCCCAGCCGCTGGATCGGTCCGATCAGGTCCAGCAGTTCCGCGGTATCGCCGCTGTAGGACAGCGCCAGCACGACGTCACCCGGCGCCAGCATGCCCAGGTCGCCGTGGCGCGCTTCGGCGGGATGCAGAAACAGCGCCGGCGCGCCCGTCGAACTCAGCGTGGCGGCGATTTTACGGGCCACCAGCCCGCTTTTGCCCATGCCGGTCACGACGGTTCGGCCGCGGCAGCCGGCCACCAACTCCACCGCGCGGACGAATTCCGGGCCGATGCGCTGCGCCAGCGCCGCCACCGCCTCGGCCTCCGCCGCCACCACGCGGCGGGCGGTGGCGCAGGGGTCAGCGGCGGGCGGGGCGGAATGCGTATCGGAGGCCATGGCGGCGCACCTGTCCGCTGGCCGGGTATCGTGACAGTAATCCGCCTGGTCCCCGGCCAGGGCGGCGAAGACAACAAACCAGCATACACTCCAGATATCCAGCATTTGGCGCCGCGGAGTGCCTCCGCCCGCCCATTTTTCCGCGCAAATGGCCAACGATCGGCAAGTGGTTCTGCAATGGCGCACGGTGTCCTACCGCACCGTCCTGGTTGCCGCCGCGGTGATCATCGTAGTGCTCGGAGTGCTGGCGTACGCCGGGTTCTTTCCCGGATTGAGCCGCGCGCTGCATCGGGTTCTGGATGGAGCGTCGCGGCAGGCGGCGGCGCTGCCGGTCGCGGCGGCGCCGCAAGCCCGGTTCATCAACGTCGAAGGCGGCGTGCTGGTCAAACGGGCCGGCAGCGTGGACTTTACCCCTGCCCAGCCCAGCACCATCTTGCATCAGGGCGACACCGTCCAGACCCAGTCGAATGGCTGGGCGCGCATTCAATTCGGCGACAGCACCAATTACGTGCTCAGCCCGAATTCCCTGATCGTGGTGGAACAGAGCCAATTCACCGCGCATCGTTCATCGTTGGCGGTGCAGGTCTCATCCGGCCGCGTGGATCTTTCCACCGGACAGTTCGACGGCCCCGGCTCCAGCTCGCGCGTGCGCTTCGCTAACGCCGCCGCCGCGCTGAAGCAAAATACCCGCGCCGAGGTCGTCAGCCAGAACAACGCCGGTACCCTGACCGTCGTGGCCGGCGCGGCGCGAGTGCGGCGCGGACAACAGACGGTGCGGGTCGGCGCCTTCCAACGCCTGAACGTCCAGCCCGGACGGGTTATGGCGCTGAGCACCGTCGCCCAGCCGCCGCAGTTGGTGGCGCCGGGCAACCTGGAGCCGCTGGTTGCCGCTGATCCGGCGCAGGTGCGCGTGCATTTTCAGTGGACGGCGGCGCCCGGCGCGGTTCGCTACGAGTTCCAGCTGTCCCGCTCGCCGTTGATGAGCAATTTGCTGCTGCAACGGCGGCTGAGGGGAACCACCACCGTGGTCAGCGGCCTGGCGGCGGGCAACTATTACTGGGACGTTGCCTCGATCGGCAGCCATGGCGCGGTGACGCCGCCGCTGGATGCCAACAAATTCAGCTTGATCGCCTCCCAGGCCGACGGCAAGCTGCCGTTGCGCGTCACCCAGGTGACCGAGATTGCCCCCGGCGTATTGGAGGTGGACGGCAAAACCGCCCCCGGCGCCAAGGTGCTGGTGAATGACGAAGTCGTGGGGTTGATTCAGTCCGACGGCAGCTTTCAGTACATCACCCCCAATTTGCCGCGCCAGCCGGATTTCGTGCTGACCGTGACCGCGGAGGACAACCAAGGCCGCGTCGCCACGCGCACCCGGCACGTCAACATTCAGTAAGGTCCGAAGCCCCTTTACCCGCCGCAACCACCTCGCCCGCGGCTGCGCCGCCCGGCGGCGCGGTAAGATAGCTGCTGCGTGAGTGCTCCCGTCAAAGTAGGCTTCGTCAGCCTGGGCTGTCCCAAAAACCGCGTGGATTCCGAGGTCATGATGGGTTTGGTCTCCCGCCATGGCTACGCGGTGACGCCGCGGGCCGAAGACGCCGAAATCCTGGTGGTCAATACGTGTAGCTTTATCGAGTCCGCGCGGCAGGAATCGGTGGATGCAATCTTGGAGATGGCGGAGCACAAAAAGCACGGCCGGGCGCGCAAGCTCATCGTTGCCGGCTGCTTGGTCGAGCGGTATCGCCGGCAGATCCAAGCCGAGATCCCGGAAGTGGACGCCGTGGTCGGCACCAACGAACTGGAGGCGATCCTCGCCGCCTGCGCCGGCAGCCTGCCGCCGTCGCCGCCGGTCGGCGCGGCGGTCCTGCCTCCCGTCCTGCCCCCGGCGGCGTCGCCGCAAGCGGCGCCTTTGCACCCTAGGCCCACGGCTCCCTACCTCTATGACCACCTCACGCCGCGGCTGCTCAGCACCCCGCCCCACACCGCGTATCTGAAGATCGCCGAAGGCTGCGATCACCCATGTAGTTTTTGCGTCATCCCGCAGTTTCGTGGCGCCTTCCGCAGCCGCCGCTTCGAATCCGTCATCACCGAAGCGCGGCAATTGGCGGCGCGGGGCGCGCGCGAAGCCATTCTGATCGGACAGGATACGACGTGCTATGGCCAGGACTTGGGATTGAAGGACGGCTTGGCGGATTTGCTCGCCCGCCTGGCGGAGATCGAGGAGCTGGACTGGGTGCGGGCACTCTATTTTTATCCCAACAAAATTACCCCGCGCCTGCTGGAAACCATCGCCGCCCATCCCCGCCTTTGCAAGTACCTCGACATGCCGTTGCAGCACGCCAGCCCGGCGGTGCTGAAGCGCATGAAGCGCGGCGGCGGCGGCGAAATCTTCCTCAAGCTGCTCGAGCGGATCCGCCAAACCATTCCCGGCGTCAGCCTGCGGACCACGTTCATCGTCGGTTTTCCCGGCGAAACCGAGGCCGATTTCCAGTACCTGATGGACTTCGTCGCCGCCGCGCAGTTCGATTGGCTGGGGGTTTTCGGCTATTCCGATGAGGAGAACAGCCGCTCCCATGCCCTGGATGGCAAGGTGGACGCTCGCACCATCGCCGCGCGCCGCCACCGCCTGATGGCGGCGCAGCGGAAGATCTCCCGGCAACGGCGGCGGGCGATGGTGGGCCGGTGTTTGCCCGTGATGGTCGAGGGGCCGTCGGAGGAAACCGACCTGCTTTGGCAGGGCCGCCTGGAAGGGCAGGCGCCCGAGATTGACGGCAAGGTCTTGATCAACGACTTTGGCGTGGATGCCGCGCCGCCGGCGGTCGGACGGTTAGCGTGGGTCGAAATCACCGCCGCGCAGGATTACGATGTGGTGGGCCGTATCGTCGCCGCCGCGCAGCCGGACGCGGCGCCCATGGGCGAGTTGGGCGCCATCGCGGGCGTCCGCGCCTGACGCCGCGCCGCCGGCGCGTTTCGCGGCGGCTTGACGACGGCCTGAGCGCGCGCCGGCCCGGATTCAGTTTCCGTTGAGCCGCTGTCGGCTACTGTGCCGCATGCGAGCGCAGGTGCGCCCACATCGGCATGTCCTCACCTAGCCTGATCAGTTCGGTTCACGCCCGCGTCGGTTGGCCGGGGCGCGCGCGCGACCGGAAGATGCCAGCCGTACCGGATTGCGCCGAGGCGGAGACCGAAACACAGCACGGCGCCGGCGATAACCACCGGAGGAGACGGCAGATGCAGTACGTGGCCCGCCGCCACCACGGCGGCGGCGGCAAGCGCCGCGACGGCATATAGGTCGGCGCGCAACACGATGGGGATTTCGGTCACAAGGATATCCCGAACCATTCCGCCGCCAATGCCGGTCACCATTCCGAGGAGGGCCGCCATCACTGGATTCAGTCCATGGGCCAGCGCCGTCTGCGTGCCGACGACCGCGAAAAGCGCCAGGCCGGCGGCATCGAACAGCAGCACGGAGCTCCACATGCGATCCACGACCGGCGCCCAAAAGAAGGCCGCCATGCCGGCGAGGAGGGATACCGCGAGATAGCGCCAGTCCCGCATGGCGGCGGGCGGAACGACGCCGATCAGCACGTCGCGCGCCATGCCGCCGGCGTTGCCGACAGCAACCGCCAGCACGAGAACGCCGAATACGTCGAGCCGGCGTTTCACCCCCGCCACCCCGCCGCTGAGCGCAAAAACCAGCGTGCCCCCGAGATCAAGCGCGGTCAGGAAAGTGCCGACGGCGATATGCTCCTTGAACACCATAAGGCTTTCTTAGGATAACCACGCCTGCGCCGTGACGACCAAGGCTTCCACGCCTGCCTCCAGCGTTGGGTGGATCACTGGCGCGAAATGCGGACTGTGATTGGTGGGGAGATCGGCAACCCCGCCCGCCGCTTTAGCCGCCGCGTATGCCGCCGGATCGGTGCCGCCGACAAACCAGAACACCGACGGCACGCCCCACTCGGCTCCGAACGAGCCGAAGTCCTCGCTCGCCGTCGTCGGTTGGCCTGCCTGCACGCGGCCCGCGGGAAAATACCGGCGAACCGCGTCGCCGACGCGCTGCGCCGACTCCGGGTCGTTCTTGACCAGCGGATAGCGATCGAGCGGCGTAATCTCCGGTGGCCTCGGGGCGCCCGATGCCGCGGCTTCCGCATGGACAATCCGCGTGATGGCGGCGAGCACGCGGCCGCGGACGCCTTCGTCAAAGGTTCGGACATTCAGCTTGATGACTGCCTCATCCGGGATGACATTTTCCTTGGCGCCAGCCTGCAGAGCGCCGATGGTGACCACGACGGCGTCCGTAGGCGCGACTTCGCGGGAGACGATGGTTTGCAGACGGAGGACGGGCGCCGCCGCCATCACGACAGGATCGATGCTCGCCTGCGGCATGGATCCGTGGGCGCCCCTTCCGAACATGCGGATCTGGAGGCTGTCGCCGGCGGAGGTGACGACCCCAGGGCGCAACCTAAACACGCCAGAGGGTCCCACCATGACGTGTTGTCCGAGCACAACAGCCGGCTTGGGAAAGCGCTGGAAAAGTCCATCGTCAATCATTGCCTGGGCGCCCTCCGCGGTCTCTTCCGCCGGCTGAAAGACGGGCATTAACGTGCCGCGCCATGCGTTTCGGGCTTGCGCGAACAAAGCGGCCGCGCCGATCAGCCACGTCACGT
Organism: Acidobacteriota bacterium; assembly: GCA_027315185.1. GTDB lineage: Bacteria > Acidobacteriota > Terriglobia > Terriglobales > SCQP01 > JAKAUF01. The sequence continues at coordinate 8,986 of DAHUYO010000068.1, forward strand.
GCATGTCATGGCCGCAGGCGTGCATCACCGGCACGGTTTTCCCCCCGTCGGTCGCGGTGGCGCTGCTAGCGTAGGGCAATCCGGTCGCTTCCTGCACTGGCAGCGCATCCATTTCGGCGCGCAGCATGATCGTTGGGCCTGCGCCATTTTCCAGCAGGCCCACAACGCCCGTCTTTCCGACGCCCGTGGTGACTTCATAGCCAGCCGCGCGAACATGATCCGCGGCTAGGTGCGCGGTGCGGATTTCCTGGAGGGACAGCTCGGGATGAGCGGGATGTCCTTGTAGATTGACTCCAACTCAGGCAGCAGACCGCCAAGTTTTGCAAGTACCGCCGCCGAGCCCTTCCGCGTTTCTTCTTCCATGTGCGACACCTTGCAGCACCTGTTAGCCAATGATGTCCTTTTTTTACTCCGGACAACGGATGCGGACCGCGGAAAACGTGTGCGGCATCGCCGCGGCACTGGCGTTGAATGCAGCCCGTTACCGCGCCGCCTCCTCCGCGCTTTGCGCGACCACGGCGATGCGGATTTCCGGCGTCAGGCGTTCGACGTCCTCGCGGCGCACGTCGGCGCATTCCTTGGTCAGGACATTAGCGGCGCCGCACGCGGCGGCCAGGCGCAGGCACTCGGCAAAGTCCCAGCCGCGCGCCAAGCCGACGGCAAATCCCCCAACCGTCGCATCGCCGCTGCCCACCGAATTCACCCTCTTCAGCGGCGGCGACTGGGCGCGGTACACGGTTTCGCCGTCCGTGGCGTACAGGCCGTGTTCGCCGTCGCTGATCATGGGACGGGCAATCCCCGCGGCTTGCAGTTCCCGCAACGCGGCGGCGAAATCCTCCGGCGCCTCCAGGCGGCGGCCGAGCAGCTGTTCGGCCTCGCGGCGATTGGGCTTGATCAGGTACGGCCGCGGACGGCTGCCGCCCGCCTGCGCCGGCTGCATCACCGCGCGTAGCCACTGCCGGCTGGTGTCCAGCAGCACCGGACACACCGACCCGCAATCGGCCAGCAGCAACTGATAAATGTCGCCGGGGCAGCCCGGCGGCACGCTACCCGCCAGCACCACCGCCCTCGCCCTCGCCGCCAGGCGCCGCAGCCGGCTGCGTAGTTCGGCGATGGCTTCGGCCGTGACCACCGCCCCCGGTTCGCAAACTTCCGTCTCCGTGCCGTCGCTTTCCACCAGCACAAAGGCCGTGCGCGTGGGCCCGGCCACCGCCACCGGCTCCGCCGTCAGGCCCTCCCGGGCGATTTCGCGCAACAGGTAATCGCCCGTGTAACCGCCGAAGAAGCCCAGCACCGTGACCGGCTCGCCCAACGCGTGCATGACCCCGGCGCCGTTGACGCCCTTGCCCCCGGCAGAGGTCACCACCTCGCCGGCGGTTTGGTGGCCCCCGCGCTGCAAGGTTTCCAGCCGCAGATATTTGTCCACCGCCGGGTTCAGTGAAACCGCGCAGATCACAGTAATCATTGTGCCCCGCCTTGGGCCGGCGCCGCCGCCTTCGCGCCGCAGTCTTTCGCCATCGAACCCCATCAGCCACTGGACATCAGGCCAACGTCAAATGCCCCCCTCGCGGCGCCGCGCCCTCGGCTTCGGGGCCAAGGCGCGCGAGGAGAAGCCGCGGCGGCCTTTTCGCGCCTGGCGGCCCGCTCCCGCAACGGATGGGCGGCGGGCGGCCCCCTCCGCGCCGCCGCTTTCCTCCGTTACCGCTTTCCGCCACAATGGCCGGGTATGACTTCCGGGCGGAACGGGGAATTGCTGGACGCGGCCTACGCCTTGCCACCGGACGCGGTTAGCGCCTACCAAGAACACGGTTTTGTGCATTTGCCCGGCGTGCTGGCGGCGCCGGAGTTGGCCGCCCTGCGCGGCGCCATCGCCGCCCAGGTCGAGGCCCGGCGCCAGGCGTTGCCGCCGATGGCCGAGCGCACCACCTATGACCGCGCTTTCATTCAAGTCATGAACTTGTGGCGCGAGAACGAAGCCGCCCGGCGCTTCGTATTTTCCCGGCGTCTGGCGGCCATTGCCGCCGCATTGCTGGCGGTGCCCAGTGTCCGCCTGTATCACGATCAGGCGTTGTACAAGGAAGCCGGCGGCGGTCCCACCCCCTGGCATGCCGACCAATATTATTGGCCGCTAAGCAGCGACCGCGCGGTCACCGCCTGGATCCCGCTTCAGGCGACGCTCCTGCCCATGGGCCCGCTGGCCTTCAGCCCCGGCAGCCATCGTTTGCGGGCAGGCCGCGAGCTGGCGATCAGCGATGAGAGCGAGGCGGCGATTGGCCGCGAGCTCGCGGGTCGCCCGCTCGTGGAGGCGCCGTTTGCGCTCGGCGACGTCAGCTTCCATGGCGGCTGGACCTTCCACCGCGCCGGCCCCAACCAAACCGTCGCTCCCCGCGAGGTGATGACGATCATCTATATGGATGCGGAGATGCGCCTCACGCAGCCGGCGAACTCCTACCAGCAGGCCGACCGCGCAGCCTGGTGCCCCGGGGTGGAAATTGGTGCTACTATCTCCTCGCCATTGAATCCGGTGCTCTTTCCCTAGCGGTTGCGCCGCGCCGTTCGGCCCGCGCCGCCAGACCTGCTCCCAACGACAACCGAATCCGCACCCAACCGACGAGAGGATCCGTTATGGCAGATTTCACCGCTAACCCTTCCTTGCCCCCGGAAGCAGGCGCCGCCGCCGCCCCGCGCGAGCCCCGCCGCATGTCTTCCGTGGCCCGCATTTTCGGCGCATTCTATTCGCCGGGAGCGACCTTCGGTGATATTGCCCGTGAGCCGCACTTTATCCTGGCCTGGGTGGTGATTGCCGCGGCCAGCGTATTCGGCAGCTACACTCTCCTGGCCCGCTTCGGCGCCTATGGCCTGGCGCGGCAAGCGCTGCTGGCCCGCCCGCAGGCGCAGACACTTTCCGCGGCCCAGCTCCAAAAGAACATCGCCATCGCGGCGCGGATTTTGCCTTTCCAACTTTATGCCGCGCCGGTGTTCGTGGTCCTGATGCTCCTGCTGCTGGCGGCGATTTTTCTCGGCGCCGAAAATTTCCTCCTCGGCCAGCAGGTCAAGTACAAGGCGATGTTGGCCACCGTCAGCCACGCCATGCTGCCCATCGCCCTCTATAGCCTGGCCGGAGCGGCGGTGCTTTGGCTGCGCGCGGATCCCAACACCGCCCGCTTCGACAATCTGCTGGGTTCTAATCCCGCCTTCTATCTCGATCCCAGTTCGATCGGTCCCGTTTGGAACGCCTTCCTGCAACACTTCGATCTGTTTTCGTTCTGGACCATCGGCTTGCTGGCTCTAGGGATGACCAAGCTAGGAACCAAGGTCAAATATGGTTCGGCGTTGGCCGTGGTTGTCGGCCTCTGGCTGCTGTACGTTCTGCTGGCGTTCGGCCTGGCCGTGTTGGCCTAACGTTTCCGGCCAATCGCGGGGCCGCGCCTGCTCCCCACGCTAGGATGGGCCGCGCGCGGTCAGGCGGCGGTAATCCGCCGGCGTGTCCACATTCACCAATATGCCGGGATCGCCCACGGCGACGGTCACGGTGCGTTCCGCCCAGCCGCGCGCCAGGTCGCGGGCGTTGCCGTCCGCCGGCGCGGCGACAACTGCCGACAGGAAGGCGCGGGAATACAGCACCGGATGCCCGTGCCGGCCCTTATAGCTCGGTTTGACGATTGCTCTCGCCGGCAACGCACCAGCCTCCGGCGCCTCGAAGGCGCGCGCCAGGGCAGCCACGGTCGCGGCCGCGAACATCGGACGATCCACCGGGCAAATTACGGCGGCGGCGAATCGCTCACCCATCAATACCGCTGCTGCGGCTAATTGCAAGGAATGGAACTGGCCCCGTTCAGGCTCGGGATTTTCGATCCACAAAATGGGGCCCACGAATCCCGCGCCGGCGGCGCGCAGGGCCTCGCCGCCCGCGCCGGCCGGGATGATGGCGAAGATCTCGCCGCAGGCAGCGGCCAGCTTGGAGGCGCAGGCGGCGAGGAACGTGGGCTCTTGCGGCGCTGGGCGGGCGCTGTTGCCGGCGCGGGGGAGCGGATAGGGAAGTAACGCCTTACTGCGGCCCATGCGCGTGGAGCCGCCCGCGGCCAAAATGACGCCCGCTAGCGCCGGCCGGCTCACGGCGCGGTTTCGGCGGCGGCCGGCACGGGGATCTCGCCCAGTTTCATGTGTGCCGCCTTTGCGCCCCGGCGCACCGCGATCATCTCCGCCACCACGGCGACCGCGATCTCCTCCGGCGTGACCGCGCCGATCTCCAGCCCCATCGGCGCGTACACCCGCGCCAGCGCCTCGGCCGCCACGCCCCGCCGCAGCAGCTCCTTGTAGGTGGAAATGACCTTCCGTTTCGATCCGATCATGCCGATGTATCTTGCCGGTGTTCCCGCGGCCCATTCCAAAATGCGCAGATCGTCGCGATGCCCGCGCGTGGCGATTACGATGTAGGCGTTGGCGCCGGCGCCCAGGGCGGCGAACTGCCCCTCGTAGGGCCCGGCGCGCAATTCCGCGGCGGGGAAGCGCTCGGCGGTGACGAACTGCGGCCGGTCGTCGCAGACCGTGCTGACAAATCCCGCGGCGCCGGCAGCGGCGGCGATGGCGCGGGAGACGTGCCCGGCGCCGAACAAAATCAGCCGCGGCGGCGCCAGCACCGGCTCCAGAAAAATCTCCAGCGTTCCGCCGCAAATCAACCCGGTGTCTTCGGCGGCGTCATGGTTCAAATGAAAGACCAGCCGCCGGGGTTTCGGCGTCGCCTCCGCCAGCAGCTCCCGCGCCGCCTGCCACACCTCCGCTTCCACGCAGCCGCCGCCGATGGTTCCCAGCAGCGTGCCATCTTGGCGGATCAGCAGCTTGGCGGTCTCGAAGGAGGGTATGGACCCCCGCACCTGCACGATCGTGGCCAGCGCGGCGTTTTCGCCCGCCGCGCGCAGGCGCACGATCTCTGCATAGATGTCCCCGGCCATCGCACTCCCCGCCTTCATTGTAAGCCGCGCCCACGTGCGTCCCCCGGCGCCGCAGTGGGTTGGTCGTCCTCGCCGGACGAGCATCACCGCCTCGCCGTCATGCCGCCCCCCGGCAGCTCAGGCGCCCCCGCCTGGCCGCCACTCCTGCCCCCTCGGCAGCTCAGGCGTCCTCGCCGCGCGTGCATCGTTTCCCGGGCGTCGCTCCAACCGCGAGGCACCGTTTCGCGCCCCCGGCTCCCCGTCCCTCATCCCGCGGGCTATGCTCTTGCCATGCAGGCAATTCGCTTCCACCAGCATGGCGGTCCCGAGGTTTTGCGCTATGAGCCGGCGCCGGATCCGGTGCCCGCCGCCGGTGAAATTCTCCTGCGCGTTCGCGCCTGCGCGCTCAACCATCTCGATCTTTTCGTGCGCGACGGCATCCCCGGCGTTCCCATCCCGTTGCCGCATATCGGCGGCTGCGATATCGCCGGCCAGGTGGCCGCGCTGGGGCCGGGGGTCGAAGCCGGCAAGAACGGCCCTGCCGTTGGCGACGCGGTCATTTTGGCCCCCGGCATCGGCTGCGGCCGCTGTCCCGCCTGTGACGCCTGCCGCGAAAACGAATGTCCCCGCTACACCGTGCTCGGCTATGGCGTGGATGGCGGCTATGCGGAGCTGGTCAAGGCGCCGGCGGAAAACGGCCTGCCGCTGCCCGCGGGGTTGGATTTCGCCGCCGCCGCCGCCGTTCCCCTCGTGTTTCTCACCGCTTGGCACATGCTGCGCACGCGCGCCGGGCTCCAGCCCGGCCAGCAGGTTCTCGTCTGGTCGGCCAGCAGCGGCGTCGGCTCGGCCGCGGTGCAAATCGCCAAATGGATGCACTGCCGCGTTATCGCCACTGCCGGCGGTGAGCGGAAAATGGAATTGGCCAAGCGCCTCGGCGCCGATGAGGTCCTGGATCATTACCGCGACCCCATCGCCCAGCGGGTCAAAGCCCTCACCGGTGGCGGCGTGGATGTGGTCTTCGAACACGTCGGCCAGGCCACTTGGGAGCAAAGCGTGCGCGCGCTGGCCAACGGCGGCACTTTGGTCACCTGCGGCGCCACCACCGGCCCCCGTGCCGCCATTGACCTGCGCCATCTCTTCGCCCGTCAGCTCCGTTTGGTGGGCTCCTACATGGGCCCGCGCAGCGAACTGCGCGAGTTGCTGCCCTTCGTCGCTCGGGGCGATCTGCACCCCGTCGTGGACCGCGCGTTCCCCTTGGCGGAAACCGCCGCCGCCCAGCGCTACCTCCAGGCCCGGGAACAATTCGGCAAAGTCGTCGTCACCCTCGAATAGCCAACAGCCCGGACACGCCCTCGACTGTTTCTCGCGGGGCCACGCCTTTTGCCGGGCAAAGCAGGCGCGGGAAGGGCGCGAAACTCCCCGCGCGCCGACGGCGCGGAGAAGAATGCCGCGGCTCGCCAGCGCTCGCCAGCGTATGAAAAGCGGCGAGGCCCCCAGCATAGCGGGGCAGCGCCTCGCGCCGATCAACACCGCTGGTCGAAATCTAGCCGCAGCTCCGCAGCGCGGGGCGCCCACAAATCCGCGGCTGAGCCGTTCCCACGGCGGGTCTTCGCAGTTGTCAACCAACGATTGCTGGTAGTAGAAGTCACAGGCCCCTAGACTGCCCTGTTATGAATGGAACCCCAGGGAAGTTCCTGCGCGGCTGGTTGTGGATCTGCGCCGCGACGGTGCTGCTCATCCTCGCCGTCCCGCGTCCGGCACAGGCCCAAGCCTCGGCCGGAGCCATCTCCGGCCAAGCCACCGACACGAGCGGCGGCGCCATCCCCGGCGCACGGGTGACGGCGCATGCCCCCGCCACTGGTTTGACGCGCCACGCGCGCGCCAACGCCAACGGCCATTTTCATCTGGCGGATCTGCCGGCGGGCGAGTACCAGCTTCGCGTCACCGCGCCCGGCTTTGCTCCGGTGTCAGCGCGGGTTATCGTCGTTCTCGCCGCCACGCGCAGCGTTTCCGTCCGATTGTCGCCCGCCATCGTGCGCCAAGAAATCACCGTGGCGGGGGCCGCTTCCTCCATCACCACCGCGCCGCTGGACACCACCAGCGCGGTGCGGGGCGGCGTGGTCACGGCGCACGATCTCAACACCGTGCCCATGGCGATGCGCAGCTTCGCCAACATGGCCTATTTGGTGCCGGGCACGGAACCGGTCGAGCCCTCGGATCCAACCAAGGCGCGCATCACTGCGGTCTCCTTCGGCGGCAGTTCCGGGCTAAATGACAAGCTGACCGTGGACGGCGCCGACGATTCCGACGATTACATTGGCGGCTTTTTGCAAAACTTCTCTCCCGCCGCCATTCAAGAATTCCGCGTCTCCACGGCCCAGCAGAACGCCGACGTCGGCCGCACCGTCGGCGGCTCGGTGGCTATCCTTACCAAGCGCGGAACCAATGAGCTGCACGGCCAGGCCACGCTGCTGGAACGGGCCGCGGCCCTGAATGCCCGTTTTCCCATTGACAATCCTGCGCCCAGCCCCAAGCAGCCGTTTTCCGACCAGGACTACTCCGGCGCCGCCGGCGGTCCCGTCGCGCGCAACCGGCTGTGGTGGTTCGCCTCGCTGGAATACAACCATGAAAACGCCAGCATCGCCTACAGCCCCGCCAGCCAAACCCAGTTCGCGGCCCTGTCGTCCCTGGCGCAACAGGGGCTGATTCCCGGCGTCAGTTCAATCGCCGTTCCCAGCATGGTGCCCGTGCCCTTCCGCGACGTGCTGATGGATTTTCGCCTCGACTGGAATCAGTCGCCGCAATCGCAGTGGTTCTGGCGCGCCTCGACCGACACCTATCACACCAACAACGGTCTCCTGGAACAGGGCGCCCTGCCCTCCACCGGTGCCACCACGCGCAGCGCCTATGAGAACTCCGTCCTGTCGAACACCTACGAATTCAGTCCCACCTGGCTGGGCCATCTGACTCTCGCCGCCAGCCTCTTGCGGCTGACGCAGTCGCGCAATTCCAACTTGGGCTTCGCGCTCGCGTTCCCCTTCAGCTCGACCTATCAAGTCAACTCCGGCTTCGAGACTTTCGGCGATAACCAGTTCGTCACCCCGATCACCGCCTTCCCCGTCGAGCGGTATCAGGAAAAATATCAGTTCCGCTACGACGTCAGCCACGAATTCGGCGCCCATGCGCTGCGCTTCGGCGTGGGCTTCATCCATGAGCCGGTGTTGAGCGGCGCACTGGCCAGCACCGCGGAGCGGCTGACGATCTTCCCGCAAGATCCGGTGAACTATTTGTCCGATCCGGCCCAGTTCACCGCCGACCTGAACTGCGCGCCCAGCGCCACCCCCGGCGCCACCTGCACTGCCACCCCGGCTTCGGACGGCTATTTCGCGCAAAATGTGCAGCGGTTGGGCCTGTACGTTCAGGACGCATGGCAAGCCTCCCGCGACCTCACCATCAACTACGGCCTTCGCTACGACACCACCTTCGGTTTGTTTGCCGCCTCCGGCCGCAGCCAGCTCGACAATCCCGCCTACCTGACCTTGCAGGCGCTCGGCGTCCACCTGGTCAACGGCGCCCCCCACGATTACCGGTTGCAGATCCAGCCGCGCCTGGGCATCGCCTACGCGCCCGGCGGCCAGACCACCGTCTTCCACGCCGGCATCGGTCTCTTCGACAACGACTTGGCGCAAAACGGCTGGGTGAGGGCGTTCCAGGCGGTCAACCAGGCGCCCACCCCCTGCGCCCAGCCCGGCCAGGCTGGCTGCCTGCCCGGCGCGGCGTTCGGCGGCGCAGGTTCGCTGCTCGATCCCCAATATCAGACGCCCTATGCTCTGCACGTCACCGCCGGCGTGGAGCACGCCTTCAGCACCCGCTGGATGCTCGGCGTGAACTGGACGCATGAGGAAGGCAACCACGGCTTCCGCGCCTATACCTACACGCCTGGCTATACGTTGTTTTCGCCCCTCTTCCCTCATACCGTCGCGGCGCAGCAGGCCAACGTGCCGGACATCAACGTCTACCGCACGGACAACCGTTCGCGCTACGACGCCCTGCTGGTGCATTTGCAGGGCGACCTGACTGGGCGTCTACAGCTGACCGCCAACTACACCCTCTCCAGCGGCGAGACCTGGGGCTGCATCTTGGGCGAACTGTTCGACTACGTCAATGGCGTCTGCAATCCCAATGACGCCTTCGCCCCGGGCGACTACGGCCCCTCGGGCGAGAACGTGACCAGCCGTTTCGTCTTCGCCGCCATATACCAGGGGCCGGGTGGCTTGGAGTTCAGCACGCTAACCCAGGCGGAAAGCGCGCGGCCCTTCACCATGACCACGCCGGTGGACGTCAACGGCTTGGGTGATCCGGTCAACGATCGGGCGGTGATCAACGGCGTCCAGACTTCCATGGACCAGTTCCGCGGCACGCCCTATTTTCAGGTGGATCTCCGCGTGGCCCGTCCCGTCGCCTTCGAGCATTGGCGGCTAACCCCGTTCGTCGAATTCTTCAACCTGCTCAACCGCAACAACCCCGGCGCCTTTTATGTTACCAGCCTGGCGGCGCTGCCCACGCCCGTGAATAGCCTCTACAACGCCACCGCTTTTTGCCTCAACTCCGCCTGCACCCAGACCAAGCCGATTACCAGCCTGAAGCAACTCGAGGTGCCCGCCGGCGCCTTCGGCGACTTCTTCGGTCCCGGCACCACCGTCGGCATTCCCTTCGCCGCCCAGCTCGGCCTCCACGCCACCTTTTAGCAGGCGCCGCTTCCGGCCAGCCGCGCCCTCGGAGCCGAGGCCGAGCCTAAAACCGCACCCAGTGTAACCAGCCCTAGGGCGCCCCTGGTCAGCGGTCCAGCCCCTCCCGGTGCCCAGTGAGCGAACCGCCGACCCGATGCCTCGGAGGCTTCCACCGGGGTCCCGCTCGCCGGACCGACGCCCACACGGCCCCATGAAACGGGTCATCGAGCGCCCCTATCCCCCTCCGTCACCCCTCCCGGGAAACACGGCTCCACTAACAACGCGGAGCGCAGTGCCGTGCGAACGAATCCCGGCGCCTTCCGGATGTACTCCGCGGCCTTCGCCTTCCCATCCGCGGGTAGACCCCTAATGTAGGCAGTCGCGAGTGGCACCGAAAATGGCTGCCCTGTCTTTTCCTCAAAGTTACTCTTGAGCGCCGTCCAGACAACCGCGTCGATTTCCTTTCTTGCGGCCCAGCCGAGGATTGCACGCCCAATCGCGTCCGGCTTGCCCGGCGGCGAGGCAACGGACAGGAGGCCGATGTTCTCCACCGTGGTGCCCTCCCGACGGCGCAGATCTGCGACGGCATCCTCGGGCCGCCCACGCTTGCTCAGGCACCAGGCTGTCGTGGCGTTGCAGCCATTTAAACGGTCAGTCACCAGCGTCAGGGCGCCGCCCCTCGTTCCAGATATCCGGGAGAACTCGATGGGAAGAACGGGACCGTCGGCCTCCCAGCCCGACTCGATCCACGCGTCGAACTCAGCGTTCTTATCCCACAGGAGCGAGCCCCAGCCTAAAATGGCGATCCTCAGCCGCCCTTGTGTGCCCTCGTTAGACGCCATGGTTCTTCCCCTCACCATCCGGGTCCCCCATCAGTGCGGCACTTAACGCCCCGGCGCCCGACCGCGCTGGCGGAGCGTTGGCGCGCAAGCGCCGGGAGGGGCACGAAACAATCTGCGCCCAGTGATTCAGCCCAGACGGCACCCCGCATGCCCACGCGGAAAAAACGCCGCTCCGCACACCTTAACCGCTCGGAAGGTTTGGTGGAGCTGGGGGGAGTCGAACCCCCGACCTCTTCAATGCCATTGAAGCGCGCTCCCAACTGCGCCACAGCCCCACAAATTGGATCCGCCGGCAAACCACCGTCCGGCTTGGGAGGGAATGTCAATTTATTGTGCCTGAACAGCGGTTCCGGCGCAATGGCCCGGGGGCCCAAGCGGCCGGCAACAAACGCCGGTAACGCGCTGGCTATAATTGGGCGTGCCGGGCGGCGACCACAAGCACGGACAGCCTGAAAAGAGCCGGGATGCGGGCCGGCGGCGGGCGTTTCCCGGCGGGGGGTTACCCACCGGATCCGCGGCTCCGCTGCGCCGCCAAAGCCTGACCGCGGCCGCCGGCCAGGCGCCGGGAGATTGGGTGTGGAGGGGGCAGGGCAATGGCTTGTAAATACGTGTTCGTGACCGGGGGCGTGGTTTCTTCCTTGGGGAAGGGGGTGGCGGCGGCTTCGATCGGGGCCTTGCTGGAAAGCCGCGGGCTGCGCATCAGCATGCTCAAGTTCGATCCCTATCTCAACGTGGACCCCGGCACC
>DAHUYO010000069.1 GCA_027315185.1 Acidobacteriota bacterium
CTTCCCCCGCACCCCCATCCCCGCTTCCCAGCAGGCTTGGGGCTAGTGCTACACTCCCTCGTGCGGAATCGGGGGGCAGGTCAGGGGTTTAGCCACGTCTCCACTACCCTGCTGAGCTCGGCGCCGCTCCAATCGTAGTGGTCAATTTCCTGTTCAACCGGAATCTGGCTGGTAAGGTAGTCCTGCGTGTTGATCTGGGGGATGACGAACTCCGGCGAGTATTTGTAGATTGTCTGAAAGCTGCCGCCGCGGACGAGGTCGTAGCTTGTTACGGTGGTTTGCTTTTGCGTCCACTGGCCCTGGGTCGAGCCCCATGTCGTCGAATAGTCGAAATGCTGGTGGAGGACGCTCGATCCGCCGAAGCTCACCCAGCGGTCGGTAATGACAGGGGTGGCGTAGTAGTAATCGCACGGCCCGGTGCTGCCGCCACCGTCGGCCGAGATTGGGCCCGCCCACGAGCCGTACTCGCTGGAGGTGGGTGTCTCGTTCCAGGTGTAGGTCACCACCCCGCCGCCCGGATAAGAGATTCTGTTGACCAGGCCGGTTGTGGGGTCGTAACCGAAGCTGTAGGTGTCGCCGTTGGGCAAAACAATGCTCTGGATCTCGCTATCGCTGGCGCTGTTGGTGTTTTCCGTGCACGCTTGCGTCCCAGCGACATGGGTCATGGTGACGTTGAAGCTGTAGTTCTGGGGGCCCCAATTGACGAGCGTCTGGCCAGAAACGCCCGATACGGCCACCGAGTCCTGAGTGGAGCTGGCGTTCGTCAGCGCGACCGCGGTCCGTCCGAGCGTGTCGGTGTAGGTGACGTTGCTGGCACTGCTGCTAATCGGAACAGTGTTGCCGTTTTTGTCCTCCACCGAAGAGGCAACGACCGTGGCCGGATCGGCGGGCGAAAGCAGGTCCCCGGAAAGGCTAGGGAATTGGTAGCGCGTGCCGTCTGCCGTGGTGACCGTGACCGGTTCCAGCTCAAACGTGCCCGGGACGCCGCTAGGGTTATTCGGCACCTGGGTGGTTGTGGCCAGGATCGGACCGTCGCCGCCACTGGTCGAAAGCGTGAGCCCTGCGGTGTTGCAATTGCCGTCTATGCCCGCCTCTCCCGGCGCCTGGCCGAAGATCGAGAGCCCGACGGCATGCCGGCCGCCGCGCGCACCGTGGTAGACGTAATCAACGGCCACGCGGCACGTGCCACCGCTCCCGTCGGTCAGGGCCACGTCCACTGCCTGGACGGTGACGCGCGGCACCGTGTAGGACCAGGGACTGTAGCGGCCAAACTCGGACAACGATTCGCTCCACACCAACGAACCGGCATTGCGGCTGATCAGAAAGTGAGCGCCGTCGGAGTTGTAAACAATGCAGAAGGGCACGGTTAGGCCCCGGCCTCGCGGGACGGGCACGCAGAACCGCAACGTGACGGAACCGTTGGCAGGGTTCACCGTCTCGTTGAGCCCGTGGAGATAGCTGTGGCCTACGCCGGGAACGGGGGTCGAGGTGACATCCGTGATGTTCGGCACCTGCGCAAAAGCTGCGGCAGTAAGAGCGAAAACCGCCGCCAGCAGCAGAGTGAGTAAACGATTTCTCACCTGTCACCTCCAGCGCTCCGTGACCGTTCAAACAAATAAGTGCGATTTGCTCCGCAGTCAAGAAAAAAAATTCTAGGCCGAGGAAGACCCCCAATTACCTCGTGGCGACGTAGCTGCCGCTAGCCTCCGGTTTTGGGCGGCCCGAACGCCCGCTCCAGCCCATTAGGCGGGGACGAAGCCGGGAGAAATCCAGCCCGGGGGCAGGGACGCAACCGCTTTATCCCTGCGCCACTCGCCTCACGTTCGTCTCCAAAACCGGGATGGGGAAACTCGACAGCGCCGCTGCCGGCGCGGGAGGCGTGCCGCCGCGCGGTGGATGACATGAAGTTAGAGTACCGTGGCGGTGAGTCGGATATGACGCCCAAGCGCCGCTCCCTGCGGATTAGCGGTGCGCCGGCGCGAGAACGGGCGATGCCGCCGGGCGGCGCGAGGGAGCGATGGCCCGCACCGAACCGGTGGAGTCCACATGCATTTCCGTGACCTGCGCCACGGGAGTTGCGCGGATGCCGGCGCCCGCGCCGCCGATGAGCTGCATGCGCAGCCAGGTGTGCGTATGGCTGCGGGCACGGACAAGGATGCCGCTCGGAGCAAAACGGCTTGCCGTGCGGCCCTGGATGCGCAAGCGAGCCTGGCTGGCATAGCCGGCGGCGGCCGCGGCCTGAAAACCTGGCGTCGCGGCCGGCGGCAGCATTACATCCGCACGGCTCGTGGAGTGCACCGCGGCCAGCCAGCTTCCCGCCGGCCCCGGCCGCCAAGCGACGAACCGGCCATGGATGGGCAGCGGAAAGGAAAAGTGGAACTGCGGCAGTTTTTGAATTTCACTGCGGCTCCACGATTCGCCGCGGCGAACCGCGCCCAGGGGCAGACCAGCCGTCGTGAGCAATTGCCGCACCATGGTTCTCGCTTCGCGCGGCGCCGGCGGGCGGCCCACCGCCACGATCTGGGTGGCGGCCCCGGGGCTGAGGCGGAGTTCCAGGCCGCACATGTGCAGCGCCGCCTGGTCCGTGGCGGCGGCAGTGCGGCGCAGCGCCGCCGCCAGCGGGCCGAAACCGGCGACGGTGGTGTGGTATGCGCGAAAACTCAAGGCCACCACGACCGGCACGGCGGCGGCATCGCGCGAGGTAGCGCCGCCGGAGATCACGTGCATCACCACCACCGCCTGGTTGTCCAGAGTGGCGCTGGCGGTTTGGCCCGCCTGGGTACGGCGGATGACGGAGTGCACGCGCAGGCGCCAGGCATACGTCGCGCCGGCACGATACCGCGGCTGCAACACGATTTGCGCCGGCGCTCCAGCCGGCAGCGCAGCGGCCGCCGGGCGCTGGCCGCCGGCAGCCGCCACCACCAGCGCCAATAGCGTGACGGCGCCGGCGAGGGGCCGTGCGAAGCGGTTAGATCGGGGCGCGGTAGCCAAAAAATTCATGATCCTCCGGATATCCGCCGCGGCCGGCGCCCAAATGGCGATAATCAGCCACCAGCTCAATGGCGGAGATCCACTTCACCAGCTTAAAGCCCAGTTCATTCTCACAGCGCAGGCGCAGCGGGGCTCCATGAACCACGCTGAGTGGGCGGCGGTTCATGTCAAGGGCCAAGAGAGAAAGCCGATGGCCCATGTTGCGGAGGCCGTGGGCATCGTAGTATTCGCCCCCATCCGTACCGGGCCCGAAGGAGTAAAACACCGCGTAGCGCGCGGCGGGCAAGGGGCGCACGCGGGCCAGGAGGTCACGCATCGGGACGCCGCCCCACTCGGCGATGCCGGACCAACCTTGGATGCAGAAGTGCTCGGTGATCTGGCGCTGCTGCGGCATGGCTCGCAGGTCGCCCAGGCTAAACGTCGCGGGAGCCTCGACCAGGCCGGTAACGCGCAGGCGGTAGCCGGCGAAACCATCGGCGACTAGGGCGTTATATTCGGGGGAATCGGGCAATGCACCGTTGGGCCAGAAATATGGTGAAATATCGCTGGGACGGTACTCCACGTGGGCATCGCCGCGCTCAATGAGGCGAGCCAGCGGCGTCAGCAGCACATGCCCGATGCGCTGCACCCAGCGGGCGTGGTGCAGCGTCACCGGCGTGGCCGCCAGCCACATCACGGCCAGCACCGCCATGGCCAGCGCGAACCACGCCAACCCCTGCAAGCCGGCGTGCCGCGCGCCGTAAAACATGTGGTTGAGGTTGTCCTTCCAGCCCGTGGCGAAGACCATGGCCACATGCACGGCGATGAAAAACAGAAACCAGCACAGAACCAGAAAATGCCACGACCGCGCCGCCTGGCGATGGAAATGGCGGCTGAGCGCGCCGAGACGATTGGCGATGGCCGGCCCTTGCATGAGCCCGGTGACGATGGCCAGCGGAGCGGCAACGAAGACGGTGATGAAATACGCCAACTGCTGAAGGCTGTTGTAGTACAACCAGCTGTGATTGGCGGGGAAGCGCAGCGATAGATATTGATAGGCGGTGGAGATGGCGTTGGGAAAGACCGCCCAATGCAGCGGCACCAAGCGGCGCCACTGCCCAGTAGCGAAGAGCAAAACGTAGAACACCGCGCCGTTCAGCACCCAGAACAGGTCGAAACTGAAATGCCACCAGCGCGCCAAGCCGATGGAATGGCGCAGGCCGGGAATGCCCAGCCAGCCGGGCAAACTCACCGAATCGTCCTTGGCGGTCCAAAGGCGGTCCTTGGGAACCTCCGCCTGAAAACGAAACCACTCCGTGCCCGGCGTGCAATTGCGGTTCCAATACAGGCGGGGATGATCGGCGAGGATCTGAATGCCGGCGCGGATGATGAACACCAGGAAGAACAGGTTGAAGACGTGCTGCCAGCGCAGCCAGCCGGGGAACCCGCCGCGCACCATGGCCACGCGCCGCGGCGCGCCCGGATACCGCGCCAGGAACGCCTGGATGCCGGGCAGGTCTCGAGTGGCGACGGCCAGGGCAACCGCGGCGGCCAAAAGCACGAGGCCGATCGGAATGAACCACAGCACGGGAAACCAGCGGCGGCCCAGACGCAGATAGGGCAGCGTGCCACGGCGTGGCGGCAGCCAACGGCTGAGATGGACGCGATCATCCGCGGGCGCGAAGACGCCGGGCCGCTCCTGCCCAGCGCCGGGCCGAGGATTTGTGCCAGAGCCCATAGTGGCATCGTACGCCCTGCGGCAAGCGGGCTGAACCGATGTCGGCGAGAGCTATCCCAGCCGCGGTGCCGCAGGCATGCGGAGCGGGCGGAGCTAATCGCATTCCAGGGCTTGGCGAAGGTCGGCGAGCAAATCCGCGGCATCCTCGATCCCCGCCGAATACCGTACCAGAGCTTCCGGAATGCCGGCGGCGGCGCGTTCGGCGGGGGTGGATTCGACGTGGCTGGTGGTGGCGGGCGGACCGGCGGTGGTCTCCACCGCGCCCAAATTGGCGGCGCGATGGACATAGCGCAGGCGCGGGAGAAAGCGGCGCACCGCTTCCCAGCCGCCGGCCAGGGCAAAACTTAGCACCCCGCCAAACCCGCGCATTTGCCGGCGGGCGACGGCGTGATTGGCATGGCCGGGCAGTCCGGGATAAAACACCCGCGCGACGCGGGGATGGCCGGCCAGAAACTCCGCCACGGCCTGCGCATTGCGGTTTTGCCGCTCCACCCGCAGCGCCAGAGTTTTCATGCCGCGCAGCAACAGATAGGCCGCCAGCGGGTCCAGGCAGGCGCCGGTAATCTCGCGGAAATGAAAGATGCGGTGCACCAGATCCTCGGCGCCGCAAACCGCGCCTCCCAAGGCGTCGCCGTGGCCGCCAAGGAATTTGGTGGCGCTATGAATGACCACGTCCGCCCCCAGGGCCAGCGGCTGCTGGTTCACCGGCGTGGCGAAAGTGTTGTCCACCACCACGCATGCGCCGTGGCGGTGCGCGGCGGCGGCCAGGCGCGACACGTCCACGATCTTCAGCGTGGGGTTCGTGGGGCTTTCCAAATAGAGCAGGCGCGCGCCGGGCAGCGCCGCCTCAATCGCATCGGCGTCGCTGGTCGGGCAAAGCGTCACGCCGATGTGAAATCGCGGCAGGAATTCGAGAAACAGCTTGTTGGTGCCGCCGTAGGTGTCTTGGATCGAAACCACCCGGTCGCCGGGCGAAAGCAGCGTGAACAACGTGGCGGAGATGGCCGCCATCCCGCTGGCGAAACTGACGGCGGCGGCGGCGCGCTCCAGCGCCTGAATCTTGGCCTCGAAAGCCGCGACGGTGGGGTTGGTGTTGCGGCTATAGATGTGCCCAGCTGCCCGCCCCTGCGCCACGGCCAACCATGCATCGAGATCGGGATAGGCAAAGGCGGCGGACTGGCAGATGGGCACCTGCGTCGCGCCATGCCAGCGGGCCTGGTCTTCGCCCGCCCATAACGCTTGCGTCGCCGGCCCCGGGGCGGCGGGCGCGGGGTCGCCGCCGGCGGCATCGGAACGCGACACTTCGGGCGGAGTGGGCATGGGAAGGTCAGCACCAGAGTAGCAGCGGCGAGATGGATGCGGCGTGGGGCTTACAAAGGCAGCAACTGGCGGAGGCGGGCATGGCCGGCACGGCTGACGGGCACGCGCAATCCGTTGCGCAGCGTGGCCAAGAAGGTATCCGGGCCCAAGCGGTCCAGCCGCGTCACCGCCGCCAACTGCACCAGCCAACCGCGATGCACGCGGACGAAGCGGGAGGAATCGAGCGCCGCCTCCAGGCCGGAAAGGGTCTGCTTTTTCAGGTGCGTTTTGGCGGCGGTATGCAGCGCGAGATAGTCGTCCTGGGCCTCGGCGGCGAGCAACTCCGCGAGCGGAAGGAAGGTGATCTTGGCGCCGTCGCGCAGCACCAAGCGAGTGAGCGGACGGGCGGCGGCGAGAGCCTCGGCGACGGCCGCGGGCGGTGCGGCGGCGGGCGCCGCCAGGCGCTGGCGGGCACGGCCGACGGCGGCGGTGAAGCGCTCGCGGCTGAAGGGCTTCAGCAAGTAATCCACCGCGTGGGCGTCGAAGGCGCGCAAGGCGTAGTCATCGAAGGCGGTGGTGAAGATCACGGCGGGCGCCGCCTCCGGCCCGCCCGCCAGGAGTTGCAACACCTCGAAGCCGTCCAGCTTGGGCATCTGCACGTCCAAGAAGATCAAATCCGGGCGCAGCTCCGCCACCGCGCGGACGGCGGAAAAGCCGTCGGCCGCCTCGCCCGCCAGTTCCAGGTCCGGCTCGGCGGCGCAGTATTCCCGCAGGATTTGCCGCGGCAGGTCTTCGTCATCAATCAGCAATACGCGCATCGGCGCTCCCTTCCACGGCGGCGACGGTGGCGGCCGGCCCCGGACCGGGCGCCACCGGCGCGGCGGTCAGCGCCGGCAATTCCACTACGGTGGAGAAGTGGCCGGTCTCCGCGCGCCAGACCAAGCTGGCGGCGGATCCGAACTGCGCGGCCAGGCGCTGGCGGACGTTTTCCAGGCCCAGCCCGTTGCGCAGCGGCGCGGGGCAGTCGGCGTCGTAATCGTTGTCCAGCTCCAGGCGCAGCCGGGCGCCATCGCTGGCGGCGGCCAGGCGCAGTTCGCCGGGTCCGGTCAGGCTGGCAATGCCGTGCTTGACGGCATTTTCCACCAGCGGTTGCAACAGCAGCGCGGGCAGCCGGCAGGGCAGCGCCGACGGGGCGATGGATTCGGCATAACCCAGGCGGGCGCCGAAGCGCAGGCGCTCGACCGCCAAATAGGCGCGGGCCACGGACAGCTCCTCCTCCAGGGTGATGGTCTCCTGCGGTCCCAGGCGCAGGGTCAGCCGGAATAGTTCCGCGAGATGAATGCACATCTCCCGGGCGCGCGCCGGGTCGCTGGCGGTCAGAGCGCTGATGGAATGCAGGCAGTTGAAAAGAAAGTGGGGATGAATCTGGGCCCGCAGGGCGCGCAGCTCGGCTTCCCCCGCCAGGCGGCGGGCGTGCTCGCTTTCCGCCTCGGCGGCGGCGGCGCGCGCCACGCCTTGCAAGGCGTAGAACAACGCCGCGGCGGCCGCGTAAATAAGGATGCCCGCCACCCACAACAGCGCCGGGCTGTTGAGCAACCGCAGCGGTGCGGCGGGCTCCGCCAAGCGGATCAGCCAGTCCGCGCCGCGCGCCAACAACACCCACGCTCCAGCCAGGAGCGCGGCGGCGGCGGCTTGGTGCGCGACGGCGTTCGCGGCGACGGCGGGACGGAGCGGAAAGGCGCGGCAGATATTTTCCGCGCTGAGGCAGAGCACCGCGTAGACCGCGGCCAACGGCAGCCCTGCCGCCAGCAGCCACCAGGAGGAACCTGTTGCCCACACCAGGCCCGCCCAGACCAGGAACACGGCATTCCAGGCGAGCAGAAAGCGGCCGCGAAAGCAAAACGCCCCGGCCTGGGCGCGAGCGGATTGGCGGGCGGCGGGCACCGGCTACTTCACCGTGACGGCGCTGAAGACGGCGCTGCCGGTCACCACCAGCGTGGGCCGCGCTCCGCTCGCCGCGCCAATGGGCAGCGTTTCATCCTGGAAGGTGCCGAAGATGCCATGGCCTTCGAGCAGCACTTGCCAACTCGGCGGCAGGTAGATCTCCACCCCGCCGAAAGCGACTTCGGTATGGATGGTGATGGCGTGGTCCGGCGGCGGCATCGCGCGCAGGTCCAGGATGCAGCCGCCGAAAATGCAGTGGACCAGGCCACCGCGAAACGTTTGGTTCTTGATCTGGCGCCGGATCTGGCCAAAAACCGTGCGCACGTCCAGCCAGGTTTCGTCGCCGCTGGCGGCTTCCGCGGAGGGGGCGGCGGCGGTGAAGCCGGCGGCGGGCGGCTCGTCCCACCACCGGTTCCCGCGGCGCGAACGCCGGCGCCGGGCGCCCCATTGCGCCGCCCAGCGCTCCCAGCCTTCCCGGTTGCAGCGCCCGCCCGGCGGAAATACCCCGGCGCCAATGGCGTGGCGGCCGCCCAGCATGACCACCCCGGCGGCGATGATGAAGATGGGCCAGGCTTGCCAGAAGTTGTAGCTCCAGAGGTGCGTGGTCGTCAGCGTGGCGCCGGCGCCATAAATGGCGATAGCCGCGCCCCACACCAAATCGGCAAAGCCGCCGCGCGCCATGTGGCCCACACCGACCGCCACCAAGACCAGCGGCCACAGCCGCCACAGATCCCAAATCTGGTAAGGGACCACCCCGAAGTTGGAGCCCAGCGCCAAGACGCCGACGATCAGCACGATCCACGCGACCCAGGCCTCAGCGGAACCGCGGCGGCGCCGGGGGGGCGCACCGGTTGCCGGCGGGGTTCCAATTTCGTTGGGCGGCGGGGCTCCCGTTTCGTTGGGCGGCATCGGTTCCATGGTATCCATACTGGCGCGGCGGCGGCTAGGCGTGTGGGCCGGTGAACGGATCAGCGGCGGAACGCGGCTCGGGGCGGCTGGCGCGAGCCGCGATGCGCCGCTCCCGTCGCTCTAGGAAAAGCAAAATGGCGCCCGCGGCGATAGCCAGGCAGCCGGTCAGGAAAGTGCTCCAGGCGAGCGTGGTGTGGGGGAATGCTGGGGCCATGCCGCTAGCCTCGCCGCCGGCCGCCCGGCTGTCGCCGGCAAATCGGCCAACGCCCGCCGCGCGTCGGCCAACGCCCCCGCCGCGGCGGTGGGAGCCGCGCGCGGATCGGACCGCTGCGCACCGAAACGCCGCGGAAGGCGAGGGATTGTTTCCGAGAAACCGAGCTGATAACGTGGGCCGGTCTGAACACGGCTGCTGGAGGTGAACGGTGAAAACAGTCAAGCGGTTCGATCCCCTCTCGGTGATGCGCATCGCCGCGATCTTTTACGCGGCCTTCGGCCTGCTGGAAGGCCTATTCCTGGCGGCGGTGATTCTACCGCTCCAGTCCGTGATGAATCCGGCGCCCGCGGGGCCACAACTGCCCTGGTATTTGGTGGGCATCCTAGCGCTCATCGCCGCCCCCTTGGCCGGAGCGCTGGTCGGAGCCATCTTTGGAGCATTGGGGGCGCTGACCTACAATGCGTCCGCACGGTGGGTGGGCGGCATCGCCGTGGAGGTCACGGAGTCCCTGGCAGTGGCCCGGCAGCCGCTGTAATCCCGACCGACGCCGCGCCGGGGCGCAGGCCCCGCGTTGGCATACAATGACCGGCGGAGGACGAAATGATGGCACGAAGCGAGCGGCGGGCGGGACGGCAACGGTGGGGCTGGCTGGCGATGGCGGTTGCGGGGTTGGCCGTGGTGCTATGGCTGGGGGCCGGCGGGCCGCGGGTGGCGGCGGCGACGGCGCGGCGGCCGAAGATTCTGGGCATCGCCTACGTGCACATGCGGCTGGAATCGGCGGCGTCGGCGCAGCGCATCTTTCACCAATATTTCGGCTTTGACCGCGCCTTCACGCTCGCCGGAGCCTCCGGCCCGGTCATCTATTACAAGGTCAACGACTATCAATTTTTGGAGATCACGCCGCATTGGGACGGCGGAGCGCAGAAGCGCTTCATGACCCTGGCCTTCCGCACCAACAACGCCCGCGGCTTGCGCGCCTATCTGGCCGCCCGCGCCTTTGCTCCCAGCGCCGTGCACCACCGCACCGATGGCAATCTGGGTTTCGCGCTGCGCGATCCGGAAGGCCACCGCATCGCCTTCGAGCAATTTCTTCCCGCCTCCCGCACCGGGCGCCTGCGCGGCAAATTGCTGTCGCCGCGGCGGCTGTCGCGCTGGATCATCCATGCCGGCTTTGTGGTCGGCAGCGTACCGCAGGAAGACCGGCTATTCCGGCAAGCGCTGGGCTTTCATCGCATGTGGCACGGCGGCATGACCGCCGGAGTATTGGACTGGGTGGACCGGCGCACCACCAATGGGCCGGACTGGATCGAATACATGCTGCGCGACGGCGCGCATCCCTCCATCCGCACCCGCGCCATCGCCAACCATTTTTCGCTCGGCATTCTGCACATGCATCAGGCCTACCGGGCGCTGATCGCCCGCGGCTGGAAGGGCCAGGGCAAGCCGCAGATCGGCCGGGACGGCAAATGGCAGTTGAACGTCTACACGCTGGCCGGCTCGCGCGTGGAGATGATGGGACCGAAGCCGGTGCGCAAACCGTGTTGCTCGCCGATGCTGCCTGGAGGGTGGTAACAGGCCGGGCTGGTGGTGGGCCGGAGGGCGAAGGTGGATTTCACCGCGGCGGGGCGATGAGGCAATTATTGACGGGCGCGGGCCCCAGCCCCGCCTGTGGCGGGGCGTCCCGCTTGAATTGGCGCGGCGCGGGGCGCCGGGTCGCGGCGGCGCGGCGAATCCGCGTCCGCTCGCCGCGCTTCCCTGCCCCCGGCTTACTCCATCGGTTCGATGTCGCGCCAGTTGGGGCCGGCGCCGGCCTCGACGGTCAGCGGCACGGAGAGGGCGTCCACGCCCTGCATCTCTTCCTGCAACAGCCGTCCGAACTCCGCCGCCCGCGGCTGCGGCGCCTCCAGCACCAATTCATCGTGCACCTGGAGCAACAGCCGCGCCGGCGTGCCTTGCAGCCGCCGCCAGACGCGGATCATCGCCAAGCGCATCAAATCGGCAGCGGTGCCTTGCAGCCGGGTATTGACGGCGGTGCGTTCGGCAAAACCCCGCAGGTTGGGATTGCGGCTGTCGAGATCGGGAATGGGGCGGCGGCGGCCGAATAGCGTCCGCACCTCGCCGTCGCGGCGCGCCTGCTCCAGCGTCGCGTCAATGAATCCGCGCACTTGCGCATAGCGCTCGAAATAGCGGGCGATGAAGGCCGCCGCTTCCGACTGCGGAATGCCCAACTGCCGCGCCAACCCGAAGGCCGACAGACCGTAGATAATGCCGAAGTTGACGGCCTTGGCGCGGCGGCGGTGCTCCGCCGTGACCTCCGCCGGAGCGATGCCGAAGACCTGCGCCGCGGTCTGCGCGTGCACGTCGGCGCCGTTGCGGAAAGCCTCGGTCAGCAGGGGGTCACCGCTGAAATCCGCCAACAGGCGCAGCTCGATTTGGGAGTAATCCGCCGCCACCAGCAGGCAGCCAGGCGCGGGAAAAAACGCCGCCCGGATGCGGCGGCCGATTTCGGTGCGGATGGGAATGTTTTGCAGGTTGGGGTTGCTGGAAGACAATCGCCCGGTGGCCGCCCCCACCTGGGAAAACGTCGTGTGCAGGCGCCCGTCCTTGGGATCGAGCAATTTGGGCAAGGCGTCGGCGTAGGTGGACTTCAGCTTCGCCAATTGGCGGTATTCCAAGACACGGGCGGCGATATCGAATGATCCCGCCAAATCCTCCAACACGTCCTGCGCGGTGGACAAGCTCTTGGTTTTGCCGCGGCGGGCGGGCGCCGGCAACTGCAAATGCTCAAATAACACCTCGCCTAATTGCTTCGGCGAGTTGATATTGAACTGGCGTCCGCCGGCCAGGGCGAAGATCTCCGTCTCCAAACGGGCGCAATCGGTTTCCAGTTCCCGCGCCATCTCCGCCAGCGCGCCGGGGTCGAGCACGATGCCGGCGTCTTCCATGTCCATCAGCACCGCCGCCAGCGGTCGATCGAGCTCTTGGTAGCAGCGGCTAAGTCCCGCCGCTTCGATTTCGGGGCGCAGTTCGCCGGCCAAGCGGAACACCACCGCCGCGGCCGCCCCCTCCGGCGCCGTTCCCCAGCGCCGTTGCGCCACCGCGGTTACGCTGGCGGGATTTTGCGTCGGGTCCAAAAGGTAGGCATAAAGCTGGGCGTCTTCGATGCCGGCTTCCGGCAGCGGCGGCAACCCCGTCGCGCGCAGCGCCCGCTGCGTGGCCTTGCAGTCGAACACGCGCCACGCCGTATCCTTTGCGGCGAAAGCCGTTTGCAGCGCCGCGCCCAACCGGGCACTATCGCGGTTTTCCGCCAGCGCCCAACGCAGCGATTTTTCGCCGTCGCTCCAATCGAGCCCTCCATCGCCCGCCAACAGCGCCCAGGGGCCCTTGGGACGGCGCACCAGCCAGGCGGCGATGGCCGCCGCATCCGCCGTCTCCACGCCGTGCAGGTTCAACTCGGCCGCGGCAGCGGGAATCAAGCCGGCGGCGGCGTCACCGCTGCCCGCGCCGCCCGCCGCCGCTTCCGCCGCCAATGCCCGCAGCAGGCCGGAAAATTCCAGCTCGGTGAACAGCTCGCGGCAGGCCGCCACATCCGCCGGCTGGCGCCGCAGCTGCTCCCAATCCAGCGCCAGCGGCACATCGGTTTTGATGGTCGCCAGCCGCCGGCTCATGCGGATTTGCTCGGCGTGATTTTGCAGCGACTCGCGATAGGTCTTGCGCTCCACTTCGGCGGCATGGGCGATGGCGCTTTCCACCGAGCCAAACCGCTGAATCAAATCCTTGGCGCCTTTTTCGCCAATGCCCGGCGCGCCGGGAATGTTGTCCACGCTGTCGCCGCGCAGCGCCAGCAAGTCCGCCACCTGCTCCGGCCGCACGCCCAGCAACTGCTCCACCTCCGCCGGCCCGCAGACCATGTCGCCGCGCGTGGGAATGAGCACGCAGACATGGTCGTTGACCAGTTGCAGCATGTCCTTGTCGCTGGACACGATTACCACGCGCCGGCCCTCGGCCGCCGCTTGCCGCGCCAAGGTGCCGATCACGTCGTCGGCCTCGAAACTGGGCGATTCCAAGATGGCCACGCGATGCGCCTCAAGCACGCGCCGGATCAGCGGCAGCTGCGGCCCCAAATCCTCCGGCATCGCCGGCCGCTGCGCCTTGTAGGCGGCGAACTCCTCCTCGCGAAACGTCGGACCGGCCAAGTCGTAGGCCGCCGCGACCGCCGGCGGATTCGCCTGGGCCAACAATTTGCGCAGCATGTTGGTGAAACCGAGCACCGCCTGCGTCGGCACCCCGCGCGAGTTCGACAGGCGCGGCAGGGCATGATAGGCGCGAAAGATGTAGCCCATCGTGTCAATCAAATACAGATCGGCGGGCGGCGCGGCGGAAGCGGCGGCGGAGGCGGGCGATGCGGCGGTACGAGGCACGGTAGAGCCCAGTTTAGCCGCCCAGGCCCGCCAATCGCGGGCGGCGAATCCAGCGCACCCGCCCAAAGAGGGGGCGGCGGCCGCTGACAACCGCGGCTGCGGCATTTACCGGCGGGCCGCGCCGCGTGCGCTTCCCTTGGCGCTCCGCTGGCTGGGTCTCCCTGGCGCCCCGCTGCGCTGCGCTGCGCTTTCCTTGGCGCTCCGCTGCGCTGCGCTTCCTGCCGCGCGACGCCGCTCGGCACGGTCGGCGATAATAGCCAAACGGGGCGTAGCGCAGCCTGGTAGCGCACCTGCCTTGGGCGCAGGTGGTCGCCGGTTCAAATCCGGCCGCCCCGACCACGAACATCGCCGGAGCGCGAGGTTCCGGCTGCGCCATCGCGCAAGAATCTCCGCGTGCGCGTTGGCCACATGGTGAAGGCTGCCTCCCATTGGCCGCCGTCGCGGGCCTGCCCGCATCCAACCCAGGAATGAGAGCCGCCGCGGCGCGGTGCCGCCCGGTCCCGCGGGCGCGGCGCCCCGGGGGCGGGGCGCGGACTCGCCTCCGTCCGCACGCACGTGCTTCCTGAGCCCGCTCCTCCCGCGACCGCATCGTCCTCGGATGGTTTGGACCCAAGGACTTCGCCTCGGTGGTCTACGCCCTGATGAATTTCGATCTCAGCACGCCGATGGCGCACCACCTGGCCCGCTTGGCCGCCGTCGCCATCGCCCTTTCCATCGCCGTCTATTTATCCACGGACATTCCGGTGGTGCGTTGGTTGCGCCATCATCAGGGCGGCTCACGGGCATGCCAACGCCCTAGCCGTGGGCTTATTCTGGCGAGGGATGGCGTCGCCGCACAGCGACGGTTGGTGGAAGAAGCGAAAGGCCAAGGCCCGCCAAGCCTCGGCCGCCCATAGTCGCGCCCGCGCCGGCGGCCATGCGGACCCCGCGGAAATTTTCTGGCACGCGCTCGCGGAAGACGAGGTCCGTGAAAAGATCGAGACCTCGCAGGCGGGCCTGACCGAGGCCGAGGCAGCATTGCGGCTGCGCGAGTTCGGACGCAACCTACTGCCGGGCAAGCCGCCGCCCACCGCGCCGGCCATCTTCCTGCACCAGTTCCTCAGCCCGCTGATTTACATCCTGCTGGCCGCAGCGGTGGTATCCGCCTCGCTGGGCGATGCCCGCGATGCCGGATTTATCCTCGCCGTCGTCCTGCTCAATGCCGGTCTCGGCGCCTTCCAGGAATGGAAGGCGGAGCGCAGCGCCGCCAGCTTGCAGCAACTGCTGCGCGTGACGGCGCGGGTGCGGCGCGGCGGCGCGATGGCGGAGGTCAACGCCGAGGATCTGGCGCCCGGCGACTTGGTGTACTTGGAATCCGGCGCGCGAGTGCCCGCCGACCTGCGCCTGACGGCCGCGAACCGCCTGACGGTGGATGAGGCGCTGCTCACCGGCGAATCCTTGCCGGTGGAAAAGCGCCCCGTACCGCTCGCCGCCGATCTGCCCCTGGCCGACCGCCGCAATATGGCCTACGCCGGCTCCATCGTCGCCGCCGGCCGCGGCGCGGGCTGGGTGGTGGCCACCGGCGCACGCACGGAAGTGGGCAAGATCGTTCGGGACGTCGGCGCCGCGACCAGCGCCAAGCCGCCGCTGGTGCTGCGCATGGAGCGGTTCGCACGGCAGATTAGCTGGCTGGTGTTGGCCGCCTCCGGCGTGCTGGGCGTGGTCGCCTTCGCCCAGGGCATGCCGCTGCTGGAGGTCTTTTTCCTCGCCGTGGCGCTGGCGGTTTCGGCGATTCCGGAAGGCCTGCCCGTGGCCATGACCGTTGCATTGTCCATCGCCACCCGCCGCATGGCGCGGCGCCAGGTGATCGTCCGCAAGCTGACCGCGGTGGAAGGCTTGGGGAGCTGCACCTGCATCGCCAGCGATAAGACGGGCACGCTGACCCGCAACCAGCAAACCGTCACCGCCATCTGGCTGGCGGATGGCCAACTCTGGACCTCCAGCGCGCCACTGGCGCCGGCCAGCGAGCGGTTGCTGCGGCGCCTGGTGCGCGCCAGCGTCCTATGCAATGAGGCATCCGCTCACGCCGGCCTGGCGGACGCCGGCGACCAGGCGCTAGCGGCTAGCTGGCGCTTTACCGGCGACGCCGTGGACGTGGCCTTCTGGCAATTGGGCCTGGCCTTCGGTCTGGCGCCGGATGCCGTGGCGCGGGAGACCACGACCCTGGCCGAATTGCCCTACGAATCGGACCGCGCATTCGCCGCCCGGTACGTGCGCGACGGCGGCCGCAGCTATGTGGTGGTGAAGGGCGCACCGGAGGTCGTGCTGCCCCGCTGCCAGAGCATGCGGGGCGCGGCGGGGCCGGAGCCGCTGCACTCCGCCGCGGTTGACGCCGCGCTGGCGGTGCTGACCGGGGACGGCCATCGCGTGATCGCCATCGCCGAGGCCGCGGCGGAATGGGAAGCCGCCACACCGGAAGCGGTGGCGCCGGCCCTGGCCGCGGACGATCTGCCGCCGCTCCAACTGCTGGGATTGGCCGGCTTGCTCGACCCGCCACGGCCGGAGGTGAAGGCCGCCGTCGCAAAATGCCGCCAGGCCGGCGTGGAAGTCCTTATGGTGACCGGCGACCATCCCCGCACCGCCCTAGCCATCGCCCGCGAACTGGGCATCGCCCGTGCCGGCGAGAGTTCCGTCACCGGCCCGCAACTGGCCGCCATCGGCTCGCCGGAGGTGCCGCAGTTTTTGGACACGGTGCGGCAGGCGCGCGTCTTCGCCCGCGTCAGCCCGGCGCAGAAACTGGACATCGTGGACGCGCTGGGCCGGCTGGGCCACTTCGTGGCCGTGACCGGCGACGGCGCCAACGACGCCCCCGCCCTGCGGCGCGCCCATATCGGCGTGGCCATGGGCTCCGGCGCGGACGTGGCCAAGGACACCGCCGCCATCATCATCGCCGACGACAACTTCGCCTCCATCGAAGCGGGCATCGAAGAGGGGCGATTCGCCTACGACAACGTCCGTAAGGTCATCTACCTGCTGGTCGCCACCGGCGCGGCGGAAGTTCTATTGTTCGCATTGGCCCTGCTGACGGGACTTCCGGTGCCGCTGACGCCGGTGCAACTGCTGTGGCTGAACCTGGTGACCAACGGCATTCAGGACGTGGCGCTGGCCTTCGAGGGCGGCGAAGCCGGCGCCATCCACCGACCGCCGCGCCCGCCCAGCGAGGGCATCTTCAATCGCCTGATGATCCAGGAGACCGTCGTGGCCGGCGCCACCATCGGCTTGGTGGCCTATTTCAGCCTCTATTTCTTCGCCGGCCTGGGCATCATGCAGGCGCGCAATCACCTGCTGTTGCTGATGGTCCTGCTGGAAAATTTCCACGTCTTCAATTGCCGTTCGGAATACGTCTCCGCCTTCCGCATTCCGCTGCGCCGCAATTGGTTTCTGGTGGCGGGCGTCGCCGCAGCCCAAGGCGTGCAGCTTTTCGCCATGCACTTTCCGCCCGTCGAGCGGCTGCTCCAGGTGGCGCCGATCTCGCTCGGGCATTGGGCGCTCACCCTGCTGGCGGCGACTTCCATTTTAGCGGTGATGGAGGTGTTCAAGTGGCGGCGGCAGCCGCGCCGCGCCCCTGCGCCGGGCGGCTAGGAGCGCAGCCGCAGGCGCACCAGCGTCTCGACGTGAAAGGTCTGCGGAAACAGGTCGAAGAGTTCGATGCTCTCGATCTCCAGCGGCAGCGCCGCCGTCAAGGCGCGCAGGTCACGCGCCAAGGTCGCCGGATCGCAGGACAGATAGTGCATCCGCCGCGGCGCCGCGGCCGCCACCGCCGCCACCAGCTTCGGCCCCAGGCCGGTGCGCGGCGGATCCGCGACCAGCAGGTCCAAGGGCCCGCGCCGGCGCCGCAGATACGCCTCCGCGGGCTCGGCGAATACGCGCACATTTTCCGCCGCGCCGGCGTTCCAACGCAGATCGCGCGCCGCGGCGCGGCCGCTCTCAACCGCGCTGACCCGGGCAAAACGCGCCGCCAGCGGCAGCGCGAATAAGCCGACGCCGCTGAACAAATCCACCGCTTGTTCCCCGCCGACGGGCTCGCCGTCCGCGCCCTGCATCACCGCCGCCGCCAACTCCGGCAGCAGAAATCGGTTGGCCTGGAAGAACGACCCGTGGCTGACGCGATATTCGTAATCGCCGACGGTATATGTCAGGCTGCCGGCGCCGGCCACCACCGCTGCCGAACGTTCGGAGTCGGCCGCCCGGGGGCGAGCGCGCCGAAAGCCCTCGCCGCGGGATTCTTCGCCACGGGAACCATCGCCGCGCGCTTCTTCGCCGCGGGAGCCGTCGCCGCTGCGGCCCGCACCCGCCGCACCAGCCGCGGCGGAGATGCAGCCGGGGATGCGAGCCAGCAATCCGGCGGCGAACGCCCGCTCCTCCGGGCCCAGGCGCGCGAACGTCACGCCGGCCATGATCGCGCGGTCCTCGGCATCCGCCGCCAGTTCCAACTCCCGCGCCGTCATCGGCGGCGCGCCGGCGGACGCCATCGCCCGGATCGCCGCATCCAGCGCCGGGCTGGCGATGGGACAATGCGCCACTGCCACGACCGCATGGCTGTCCCGCGCGTAGTAGCCCAGCCCGCCCGGGCCCCAGCGCAGCCGCACGCGGTTGCGATAGCCCCAAGGCGGCGAAGCGTGCAGCCCGATCTCGCCCGCCCACGCCACGCCGCCGGTGCGCGCCAGGGTCTCCCGCAGGACTTCGCGCTTCAGTTCCAGCTGGCGTTCCGCCGCCGCGTGCTGCAGTTGGCATCCGCCGCAGCGCAAAAAATATTCGCAGCCCGGCGCCACGCGCTCCGGCGCCGGCGTCAGGACCTCCGCCACCCGCGCCCGCAGATAGCCCGCCTTCTCAGCCTCGCACACGGCGCGCACGCGCTCCCCCGGCAGGGTAAACGCCACGAACGCCGCCTTGCCGCCGGGCCAGCGCCCCAGCCCGTCGCCGCCGTAGACCAGTTTTTCAATGGTGATCTCCGCCGTCGCGGGCGTCGCGTCCGGCGCGGCATCGCCGGCGCCGCTCCGTGGCGCAGCACCAGCCGGCGTTGCATTTTTCGCGTCCATGGACGCGGCGTGTGGTTCGTCTTGAAGGTTCATGACAAATAAAAAAGGCTGAAGCGCGGCAGGCGGTAATGCTCCAACAACCGCTTGTGCAGAAATTGCTTTTCCACCATGGCCAACTGCTCCGTGCGCAAATTGCGCCGGTGGGGCGCCAGCTCCCGCTCGAATCCCGCCCGCACCGCGGCCAGCGTCTCCGCCGGCGCCGCCAGTTGCAGCGCCGCCAGCAGCCGTTCGTCCAGCGCGGTCAGCCAGCGGTCCAGCGCCGCCAAATCCTCCCCTGTGGGCAGGTCGCCCGCGGCGGCGGCGGTGGCTACATTGCCCTGCCCCGCCCCGCTTGCGCTCGCGCTGCCCGCCGCTGCATCCGTAACCGCCGGCGCGTCCGCGGCCGCCCACGCCGTCAGCAGCCGGTCCAGCGCGGCTTCCACCTCCGCGGCCACGGCCCGCGCCAGCGGCGGCAGCTCCGCCGCCGCCAGCGACCGCCGGGCGCGGGCCAATCCCGCCATGATCCGCTGCCGCTCCCAACCCGGCTCCGCCGGGCTGACGGCGGCGCCGGCCGGCGTCCGCCCGCCCTCGGCGGCGTCGCGCGCCGCCTCCGCCGCCTGCAACACCGCGCTGGCGCAGTAGGCCAGCGACCGCGGCCGCGCCCGATCCCGCCGCTTGCCGCTGGCGAACTTGGCGAATGCCTGGTCAATCCCCTCGCACGCCGCCTCCAGCGGAATGCCCGCCTCCTTCCAAGCCTCGATCAGGGCCCAGTCCAGCGGCGACAAATAGATCTGCGCGCCCCGCGCGCGCTGGAAATGCTCCTCGATCTCGGTGAAGTAATTGAAATAGTTCATTGCTTGGCGCGGGCCCCAGCCCCGCCGCTGGCGGGGCGTCCCGCTTACGCCGCCGGCCCCAAACTCCATTCTCGCCGATGCGCCGGCGGCCATTGCCGGCGCGGGCGCCGCGGGCGGGCTGGTGGGGCCGGCGGGGAGGCGATGCGAACGCAGTCCGTTTGCCGGCGGGTGATCGCGGCGGGCGGGAATGCGCCGCCGGGCAGGTCCTCCTCGCGCCGCAGCGCCTGCCCCCGCCGCTACGGCTCGTCGCGGCACAACGCCTGCACGCTGGCCAGGTCCTGCACGATGTGGCCCAGCGATTTGTAGACGGTGACCTCATC
>DAHUYO010000006.1 GCA_027315185.1 Acidobacteriota bacterium
CGCTCCGCGCCAAGCGGCGGTCGCGCGGCCCTGCGAGCGTCAATCAGGTTGCCGTGCGCATGCCGGCTTCTGGAGCGGTCGCACCGCGGCATCCTGTTTTGCGGCTGCGGCATCTTAACTTCCGGGGCCGCGGCTTTTGCCCGTGAGCGATGCCGGCGTGGAGAGCCACCTTGGCCCGAGCGGGGCTGGGGCCCGCGCCCGTCAGTCGCCGCCGGGGCCGCGCTGCCGGCCGCCATGCGGTCCGCCGGAGAGTGGGCGGACCGGCTCTGCGCCGGGGTCCGGGGCGCCGTGGGAGAGGAGCCATGCTCTATTGGGCGGTTGTGTTCTTGATCATTGCCATCATCGCGGCCCTGTTCGGCTTCGGCCTGATCACCGCCGCGGCGGTCGGCATCGCCAAGATTCTTTTCGTCATTTTTCTGATCCTCTTCGTGCTCTCGCTGCTCGCCGGCCGCCGGCGCGGGCGGGGTTGACCCCGCTGTGGATCTGGCATTCATGCTTCGGCGCCGCTCGCGGGTCCGCGCGTTTTGCCCGGGGGGTAAAGCAGGCGCGGGAAGATCGCGCGGCTCCGCTTGCGCCTACGCCGCGGGAGAAAGTCCCGCCGCAGCGACTTCAGTTCACGGTGAGCTTGAGGGTGGTGGAGTGAGAGACGCTGCCGGCCGAACCCTTGACCGTCAGTGTGTAGCCGCCCGACGGAGTACCGGGGCTGCCCTTGGCGCCCCCGCCGCCTCCGCCGCTCCCTCCCCCGCCACAAGCGGCGAGGGCAACCGCGGCCAGCAGCAGCGCCGCAAGGCGCGCGCGGCGCGGCAACGACCGCCGGCGCGCCTCTCGACTCCACGTCGCCGTGGCCAGCAGGAGCGCCAACGCCGCCGCCAGGAGTTCCCAATCAAAGGGAAGCACGGGTGGGCGTGAGGCCGGGGGCGCCGGCGCCAATAGAGATGCGGCTGTGGTGGTTACCGTGACGGACACCGCGGACGGGCTGGATCCATTGGGGGTCACCGAGGCGGGAGACACGGCGCAGGTGGCCAGCGCCGGCGCGCGGGTGCACGTAAGAGCGACGGCCTGGTTGAATCCGCCCAACGCCGCCACGCCCAGGGAATACGTTGCGGTCCCGCCCGGGCTGACCGTGGCGCTGGTCGCCGCGCCCGACGCTGGGCCGATGGTGAAATCCGGCGCCGCACCGCTCAACGTTGCGCTTTGCGCGCTTCCGCCGGCGTTGTCGGCGAAGTCAACGACGGCGCTGAAATTTCCGCCCGTGGGGGGATCAAATGTGACCGATACCGCGCAGCTCCCGCCGGGGGCCACCGTCTGCCCGCCGCACCCGTCGGAGGCCAGCGCGAAATCGGCCGCGTTGGCGCCGCTAAGGGTGACGGCGCCGGAAGCGAAGGTCAGAGGCGCGGAGCCGTCATTGGTGACGGTGAGGGTTTGTGCGGTGCTGGTGCTTCCGACGGCTTGGGAGGGAAACGACAGCGCGGCGCTGGAGAGCTTGACCGCGGGCGCGCCCGCGCCGGTCCCCGACAACGCTAGCGCCTGCGGCGCCACGGAAGCGCTGTCACTGAAGGTCAGCGTGCCGGTCACGGCGCCCGATGCCGTCGGCGCGAACGTCACTTGGATTTGGCAACTGCCAGCTACCGGCAACTGGGCGGGACAATTGTTGCTCTGCGCGAAGCCGCCGCTCGCGGCGATGGCGCTGATCGCCATGGGCGCTGAACCGGGGTTGCTGAGCGCGACGGTTTGCGCCGCGCTGGTTGCGCCGATGGCCTCGCTGCCAAAGTTGACGACGCGGGGTGCGAAGGCGGCGACTGGCGAATTCAGAAAGACCGAAACCGTGGCGCTGCTGAAATTGGCGAATGCCGCATCCAGCCCTCCGTCGCCGTTGAAGTCCGCGGCCGCCATGAACTGCTCGTTAGCGGAGATGCTGCCTGCATCGAATTCGTGGGCGCAACAGAATGTTCCATCGCCATTGCCCAAGAGCACCGTCATGACCCCGGAGCTTTGGCTGACCAGGGCGAGATCCGGCTTGCCGTCGCCATTGAAGTCGCCCACCACGGCCGACTGCGCGTCGAGAATGGAGGGCAGTTGCAGGCCCGCGGCATTGGTGAACGTCCCATCGCCCTGGCCCAACGCGACATTCACGATATTGGTCTGGGTGGACTTGACAACGTCGAGCTTGCCGTCACCGTTGAAATCGCCCAAGGCGAGCAGGCTGTCGCCCGGATCGGAGGGGTCCAATGGGGCGATCAGTACGGGCGGCTGAAACGTCGCATCGCCATTGCCGAGCAGGACGGCGACGCCGTTGTCGGTGGCCACGGCCAGGTCGGCGTTGCCGTCGCCGTTGAAGTCCCCGGCCAAGACAGTGTGGTACGGCGGGCTGTTGAGCATTGGGCCGGCGGCCACTTGGATGGGCGGGCCAAACGTGCCGTCGCCCTTGCCGAGAAAAATGAAGACGTCGGGCGATCCCTGCGTGGTCGCGGCCATGTCTGGGATGCCGTCGCCGTTGACGTCGGCCGTTGCGAGCGACTCAATGATCGCGGGGACAATCTGATTGGCGGTATTGCGGAATGTCCCGTCGCCGTTGCCGAGGAGCGTGGCCAACGCCGGATCAAATACGCCGGACGAAACCTGCTCTTCATCGGCCACAACCAGGTCCGGCACGCCGTCCTGGTTGAAGTCGCCAACGGCCATCGGGCCAGGCTGGCCGCCGCTTCCGCTCGGGCCCGTGGCGGAGTCCAGATGCGCCGGAAACGTCCCATCGGCGTTGCTCAGCAGCGTGGAGACGCCTCCAGAGGCGGTGTCGCTGGTGGTGGCGATGTCCGGGCGGCCATCGCCGTTGAAGTCCGCAGATACCAGCGACGCCGGAGAGGAAAGAACCGGATAGGTGGAGCGAACCGGGAACGAGCCGTCGCCGCGGTTGATGAGCACGGAGAGCGAGTACAGCGGGGAATACCCGCCCACAACGGCCAAATCCGGCCGGCCGTCGCCGTTCGCGTCCAGCGCGCGGATCGCCGCCGGCTCCAGCCCGCCGCTGTATACGCGCGGAGGATTTTGAAAGGTGCCGTCGCCGTTGCCGAGCAGAAGGTCCACCTCGTTCGCATTCCGGTTGGTCAGCGCCAGGTCCGGCTTGCCGTCGCCGTTGAAATCGGCGACGCTGAGCTGCATGCCGTATACGTCCAATTGAGTGCTGGAATAGAGGACCGGTGCGGCGAAGGCGCCATTGCCCTTGCCCAGCAAGGTCGAGACGCCGCCTGTGGCGCCCGACGATGCGGCGATCAAGTCCAGATCGCCGTCGCTGTTGAGGTCGGCGGTTGCCAGCGCCGAGATCGTGCCGGAGACCGTATAACTGACCGGGGACTGGAAGCTGCCATCGCCGTTATTGACCAGCACGGAAATCGTGCTCTGGCCGCCGACGGCGATGTCCGGCCGGCCGTCGCCGTTGAAGTCCCCGAGAGCAAGGTATGGCGTGCCGGCGACCGAGTAGGTGACCGGCGCCTGGAAGGTGCCGTCGCCATTGCCCAGCAGCACGGCGATTGTGGCGCCGGGGCCGAAATCCTGCGTCGCTAGCACCAGGTCGAGTTTGCCGTCGCCGTTCAGGTCGGTCGCCGCCACCGCGGTGTACGTGCTGCCAACGCTGGGCGTCAGGGGTGTCGGTGCTTGGAAGGTCCCGTCGCCATTGCCTAGCAGGATGGAGGCATAGGGAGCGGAGTTCCCTCCAACGGCGACAATATCGAGCTTGCCATCGCCGTTGAAATCCCCCACAGCCAGGCTGGAGCCCGAAACCGCGTAATCCACCGGCGGAGCGAAGGTGCCATTGGGCCGGCCGAGGTAAATGGCAAGCACCGGTGTGCCGCTAACCCCTGCGGCAGTGAGTCCCAAAATGGCGAGATCCGGAATACCGTCGTGGTTGAAGTCTGCGACGGCGACCGGAGGCGCGCCCAGGGGCGGGGAGGTCGCGGCCCCCGCCAGCACCGGGGCGGCATAGCTAACCGTGCCAAACACATAAGTCTGCGCCTTCAGACGCGGCACGCCTAACGTGCAGACCATCCCACCAACCAACAGAATCCCGTATCTGCGCCGCCGGGAGATTACAACCACGACTGCCGATTCTCGTGCTTCGCGTGCCGGCTGTCAAGCGCAGGGCGGGTAGGGCGCCAGCGGCCAAACGGATAGACGTTCGTCGCGCGTCCTGTCGCGGGGCTGGGGCCCGCGACAATCATTGCTTTGCCACACGAGCCGGCGTGGCGCGGTGGCGCGCGCACTTGCTGACGCCTCGAACCCGTCTCCCGGCGTGCCGCTTCGGGCGGCGCCACGATTCAGCCCGCCTTGCGCCGCAGCCACCGCTGCACCACGGAGTCGAGAAAACCGCCGGTGCGCCAGCCGTATTCGCCGGTCCACCAGCCGCGGATAACGCCTTGGCGGTCCAGCAAGATAAAGGTCGGATAGGCGTGAACCCCGAACGCCTTCTCCAGCGCGGCGTGGCCGTCCCAAAACTGCGGCCAAACCATGTGATGGGCGGCGATGAACTTTTGCCCGGCGGGCCGTTTCTCCTGGGAGTCAATGCTGAGGATGACGAAATCACCGCGCCGGCCATAGCGCTGCCAAATCTGCCTCAGCTCGCCGACGGTCTCGCGGCAGGGCGGGCACCAGCTGCCCCAAAAATCCAGCAGCACGACCTTGCCTTCCAGTCCGCGCGTGGATAGGCGCGCGCCGCTGTCGGTCCGCAGCCGGAACTCCGGCGCGTGATACGCCAGCGCCGCGTCGGGATCGGCCAGATCGGTTCTTGCCATCGCGGCGGCCGGTCCGTTCGGCGCCAGGCGCAGGGAGGCGCGGAACTGCCGATCGGCGGCGGCGGTTTGCCCCTCGCGCGCCAGGCAGACCGCCAGGTCGAAGCGCAGCACGGCGGAGTTCGGCGCCAGCGCCTCGGCGGCGCGAAAGTCCCGCTCACCCTGCGCCAGCCAGGCACGAATTTGCTTTTCGGGAACGTCGGGCAGGTGCTGATTCAGCGACGCCCGGCGGACGGCGACGGCTTGGTGATAGGCGCCGCGCCGCAGCTCGGCCGAGCCCGCGAGTTGCAACGCCGCGGCGCGCCGCGCCGCCGAATGCGCCGCCCGCTCCGCCCGTCCGCAGTCCTTGATGCTGCCGCTGAACTTGGCGCGCAGGGCGTCCGCCTCGGCCATGCCCATGTAGCAGAGGACGCTATCGGAGCCCGGCAGCTCCGCCGCCCGCGCGTAATCCGAGCGGGCCTTGCCGTATTGGTGCTTGGCCATCGCGGCACGGGCGGCGGCTAGCTCCGCTTGGTATCCGGACGGCGGCGCCGCGGCTAGCGCCGCGGCGGCCAGGAAGAGCGCGGCGGCAGTGGCGGTGAGGTTGGCGAAGGCGCGAAAGCTGGACATGCAGGCATTCTAGGTCGGCTCCCCCGCGCCGCCAACCCCGTAATCGCGCAAAAACTTGGCTTGCTGCGCCGCCGGAGCCGACAATTCCGTCGGCGGCTAGGAACAAGAGCCCGGCTGGCGCGTATTTAGATTTATGCGCTCTGGGCTGCGCTTCCTGCGCCGTGAGCCCGGCCTCGCCGCCGTGGCCATTTTGACCCTGGCGATCGGCCTCGCCGCCAACACCACCATCTTCTCGGTCGTCAATGGCGTCCTGCTCCAGCCGCTGGCGTATCCCCATCCCGGCCGCCTGATCGCCGTTCAGGAATCCATACCCCGGCTGTCGCTCAAATATCCGCAAATCCCGGCCAACGCCAAGGCCTACACCGCCTGGAAGCGCGGCGCCACGCTGCTCGCCGGCGTGGCGCTGGTCCAAGGCGGACAAGGCAGCCTGACCGGCGCCGGCCAGCCGGCGCTGCTGGACGTTCCCTCCGCCACGGCCAACCTATTTACGGTCCTTGGCGTTCATCCCGTGCTCGGCCGCAATTTCTCTCCCCACGCCGGCCAGCCCGGCCAGCCGCGCCAAGCCATCCTCAGCTATGCCTGCTGGCGCAGCCGCTTTCATGGCGATCCCGCGATCGTCGGCCGCGGCATCGAGCTGAGCGGGCGCCTGTACAGCGTGGTTGGCGTGCTGCCGCCGCATCTTCACTTTTTCCATGGCCATGAACTCAGCCCGCTGATCGGCCTTGGCGACCGGCCGGAAATCTTCGTGCCGCACACCTTCACCGCCAGCCAGCTCAACGATGACGGCAACTTCAACTGGGCCGCCGTCGCCCGCCTCAAGCCCGGCGTCACCATGGCCCAGGCCCGCGCCCAGCTCGACGCCATTACCGCCCGCGTCGCCAATCAGTCGAAGGATTTCCCCGGCCTGCACGTCGTCGTCACGCCGCTGCGCGACCAAGTGGTGCGTGGCGCGCGGGAAGGGCTGTGGCTGCTGCTCGGCGCCGTGCTGGCCGTGATGCTGATCATCTGCGTCAACCTGGCCAATCTGCTCCTCGCCCGTTCCACCGCCCGCCGGCATGAGGCGGCCATCCGCGCCGCCCTCGGCGCCAGCCAGCGCCGCTTGCTGGGGCAGGTTTTGTCGGAGACGTTATTCCTGGCCATCTTCGGCGGCGCCGCCGGCCTGTTGCTGGCCCATTGGCTCTTGCGCGCCCTGGTCGCCGCCGCGCCCCTCAACCTTCCCCGCCTGCACAACGTCCATCTGGATCCCGCCGTGCTGCTGTTCACGCTGGCGCTGTCCATCGCCGCCGGCCTACTGGCCGGGCTGCTGCCCGCCTGGCGCCTGGCCCGCAGCGATCCGCAGTCCGCCTTGCATTCCTCCGGCGCCCGCGTCGGCGAGGGCCGCGCCCGCCGCTCGGCGCGGCAATGGCTGGTGGGCCTGGAAAGCGCGCTCAGTATTCTGTTGCTGGTTTCCGCCGGCCTGCTTTTGGCCAGCTTTTTCCGCGTCGCCGGCATCCGCAAGGGCTTCGCCGTCCGGCACCTGCTGACTGTCAGCCTTCAGCTGCCGACCACGCGCTACCACACCGGCGCCCAGCGCCAGGAGTTTTGGCGCCAGGCGCTGGCCGCCGCCCGCGCCTTTCCCGGCATTCGCGGCGCCGCGCTGATCAATACACTGCCTCTGGGCGGCAACAACGACGTCAACCCCATCACCATTCCCGGCGATACCCGGCCCATCACCGAGCAGCCGCTGGCCAACTGGCGGCGCATCAGCCCCAGCCTGTTGTCCGTCCTCAAGATTCCCCTCCTCGCCGGCCGCAATCTCAACGCCGCTGACGCCGGCCATCACCGCGTGCTGGTCTCCGCCGCCGCCGCCCGCGCCGCGTGGGGCCATCGCAATCCCATCGGGCAAACGTTTCGCCGCGCTGGGAATCCCCCGCCCTATACCGTCATCGGCGTGGTGGGCAATATGCACGCCGTCAGCCTGCTGTCCTCCGGCTTGGTGGTGTATCGCTTGTATGGCGGCAATAGCCAGGAATCGCTCGTGCTCAGCACCAGTCTTCCCGCCGCCACCGTCGGGCCAGAACTCCGCCGCGCCATCTGGACCATTGACCCTTCCATTCCGGTCGAGCGTTTCCGTTCCATGCGGCAAATCGTCGCCGCCACGCTCGCGCCGCGCCGCTTCCAAATGCTGCTGGTCGTGCTGTTCGCCGCCGCCGCCCTGCTGCTGGTCTGCCTGGGCATTTATGGCGTCGTCTCCTATTCCGTCGCCCGCCGTTCGCCGGAGATCGGCCTGCGCATGGCCCTCGGCGCCGGCGCGCCGGACCTCTACCGCCTGGTCTTCTTCACGGGCTTGCGGCCCGTGGTGCTGGGCCTGGCCGCCGGCATCGTCGCGGCACTGGCGCTGGGCCGCGTGCTGGGCAGCTTGCTATTCGGCGTCAGCCCCTTCAGCCCGCTGCTCTACGCCGCGGCCGCCGCCGGTTTGCTGCTGGTCGCCGCCGCTGCTTGTTGGCTGCCCGCCCGCCGCGCCGTCCGCATCGCCCCCTCCCTCGCCCTGCGCGTGGAATAACCAGTGGCCTGGCGGTTCCGCGCCGCTCTGGCCGCACCCAGAGCAGCCATACGCAAGCCAGGAGGCGTACCCCGCCATGGGATGAAAGTGGGATCGTCGTCCCCGCCTGTCCGCCGCCGTTCGGAGCGGCGCCAAGCCTCGCTACTGCGCCGCCTGCGCCGCCAACGACGCAACCACCGCCAACGCCGCCGCCAGCTCTTCGGGCAGACCGTGCCGCGCTTCCAAATACTCCGCCCGGTTATAGAACAATTGCACCTGCCCGCGTTCATCCTCCGCGACCAAAATCTTCAGCGGCAGGTCAAGGGCGATGCTCGGCGCGGCGATCATCAACGGGGTGCCCGCCTTCGGGCTGCCAAAAATCAGCAGCTGCGCCGGCCGCATCCGCAGCCCGACCTTGGCCGCTTCGTTCGCATGGTCAATCACCGCGATCAGCTGCACGCCCCGGGAGCGCAGCAGGTCCCTCAGCCGCTCGACCGTCGCCGCGACGGTATGCTGGCTAGCCACCGTCCCAATGCCTTCGCCGATCCGCATATTTGCTCCCCTCGCGCAGCGGTCCGGTCCCGGCCCCGCGCCCGTCAATGGCCACTTCCGCCCAACAGTATGCGCCTGCGGAAGGAGTCCACGGCGCGGGGGCGCAGGCGCCTGGCGCAGGCGCCTAATGCCCGGCCACCACCACCCACGCCGTGCGCAGCAGATCCGGCAGCCCGTAGATGTCCATGGCCGTGATCACGATGGCGCTGGCCCAGCCCGCCGCCAGCAGAAACTTCCCGTTGCGCCACTTGCCCATCACCTGCCGCGAGCTGGTGAAGTGCAGCAGCGGAAACATGGCGAACGGCAGTTGCAGCGCCAGCACCACCTGGCTGAGGTTCAGCAAATCCGTCACGCTGCTGCCGCCGCGCAGGCCGATCAGAAACACCGCGGGCAGAATGGCCAGCACGCGCGTGATCAGCCGCCGCAGCCACGGCTGGATGCGCCAGTGCATGAAGCCTTCCATCACCACCTGTCCGGCCAGCGTGCCCGTCACGGTGCTGCTCTGTCCGCTGGCCAGCAGCGCCACCGCGAACAGCGTGCTGGCGCCGACGGTTCCCAGCAGCGGCGCCAGCGTCAGGTACGCCACGCGAATCCAGTCGCTGTTGGGGCCAAAATGAATCACCCCGCCCGGCACCGCCACGCTGGTGCGGCCGAAAAACACCATCGCCGCCAGCACCAAAATCGCCGCGTTGACAAAAAAGGCGATGGTCAGCGCCACCGCCGAATCCAGGGTATTGAACTGGATCGCCCGCCGCATCGAGGCGTCGTCGCGCTTCAGTTGCCGGCTCTGCACCAGCGCCGAGTGCAGATACAAGTTGTGCGGCATCACCGTCGCGCCGATGATGCCGATCGCCACGTATAGCATGCCCACCTGCCCCAGGCTGGGAATGAACAGCGCCTTTCCCAGGGCGGCGAAGCTGGGATGCGTCTCCGGCAGGATGAAAATCTCGATGTAGTAGCAAACGGCGATGGTCGCCACCAACAGCAAAATCACCGCCTCGATGGTGCGCATCCCGAAGTTCTGCATCGCCAGCAAGAGCAGAACGTCCAGCCCGGTGATCAGCACCGCCCATAGCAGCGGGATATGGAACAGCAGGTTCAGCGCCACCGCACTGCCCAGCACCTCCGCCAAGTCGCAGGCGCCGACCGCGATCTCCGCCAGCAGCCAGTTGGGAATCCGCGTCCATTTCGGATACCAGTCGTGGCAGCACTGCGCCAGGTCCTTGCCGGTCACCACGCCCAGCCGGGCCGAAATCACCTGGAGCACGATGGCCATCAGGCTGGCCAGCCCCACCACCCACAGCAGCCCGTAGTGATACTGCGCCCCTCCGGCCAGGTCGGTGCCCCAGTTGCCGGGGTCCATGTAGCCGACGCTGACCAGAATCGCCGGCCCCACGAACGCCCACCAATGCCGCCAAAATCCGGCTTCGTGGGGCGGCACCGCCACCGTGGCGTAGGCGCTTTCCAGCGACCGCTGCGGCCGCTCGGCGGCGGTTTCGGCGCGGCTGGAGAATGGGCTCATGCGCCGGCCGCACCCCAGGATGCGGCCCGCCGCTCGGCGGCCCGGCCGCCAAGTCCAGAATTGTCATGAACCACGGTTAA
Source organism: Acidobacteriota bacterium (assembly GCA_027315185.1). Lineage (GTDB taxonomy): Bacteria > Acidobacteriota > Terriglobia > Terriglobales > SCQP01 > JAKAUF01. Next base: position 10,063 of record DAHUYO010000006.1, read on the forward strand.
CGCAGGGAGAGGAACGGCGCTGCCGACGGGAAATCGCTCCGAGCCGCGAAAATCGCCGATTCGCGCGTGGTCCAGTCTTGCGAATGCGGCCCATCTGCGCGAGAACGTGGCCATTGGTACAGGCTTGGCGTTAACCATGGCTAACAACAATGGTTAACCGATTCTCCCCGCTGAGTCAAATCGCCCGCGCCAGATCCGCGGCAGGAAATATCCCGCATGGCGTCCGCGTGAAGAAGGTAGGACCGTCCTCCCGGCTGTCGCGGCAACGCCGTCGGCCATGCGCGCCGCCGCTCGCGGGATAGGGCTGCTGCCCTGTGTACGGTCGCCCTCCCTCCCGGGCGGCGTCATCCCGCTGCTCGCTCCTCGGCCGCGGTGCGTGGAACAGGCTTCAGCCGGCGTGCCGCGGGCTTCGCCCGCGGTCGTCCTCCCGCCCCGTGCCGGCTTCGCCCCGCGCGGCTAGCCGCCAGGGGGTTAGCCCGCCGTCCGGCCGCGTCCCCAGGGCAACTGGCCGCGCCTAGATCGCGCCCCGCTTCATTTCCTGCATCAAGTGATCGCAGGACCGCACGCACAGCGCCATGATCGTCAGGGTCACGTTCTGGCAGCCGGAGGAAGGAAACGCCGAGCCGTCCATGACGAACAGATTGGGCACGTCGTGCGATTGCTCGAATTGATTGAGCACCGAGGTCTTGGGATCGTTGCCCATCCGCGCCACGCCCAGCTCATGGATGGCCCAGCCGGGAATGGTCGGATGGGCGTAGATGCGGATGTTCTTCGCCCCTGCCGCCTCCAGCATCGCCCCCATCTGCTCGGCCATGTCCTTGACCATGGCGAATTCGTTTTCGCCGTACTTGACGTGGAAGCGCAGCACCGGAATCCCGAACGCGTCCACCACCTCGGGATCAATCGAGACGTGGTTCTCCCAGCGCGCCAGGCTTTCGCCGAAGCCGCCGAAGCCGATCGTCACCCGCGGATCGAAGACCGCCTTGCGGAAGTAGCCGCCGAAGCCCCGCGCCCCCCAGTTGTAATCCACTCCGCCGCCGCCCTCGTAGCCGTAGCCGCGGATGAACTTGCTGGTCTTGCTGGCCGGGTCGAAGGGCAGGTTGCGGAAGCGCACCGTGTACAGATCGGCCGGCCGCTTCGGCCCGCTCAGCGTCGGCTTCTCGTTCAGGCCCTCCATCTCCCCGGCCGCGCCGCCGCCCATCACGTTGTCCATGAAGTACCGGCCCACCGCGCCGCTGGAGTTGGCCATGCCGTTGGGATGCCGCGGCGTGTGCGAGTTCAACAGGATGCGCGCCGACTCCTGCGCCTGCGCGCACAGCACCACCGCCCGCGCCTTCACGAAATGCCCTTCGCGCGTGATGCGGTCAATGTAGTAGACGCCGTTAGCCCGCTCCCGGTCCTTTTCCATCTCCACGCGGTAGGCCATGGCGTTGGGGATCAGCGTGCAGCGCCCGGTGCGGATGGCGTCGGCGACGGTGGTGAAGGAGGAGTTGAAATAGGCGTGCGCGACGCAGCCGCGGTGGCAGGGCCCGCAGTAATGGCAGGGCGCCCGGCCGTTGATGCCCCGCGTCAAGTTGGCGCAGCGGGCCAGCGTCATGGTGCGGTTCATCTTGTCCTTCACCCGCACCCGGAACTGCATTTCCGCGCAGCTCAGCCCCATCGGCGGCTGGAACTTCCCGTCCGGCAGCTGCGGCAGGTGCTCCATCATGCCGGTGATGCCGACGTACTCTTCCACGAGGTCGTAGTACGGCGCCAGGTCGGGATAATCCAGCGGCCAGTCCACGCCATAGCCGTCATAGCTGGCGGCCTTGAAGTCGTAGTGGCTCAGCCGCAGGCTCACCCGTCCCCAGCAATTCGTCCGCCCGCCGACCATCCGCACCCGTCCCTGCCAGCTGAAGGGCATGTCCTTGTCGGTCGTGTACGGCTCGTCCAGGTCGTTGCAGTACCAGTTGTGCGTGAACTCGTCGCAGGCGTAGCACTGCACCTGCACCGCCTGCGTCTTCTCCAGCAGGTAGCGCGCCTGGTTGCGGTAGGGCAGCTCATAGGCGGGCTGGTGCTCGCAGAAATTGGCGTCGGACTGCGGCCGCCCGGCGTCAATCAGCGCAACCTTCAATCCGCCTTCCGCCAGCCGTTTGCAGGCCCAGCCGCCGCTCGCGCCTGAACCCACTACGATTACGTCATACGGTTCCGCCATGGTCTCCCCTTTTTTACCCGCAAGGGAGCGATAGTTTCACACCGCGCCGCGGAAAGCAATCCCAAGCCGCCGCGCCGGCGCGAAGATTGCGGAGCGGGCGGCCTTGCCTGTCATCTCGCTCACACTCCGCGTCCGCGCGGAGAAAACGCAACGGCCATCCTCGCGTGTCTGCCCGCCGCGCCGCACGAAGAATGTGGGACGGCCATCCTCGCCTGTCCGCACGCCCGGCGCCGCAACCGCACGCCGTTAGGCAAATTCCCGCTGCGCGCATGCTCCGCTTGCGTTATGCTGGGCGCGCGGGCGACCTCGCCCGCAAATTCGTTCCAAGCTCGCGCAGCATCCGGGCAAACAGAATATTTCGCACCAACATTTCGCATTCGGCGGAGGCGCAACGATGGAGCAGGGAAGCAAACGAGCGATGCTACGGAACCGCAACACTGACAATAAGGATGCGCAGGCCGGCCGGACGGCGCCGCCCGCTTCCGCCGGCGTCAGCCGCCGCCGCATGTTGGGGCAGATGGCCGGAGGTTTGGCCGGCGCCGGCCTCGCGTTCCCGCTCGCCGCCGAAGCCGCCGCCGTCGGCCGCCCCGCCCGTCCCCCGGCTCTGCCCCACGCCTCGCCGCTCGCCGCCGAAATCGCCGCGCGGCTGTGGGCCGCCCCGCCGCTCACCGCCTCCCAGCTGCGCGACGCCATCGGGCCGCAACGCACCTCCATTCTCGCCATCCTCGCCGCCGGCCGGGAGTTGACGCGGGAGCTGCAAATGCTGCGCATCGGGGGCTCGCGCGCCGATCCGCTCTGGGCGCCGGCGTCGTTCGTGTTTCCCGAGTTCCGCCCGGCTTTGGAGCATACCTCCCGCGACACCGCCGCCGCCGCGCTGGTCTCCAAATATCTGTGGCTGATGGTCGCCGCCACCGAGGACGACGCGGCCGCGTTTTTCGGCCCGCTATTTTCCCTCAGCCGCTTGCGCGGCCTGCTCGGCGCCTTGGTCGCCGCCGGCGCCCTGCTGCCCGCCTCCGTGGACGGCCGTCCCGGCTTCCAAGTCGCCCCCGGCGGCTAGCAGGAATGGCCCTCGGTCCGGCCTTTTGCTCGGGCCCGCCACCCATCAGCGGCGCCCTGACCTTCGCTCCAGGCGTTGCTTGAAAGCGCGCCGGCCCTTCGGGTACAGTGACAGAGCAGCGCAGCCGGCGGCAACCAATCCCTCGGCGGTAAGGAGATAGAAATCGAGCACAACGCCGGCGGGCCTTCAGGGTCCACATACACCACCCGGCTGCAAAAGGGAGGGGCGCTGCTGACGGACATGCGCCTCTTGGTCCGCACCTGGGAGGAGCGCAACCCGGACGACGCTGACCGCCGCAAGACGCTGTCCCGCGTGCTCGGCAAGGCGTCCGGCGCCCGCGCGGCGGATACCTACCGGCGGGCCTTCCTGCCGCGGTTCATCCAGGGCGACCCACCGCAAGCGTGGCGGATTCTCCAGCCACTCGAGTCGGCGGACCTCCCCGTGGAGATCGTCCGCCCCGTCTATTACTGGGTCACCGTACGCAGCGAGCCGCTGTTGCGCGACTTCGTCCTGGACGTTCTCCCCGGCTACGCGGCCGCGCCGTACAGGCAGGTGCGCGCCGAGGACGCCTACGCCTGGATCGGGCGCCGGCTCGGGCAAGCCGGCCGCCGGTGGTCCCCGACCGTCACGCTCAAGGTCGCCCGCGGCCTTTTGGCCGCCCTACGCGACTTCGGCATTCTCACGGGTGGCGCGAAAAAATTCATCGCACCGGCCTACCTACCGCTGGAATCGTTCGCCTATCTCGCCTTCGCCCTCCACCGCCTCGGCGCCTCCGGGGCCCGGCTGCTGGCGCACCCGGATTGGCGCCTGTTCCTATTGCCATCCGGCGCGGTGGAGCAGCTTTTCTTGCGGGCGCACCAACATCATTATCTCAACTACCAAGCCGCTGGGCGTATCATCCGAGTTGACTTCACCGCCGGCAATTACCGGGAGATGGCCGATGCCCTCCAGCGTTGAAATCCATTTTCAGGAGCTCGAGCGCGACCTCGCCAGCCAGCCGATGCGCATCAGCGCCTATCACGACCTGCCCTTCGCCATGCTCGCCTACCCGGCCAACCAAGAGTTCGAGTGCCGTGCGCGCATTCGCCAGCTGGCGTTCTCCCTCGAGGGGCAGGGGCGGCGCGTCACCTTCATCTCTCTGGCGGCGCTGGTGTGGCGGGCGATTGAAACGACGGAGGGGCTGGACGCCATCGCCGCGGAGGAGCGCCAGTTCGGCTTCGAGCGCGCGCAGGAGACGGTGAATCGCATCCTCTCCGACGCTGATTTCGCCCCCCTCGCCGGGCTGCTCCTGGCCCGCATCGCCGGGCTTGACCCCGCAAGGGACATCGTCTTCCTGGTCCGGGCGGGCGGGCTGGCGCCGGCCATCTACCGCCGCGCGCGGCTGCTCGATGAGCTTCACGGCCAGACCCGCGTGCCCCTAATTCTCTTCTATCCCGGCTCGCCCGGGAAGGGCGGCCTGCATTTCATGGGCCTGCCGCCGCAACGCTACGCGGACGTGTACAACTACCGCATCAAGATCTACGGGGAGCAATGATGGAAACCATCGGCGAACTCTTCGCCAAGCCGATCGGCCGAACGATCGAGGAAGTGATCAAGGTCGGCCAGTCGGACGAATCGGTTGTCAGGGACGAGATCGCGGAGTATGTCGTCACCGACTCCATCCGCGATCATTTCCGGGAACTCTATAAGGCCTTCGCCGATGCGCCGGCGGAGCCTACCGAGGGCATCGGCGTCTGGCTCTCGGGTTTTTTCGGGTCCGGCAAGTCCTCCTTCGCCAAGATCCTCGGCTACACCCTCGCCAACAGAAATTTGGGCGGCGCCACCGCCAGCGAACTCTTCAAGAGAACGGCCTCGGACGGCACGATCGAGGCGTTGTTGGACCTGATCAACCGCAAGATCCCCACCGACGCCGTAATCTTCGACATCTCCATGGAACGCGGCGTGCGCGGCGCCGATCGCATCACCAGCATCATGTACAAGGCCCTTCTCCGGGGCCTGGGCTACGCCGAGGATTTCGACCTCGCCGCGCTGGAGATCACCCTGGAGGCCGACGGCAGGCTCGCCGCCTTCGAGAAGAAATTCAACGAGCTGAATCGCGAGCCGTGGGAAAAGCGGCGCAAGGTGGGCCTCGCCATCAACGAGGCGAGCCGCGCCCTTCACGTCATGGACCCGGAAAATTTTCCCGAGGCGGGCTCGTGGGCTAGGCAGGCCGCCGGACGTGCGGATATCACGCCCAACGAGCTCGCCCAGCGCTCATTTGAACTGATGGCCCGGCGCCGCCCGGGCCGCGCCCTGGCGTTCATCATTGACGAGGTCGGCCAGTGGGTCTCCCTCAGCGTGGATCGCATGCTGGATCTCATGGGGGTGGTCCAGGCATTCGGGGTCGAGGGACGGAACCGCGTCGCGGCCCGCAAGGCCCCGGCGCCGGCTTGGATCGTCGTGACCGCGCAGGAGAAGCTGAACGAGGTGGTCACCGCCCTCGACTCGAAAAAGATCGAGCTCGCGCGCCTTCAGGATCGGTTTCGCCATGCGATTGACCTGAAGCAGACCGACATCTCCCAAGTCACCAGGCAGCGCGTGTTGGACAAGACGGCAGCGGCGGCGAAGATGCTCGCCAAGATTTATCGGGACAATGAGCCGCGCTTGAAGGAATTCTGCTCCCTGGAGGCCACCGGCCGCGCCCGGCCCATCACCCAAGACGACTTTGTGGGGCTTTATCCCTATCTTCCCTACCAGATCGAGCTGTCCATTGATATCGTGTCCGGGCTTCGCTCCCGCCGCGGCGTGTTCCAGCACGTAGGCGGCAGCAACCGCACCATCATCAAGCAGGCCCAGCAAATGATGATCCACGACCGCACCCATTTGGCGAGGGAGCCGGTCGGTACTCTGGTCACGCTGGACAAGCTGTACGAGCTCCTTTTCGCCGGCAATCTCTTGCCTACCGAGGTGACGCGCGAGGTGGAGGCGGTCGCCACGCAGCTCCCCGGCAACGCCATGGCGCTCAAGGTGGCCAAGGCCATCGCGCTGCTGGAGGACGTGACACGCCTGCCCCGCACGGCGCGCAACATCGCCGTGGTCCTGCACCCCGCCGTCGGCACCGACTCGCTCCGCTCGGCGGTCGAGGCGGCGATCCAACAGCTGGAGAAAGCCCAGTTCATCCGCGAGGCCGACGATGGCTATAAGCTCCTGACCGCGCAGCAGAAGAACTGGGAACGCGAGCGGAACGGCCTGGAGCCCAAACCGGCGGAACGCAACGGCGTCATCCGCGGCCTGCTGCGCGAGGTCTTCGAGGAGCCGAAGCTCCGAGGCTACAAATTCCAGGGCTTGCGCGCGTTCCGCGTGGCCCTCGGCTTCGAGGGCGAGGCGATCGGAGACGACGGCGAGGTCGGCTTCAACGTCCTCCCAGCGGAGGGGCCGGAGGACCGCGCCCAGCGGGCTCAGGAGGCCAGAACGCAGAGCAACGGCGACCAGGAGCGGATTTTTTGGGTAGCCGACTTCGGCGGCCAGATCGGCCGCCAGATCGTCGAGCTGTTCCGCTCCAAACAGATGGTCGAGACGCGCTCGCTGGCCGCCTCGCAAAAGACGCTGTCCGCCGACGAGCAGGTCGCCTGGAACGACGAGAAGATCCGCCAGGACCGCATTCACCGCGCCTTGCGCGAGGCAATCACCGCCGCCGTTGCCGCCGGCGTCGGCTATTTCCAGGGAGTGGAGAAAAACGGCCCGTCCCTGGGCAAATCTCTGGCGGAGGTTCTCGCCGCGCTGTTGGACGCCGCCGTGCCCCTGCTCTACCCAATGCTGCAGATGGGAAGCCGTCCCGTCGCTGGGGACGAGGCGGAGAAGTTCCTGACCGCGGCGACGCTGAACGGGCTGCCCCCGATCTTCTACTCGGACGGCGACGGCCTCGGCTTGGTCGCCTCCCAGGCCGGCAAGTTCGTGCCCAACCTGGCCGCCCCAATCTGCAAGCAGGTGCTCGAATATCTCCGCCGCGAATATTCCTTCGGCAACAAGATCACCGGCAAATCCCTGGAGGCGCACTTTAGCGCCCCGCCCTACGGCTGGGCGCTCGACGTCCTCCGCCTGGTGATGGCCGTCCTGCTGCGCGGCGGCGGCGTCGAGGTGACCCACCAGGGGCGCAAATACCGCAACCATGCCGATCCCCCCAGCCGAGTTCCTTTCACCAGCAACACCGCCTTCCGCGCCGCCTCCTTCGCGCCTCGCGAAGCCCTCGACCTCAAGATCCTCGGCGAGGCCGTGCGCAAATACGAGGCGCTCACGGGCAAGGACGTGGACGTCGAGGAGAACGCCATCGCCCAAGCCTTCCAGAAGCTCGCCGGCGAGGATCTCCAGCGCCTGTTGCCGCTGGAGGCCCGTATGGGAGCCCTCCGCCTCCCAGGGGCGGATTGGGTTGCCGAGCAGCGCCAATACCTCGAGGCGATCCTCGCCATGACCACCGATGACTGCGTGAAAACCCTATCGGGGGAGGGGGAAACCTATAAGCAGGCGCGCGCGCGCATTGCCCGGCTGGAGGCGGCGACCACCGAAGCCAACATCGCCGCCCTGGCGGCGGCTCGCCGCGCCTTGGAGTCCCTGTGGTCGGTGCTCAGCGCCCAAGGCACGGACGCCGAGACCGCCGCCGCGGCGGAGGGGCTGGCGCGCGCGCTCGCCTCCGAGCGCTTCTACGACGAGCTTGGGCCGATCCGCGACGCGGCGGAGCGCATCGCCCGCGCCTACCAGGTGGCCTACGAGCGCGTCCACCAGGCGCGCAGTGACGTCTACGGCCAGGCCCTCGATGCCGTCCGCGGCATGCCCGAGTGGGGCGCGCTCGCCCGGAACGCATCCGTTCCCGCCGAGACCCGGGATGCCCTTCTCGCCCCGCTCTCCAGCCGGGCCTGCGAGCTCCATTACCAGCCGGAATCGGGCCTCTGCGCGCGGTGCCGCGCCGGCGTGAGCCAGATGCTTGCCGAAGCCGAAGCCGTCGAAGGCGTCCGCGCCCAGGTGGCGCAACGGGTGCGCCAGGCCGCCATGCCGGAGCAGCGCATCGAACGCGTCCGCGTCGGCGCCCTGGTGGCGGGCCCGCTGGAGACCGAAAAGGACATCGAGGACGCCCTGGGCGCCCTGCGCGACCGCCTCAGACAGCTTCTCGCCGCCGGCGTCCGCATCGTGCTGGAGTAGCCATGGAGTCGCTGAACCTTTTCAACCAAAACTTCGCGGTCGTGGAGAGCCTTCTCCAGCTCTACCAGCTCTTCGGCGGCCTCCGGGAAGCGGAGCCGAGCGAACAACTCCGCCTCGCGGTCTGCGCCGCCTGGGGAGATCCCGGTTCGGCGCTGGTGCGCCACGCCCGCAACGATCGGGCCATGGTGATGGCCCGCGCCGTGGCTGTCATTCCCCCGTCCCTCACCAGCCAACGCGGGCTGGATTTTCTCCTCCGCCAGGCGGTCGTCGTGGTCTGCGGCTCGCTCGAAGCGTTCTTTTGGGATTCCCTCCGGGAGAACGTGCTCACCATCGTCCGCGCCCGCGGCTCCAGGTCGGACAGATCCCTCACCGACCTGACGCTCACCTTGGGCGATTACATGTCCATCCTCCAGTACGCGGACCCGGACCTCCGCCTGCAACAGATCATCCTCAAGAACTTCGAGAGGCGCACGCTCTACGACACCGCGTCGATCGAAAAGATCACCCAAGTGCTGACCGTCGAAAGGTTCTGGGACCAGGTGGCGGAGAAATGCGGGAAAAAGCCGCAAGACATGCGCGCGGCGATCGCCGACCTCATCAGCCGCCGCAACCTCATCACCCACCGCGCCGACCGGCCCGAGCGGGATGAGCCGTCCGACGAGCTCGGGCTCCGGCCTATCTCATTCGCCTGGACCAGCCTGCGCGTGCAGGAGGCCAGGGCGCTCGTCGCCGCCGGCGCGGAGCTGATGGAACATGCCCTGCGCCGCCTGCAGGCGCAGATCCGGGCCAGCGAGGAACAGATGGAGGCGCGGCGGGCCGCCGAGCGGGCGTCCGCCTAAAGGAAAGGTTGCACCGTGGATCCGAATACCGTTGCCGCGCTGCGTAGTTTTACCTTGGACGCCAGGGCCTTCCTCGAGCAGGAGGCCAGCGAACAGCTCGAAGGCCTTTATGGCTGGATCCCTGGCGGCGACATCAGCCCGGCCAAGCACTACCCCGCCCTCACGGCCCACGCGGAGGCCAAGGAGACCCGCCGCCGCCTGGAGCAGTTCCTCGCCGACGAGGGCGCCGCCGGCCTCAACCCCAAGGCGGCGCGCGCCAAGCTGGTGAAGGAAGCCGCCTTCACTTGGCTCAACCGCTTTGTCGCCTTCAGGCTGATGGAGGGCAGCGGCTTGATCAAGCAGACCGTCTCGCGCGGCGCCGAATCCAACGCCTTCAAGCTCTGGCTCACCGAGGCGGCCAACGCGCCCTGGCTGGCGGAGTACGAGCGCGGCGACCTCCCCAAGGACGAGATCGGCGAGGGTCCCCGCGCACGCGCCTATCGCCGGTTCCTGCTCGCCCAATGCGCCAGGCTGGCGGAGGAGATCCGCGTCCTTTTCGACCCCGACGACCTGCCCAGCCGCCTTTTTCCCCGCGCTCCCGCCCTCCAGCGCCTGGTCGCCGCCGCCGGCGAAGAGGCCCTCGCGCCGGCCTGGGCCCCGGGCGGCGAGGAGGCCGTGGGCTGGATTTACCAATCGTTCAACGCTCGCGAGCTGGAGAGCGCCTTCCGCGAAGCGCGCACCTCCGGGAGGAAGTTTCAGAAGGAAGACATCGCCTCGGTCACGCAGCTGTTCACGCCACGCCTGGCGGTCAGTTTTCTGGTCGAGAACACGCTTGGACGCCTATGGCTCGAGATCCACCCCGACACCAGGCTGGCTCCCGGCTGGACCTGCCTCGCGCAGCCGCCCGGCGCCGCCGGGGCGACGCCCCGGCTCGCCCGAGAAATCACCTTCATGGACCCCGCGTGCGGCACAATGCATTTCGGGCTTGTCGCCTTTGACCTTTTCGCCGCGATGTACCAGGAGGAGATCGCCCGTGCCGGCGAGCCCGGCTGGCCTGCCACCCCGTCGGTCGCCAGCCAGCAGGAGATCCCCGCCGCCATCATCGCCAACAACCTCTTCGGGGTCGACATAGACCTACGGGCGGTCCAGCTGGCGGCACTGGCGCTTTACCTCCGCGCCAAACGGCTGGGCCCAGGCGCCGTCATACGCGACACGAACCTCGCTGTAGGCGGTGTCGAGGTCCTCGGCGGGCGCCGCCTCGAGAGGTTCCTCGCCGCAGCGGGCTTCGACGAGCCCGCCTACGAGGAGCTGACCCGCGCCGCATGGTCGGAGCTCGAGGCCGCGGAACAGCTCGGCAGCCTCCTCCGCCCGGAGCGGATCGTGGAAAGCGCCGTGGGATCGGCGAAGAAAGCGCGCGGGCCGGAACTGCCTCTCTTCGATGGGCTCTGGCAGAACCTCGCCGCGGCGGTCGCAAAGTCGCTCGATGAGTTCGCGCGCGGGGAGGCGGCCGCGGGCCGGCAGGCGACCTTCTTCGCGGGCGAGGGCGCGAGGGGCCTTCGCCTCCTCGACCTTCTTGCCCGCCAGTACGACGTCGTCGCGACCAACCCGCCGTACATGTCAAGCCGCAAGATGAACCCGACGCTGAAGGGCCTGGTCGCCAAGCATTTCCCATCCGCGAAAGGCGACCTGTACGCGGCCTTCGTCGAGCGCTGCCTCGAGCTCGCCGGCCAGGGGGGCCGAGTCGGTATGCTCTCGATGCACTCTTTCATGTTTATCAGCTCCTACGAGCCGCTGCGTGGGCGGATCGCGAAGCGGGCCGCGATAGAAGCCCTCGCGCATTTCGGGCCGGGGCTCTTCGCGGTGGGCAACCCGGGCACCCTGCAGACCGCTGCGTACGCCCTGCGCCGCGAGCCGGACGCCGAGCGGCGCAAAGAGGCGGTGGGCACCTATTTCCGGCTGGTAAAAGAGCGGGACGCGCAGGCCAAGCAGAAGGCTTTCGAGGAATCGCTCGTCCGCCTCAAAAGCGGCCAGCCGGATCCGCGCGTCTTTCATTACCGCCAAGCCGACTTCGACGCCATCCCCGGCAGCCCCTGGGTCTATTGGATCACCCCCGGCCTGCGCCGCCTGTTCAAAGATTCGCCCCAGATGGCCTCGCTCTGCCAGCCGAAGATTGGAATGAGGACCGGGGACAATCCCCGGTTCCTGCGCTATTGGTGGGAGGTCGGGCGCGGCGCCGTGGGCTTTGGGGCGGCCGACGCCAAGGGCGCGCTGCGGTCGGGCAAGGGGTGGTTCCCCTATATGAAGGGCGGCGCCTTCCGCAGGTGGTACGGGAACCAGGATCGGGTCGTCCGCTGGGCGGGCGACGGCGAGGAGATCAAGGAGAACACGCGGAGGCAATACCCGAGCCTCGGGGAGAACCTTGGGTGGAAGATCAGCAACGAGGGGTGCTATTTCCGCCGCGGCGTGACCTACTCCTACCTGACCGCCGGCCGTTTCAGCGCCCGGCTTTCTCCTGGTGGGTTCATTTTCGACGTCGCCGGTTCGTCGCTCTTCCCGGACGACGTGCCGCCCACCCTCGCGGTGATGAACTCGGAATTCGCGGCCTACGCGCTGTGCCTGATCAACCCCACCGTGAATTTCCAGGTCGGGGACATCGCCAGGCTGCCGATGCCGAGGCTATCGAGCCAGGCCCTCGAGCGCCTGGTCAATGAGGCCATCGCCCTGGCTCGCGCCGACAGCGAGGAGGACCAGACCACCTACGACTTTATCGCCCCGCCCGCCTGGCCCGGCGGCGCGGCTGACGTCGCCGCGCGCCACACGCGATTGGCGGAGATTGAGAGGGAACTGAACGAGGAGGTGTATCGCCTTTACGGCGTCGGCGCCGAGGACCGCGCGGCAATTGAGCGCGAGCTGGCGAAAAACGCCGGCGCGCCGGACGAGCGCGGCGAGGGCGAAGACAATGGCGAGGAGGGCGAAGACGGCGGCGAGGAGGCGGAGGCGGCAGGGGCCGAGGGTATGGGGCTGGCGCCGGAGGAATTGGCGCGGCGTTGGATCAGCTACGCTGTCGGCGTCGTGCTCGCCCGGTTCGACGTGGGAAAGGATGGTGGGTTGGGCCGTGGCCGCTTCCCGCCAAAAACCAACGACGCCCTGCGGCAGCTAGCCGCGCCCCGCGGCCTGCTGGTCCAGGACCCAGGCCATCCCGACGACTTCGCCCATCGCGTGCTTGCCGCCCTGCGCGTCATGCTCGGCCCGGACGCAGCCGACGACGCCGTCCACGCCGCCACCGGCACCGCCCGCCCGGCGGAAGACGCCCTGCGGGATTACCTGCCGCGCGCCTTCCTGAAATGGCATATTCAGGCGTATCGCAAACGCCCGGTCTATTGGCTGCTGGAGTCGCCCGCCCGCGCCTACGGCGTTTGGCTGTTTCATGAGCGGTTGGCGAAAGACACCCTGCTGCGCGTGCAGGCCGATTACCTGAATCCGAAAATCCGCCGCCTGGAGGGCGAGCTGAAGGGGATCAAGCAAAAGGAGGAGAACGCCGCCGGAACCGAAAAACGGCGGCTGAAATCCCAGGCGGACACCTGCATGGACCTGCTCAACGACCTGCGCGAATTTCAGAAACGCCTCGACGACGCGGTCCAGGGCGGCTATGCGCCCCACCGCGACGACGGCGTCCTGCTGAACCTGGCGCCGCTCCGGGAACTGATCCCGGCGTGGTCGGCGGAGCCCCGCAAGGCATGGCAGGCGTTGCAGAAGGGCGAGTACGATTGGGCGCGCCAAGCGATGGCGTATTGGCCGGACCGCGTGCGGGCGAAGTGCAAGAACAACCGCTCGTTCGCCATCGCCCACGGCCTTGAAAAGGCGGAGGCGGCCGGTGGCTAGGGTTTCGGGCGAGCTGCGGCGCATAATCGAGGCCCAGCTCGCCGCCCGCGGCATCGTGGTCTGGTACGACGCGGAGAGGGCCTACGAGCAGTGGGTTGGGTCCCTCGCGCTGCCCGACGCGCCGGTGCTGCGGTACGAGTCCAGCTTTTTCGCGCTAAAAGCCGCGCTGGAGCCGTTCCTCGAATGGGTCGCCGCCGACGGCCGGCCCGATCCCGGCGGCCACGTCCCGCGCCGCGTCCTGGTCTACGTTCCGCTCAGCCAGGACCAGTCGCATTACGCCCTGGTCGAAGCCGAAACCGCCGGCGCGGTCCTGCAGCCCGGCGCGCAGCCGCGGCAAGACACGCGGCTGAAGACCATCGCCGAGCGGGTATTCCGGGAAGTTGACCCCCAGCAGGCGGCGGAAGTTGGACTCCAGGTGGAACGCGGCGCCTACGGCCTCGCGGAGCTGGACCGGATGGCGGAGCAGCAGGGCTCCGCCGCCGACGCGGGACTCCGCCTGATTTTCAACACGGCCTCGCCCACCGAGGTGGCGCTGGCCTTTGCCCAGGATGGCCGCTACGATGCCGCCATCACCGCCAAGCAGGCGATGCCGCCGCTGGCCGCTCTGCTGGAGGCGGAGTTCGGCGTCGCCCTGAAGCCCAGCACCGCTCCGGCAGCCGCCCGCGCCGAGGTCCGCCGGCGCCTGCTGGCTGGCGATCTTCTGGCCGGCATCCCGTCCGCGCAGCGCCCCCGCCAGCTCACGGCGCTTGCTCCGGGGGACGAGGCGCAGCTCGGGCGCTGCCGCCAGGTCTGCGAACATTGGCGCAACCGCGTGGACGCGCGGGAAGAATATTCCCACGCGGCCCGCCAGGTTGAGGCGGAGGTCCGCTTCCCATCTCTGTCCATCCCCGTGGCCGCCCTGGCGGCGAGTGAAACGTTTCCATCCGCCGAGGAAGTGCTGCTGGCGGAGGCGGAGGGTCGGATCACCGCCGGCGAGCTCCGCCCGGCGCTGGAGCTGGCGGAGGCTCGTCTCCGCTACTTTTGGGCGACCGCTGAGCCCGCCTTCGGCCTACAGTGGGCGTTCCTCGCGTCGGCCTGCCGCGCCGGACTTCTCGCCTCCACCGTCCGCGCTGCGCTGAAGCCGGCCCAGCGCGACGCCGACGGCCTTCTGGCGGCTTACGCGGCGGGCCCCGAGCCCTGGTGCCTGTTGGATACGTATTATCGCCAGATGGAATCCTACGACGCCCAGCGCCGCGAAAGAGCCGCGGGGGACCGCGACGGGCTGGACCGCGCCGTTCGCCAGACCCGCCAAACCTACACCGAGGCCGTGGCGGCGCTGGCTGAGGCCTGGACCGACGCGCTCGCCGCCTCCGCATTCCGCCCCCAAGGCGCGCCGCGCCAAGACCGCGTGTACGCCGACTACGTCGCGCCGGCTCTCCGCGAAGGCCGCCGGACGGCTTATTTCCTCGTAGACGCCTTGCGTTTCGAGATGGGCCGGGAGCTGGCGTTAAGCCTCGAAAGGGACTTTGAGGCGGCCCTGTTCCCGACGCTGGCCGTCGCGCCGACGGTTACCGAGGTGGGCATGGCGGCACTGCTCCCCGGCGCCGAGCAGGGGATGGCGCTGGCCAGCAAGGCGGAAAAGCTAGCCGTGCGGCTGGACGGAGCGGTCCTGCGCGACCGCGCCGGGCGCCTGGCCTACATGCAAAGCCGCGTGGAGGCAAAGCTGCTGGCGCTCAAGATGTCGGAGATTTCCCGCGCCAAGCGCAAAATTGAGGAGGCCAGCCCCGGCCTGCTGCTGGTCACCTCGCAGGAAATTGACAAGCAAGGAGAGATGGGCGATGACGACGACGGCGCCCGGGAATACATGAACAATATGCTGGCCAGGCTCAGCCAGGTCATCTCCCGCCTGGCGCAGCTCGGATTCGAACACTTTGTCATCGCCGCCGACCACGGGCACTTGTACGGCGAGGCCGGCGAGGCCGGCCTCAAGATGGATCCGCCCGGCGGCCAGACCCTGGCGCTGCGCCGCCGCGTTTGGGTTGGCCGGGGCGGCGATTCCGGCGCCGGATTCCTCCGTCTCTCGTCCCGCGACCTGGGTCTGGACGGCGAATGGGAGGCGGCGTTTCCGCGGGGCCTGGGGCTGTTCAAAACCCGCGGCGGTTCGGCGACCTATTTTCACGGCGGGCTGTCCTTGCAGGAAATGCTGATCCCGGTGCTCGTGCTCAAGGCCAGGGCCCGGCAGCCCGCGGCGCGCGGGGCGCGCGTGGAGCTCGCGCTCGCGCGCGGCAAGGTCACGACGCGATTCTTTTCGCTGACCCTGACGTATCGCGCCGAGGGGTTGTTCGGCGCGGACGCGGTGGAAGTCAGGCTGGCCGTGACCGCCGGCAGGAGGGAAGCCGGCGCGCCGGTGATGGCCGCGTACGGCTTCAACGAGGCTAGCCGGGAGGTTCGCCTCCTGAGGGACCAGCCCAATCCGGTCACCGTCGGCGTGGCCGAGGAGGGAATCACGCGCCTGACCGTTACCGTGCAGGATGCGGCCACCCAAGTGGAGCTAGGCCGCCTGGAGAACATTGCAGTCGAGATCGCGATCTAGGAGCCGAAACCAATGGCGCTGGGCACGGAGAAAACAACGACGGATCTGGACCAAAAGGCGTCAGCGGTCTTCGCCGGCAAGGTGGTCCGCAAGGACTTGGTGCGCAAGGTCAAGGTCGGCGCCAACGTGCCCGTGTTCGTGCTCGAGTACCTGCTGGGCAAGTATTGCGCCACGGACGATCCCCAGGCGATCGAGGCCGGCCTGCGGGTGGTGAACTCCACCCTGGCGGAAAATTTCGTCCGGCCCGACGAGGCCAACAAGGCGCAGTCATTCGTTCGCGAGAAGGGAACCCATTCCCTGATTGACAAGGTCAAGGTCCGATACCTTTCCGACGACGACAAATATTGGGCCGAGCTCGTGAATTTCGGCCACCGCTTCGTCCATATCCCCGACCAATACGTCCGCCAATTCGACCGCCTGCTCATGGGCGGGGTCTGGGCTCAGGTAAAACTCCGGCACCAGTACGACGATTCCGCCAGTGGCAAGAAGAGCCCATTCCGGATCGAAGAACTCCAGCCGATCCAGGTGGCCACCTTCAGCCTGGACGACTACCGCTCCGCCCGCGCCGCGTTCTCAACCGAGGAGTGGATTGACCTTTTGATCCGTTCCGTCGGCTTGGAGCCGACGGGCTTCGACCACCGCCTCAAGCTCCTTCTGCTCACCCGTTTGCTCCCCCTCTGCGAGCCCAACTTCAACCTTGTCGAGCTGGGGCCGCGCGGCACCGGCAAGTCCTACGCCTATCAGGAGCTGAGCCCCTACGTCATCCTGCTCACCGGCGGCACCACCGTAGCCAATCTGTTTTACAACATGGCCACAAACCGGATGGGCCTGGTCGGACTCTGGGACGCGGTGGCCTTCGACGAGGTCGCCGACCTGCAAAAGATGCCCAAGGAAGTCGTCACCACCTTGAAGACGTACTGTGAATCAGGGTCCTTCGCGCGGGGCAAGGAGTCCCTAACCGGCCACGCCTCAATCGCTCTATTCGGCAACACCAACCAGCCCGTCGAGGTGATGGTGCGCTCTTCCCACCTGTTCGTCCCGCTTCCCGACGCCATCCGGGAAGACCTCGCCTTTCTGGATCGCCTGCACTTCTACCTGCCCGGATGGGAAATACCCAAAATGCGGGTGGAATTCTTCACCGACCACTACGGCTTCGTGGTGGACTACTTGGCCGAGGCGTTGCGCGAGCTGCGGCGGCACAACTTCACCGAGCTGCTCGACCGCCACTACGCGCTCGGCGCCCATTTGAACGCTCGCGACGTCAAGGCCGTACGAAAGACCGTGGCTGGCCTGGCCAAGCTGATTTACCCGAGCGGCGACGTGACCAAGGAGGGATTGGGCGAGATCGCCGAGCTGGCGCTGGAGGGCAGGCGCCGGGTGAAGGAGCAGCTCAAGAAGATGGGCTCGTTCGAATACCACCAGACCTCGTTTTCGCTGATCGACGCCGAGACCAGGGAGGAGAAATATGTCGGTGTGCCGGAAGAGGGGGGAAGGAATCTAATCTCCGCGGATCCGCTCGCCCCAGGGTCGGTCTACACCGCGGCCGTGGATTCCGAGGGCAAGGTGGGCCTTTACCGGCTGGAGGTGGGCTGCTCGCCGGGCACCGGAAAACTGAAAATCAGCGGCGCGGCCGATGGAGAGATGAAAGAGGCGATCCAGCGCGCGTTCGCCTACCTGCGCGGGCACAAGGTGGAGATGGGCATCGCGCAGGCCCTCGACACGACGGATTTCCACGCCGAGGCGATTGACCTGCTCGGCAACTACGTCCCCTGCGACGCCGGCGTCGCGCTCGTGGTCGCTGTCTATTCGGCCCTCAAGAAACAACCGGTCCTGCCCGCGCTCCTCGTGCTCGGCGACCTGAGCATCCAGGGCAACATCAAGCCTACCCACTCGCTCGCCGAGCCCCTACGCATCGCCATGGACAACGCCGCCCGCCGGGCGCTGATCCCGCTGGAGAACAAGCGCCATTTCCTTGAGGTCCCCGCCGATATCGTCGAGCGCGTGGATCCCATCTTCTTCGGCGACCCCATGACCGCAGCGCTCAAGGCCCTGGGAATGAACTGACGCCGGGCTCGCGCGCCGATCCGCTCTGGGCGCCGGCGTCGTTTGTGTTTCCCGAGCTCCGCCCGGCTTTGGAGCATACCTCCCGCGACACCGCCGCCGCCGCGCTGGTCTCCAAATATCTGTGGCTGATGGTCGCCGCCACCGAGGACGACGCGGCCGCGTTTTTCGGCCCGCTATTTTCCCTCAGCCGCCTGCGCGGCCTGCTCGGCGCCTTGGTCGCCGCCGGCGCCCTGCTGCCCGCCTCCGTGGACGGCCGTCCCGGCTTCCAAGTCGCCCCCGGCGCGTAGCGCCTCGGCCGCCGCGTTCAGCCTGCATTAACGCCGCCTCCCCTAGCTTTAAGGCTGGCGCAATTGCGCCGGCAATTGGAGGAATGGAAGCAATGAAATCCCTAGTTTCGTCAACGTGCCGCGCCGCAGGGCTGATCCTGGGCGCGGGCCTGCTCATGTCGCTACCGCTGTTGGCCCAAAGCCAGAGCCAGCTCCGCGCGCAGGCCAAGATCGCCTACCGCCAGGCCCGCCACACCGCCCTGGTGAAGGAGCCCGGCCGCATCCTGAGCCATGAGTTGGAGCATGAGGACGGGCGCGTGATCTACACCTTCACCATCCACAACCGCCATGGCTACCATGAGGTCAACGTGGACGCCCGCACCGGCCGCTTGCTCGAGGACAGCCGCGAAAGCCGCGCCGAGGCGCTCGATGATATTCGCGAGTCCCGCCACGACCGTCAGCGGCACTAATCGCCGCCAACCGGCGGGGCCCGAATGTCCTGCACGCCCCGCCGGTTTTCGTTACTTCCGCGCCAACTTCCGGCCGTTGCCGGCGCCGTGCTGCTGGGCCCACGCCAGCAGCGCGCGCGCCGCCTGGCCGCGATGGGAAAAGCGCGCCTTGACCTCCGCCGGCAGTTCGCCGAACGCGCAGCCCGCCGCCGGGGAATAAAACAGCGGATCGTAGCCGAACCCGTTGGCTCCCCGCTCGGCGCTCAGAATGGTTCCCTCGGCCCGCCCGGTGAACGTCGCCGCCACCCGTCCCTGCCGCGCCACCGCCAGCACGCAGACAAACGCTGCTTGCCGCCGCGCGCTGGGCACGCCCTCCAGCCGCCGCAGCAACAGCGCGTTATTGTCCTCGTCGCTGGCGCCCTCGCCGGCAAACCGCGCGGAATAGATCCCCGGCGCGCCATTCAGCGCCGCCACCTCCAACCCGGAATCATCCGCCAGTACCCACTCCTCGCCGCCCCAGGCGCGGCTGTACTCCGCGGCTTTTTTGCGCGCATTGGCGGCAAAGCTGTCCCCATCCTCGATCACCGGCGGCAACCGGGCGAAACCCGGCAGCAACGCCACCTCTAGGGCCGGGGCCATGCCGGCGAAGTCCCGCAGCTTGCCGGGATTGCCGGACGCCAGCCAGACCCTCATCGTCCCGCCGCCAACGGCGGCGGCGCGCCCAACGCCTGTTCCAGCGCCCGGCGCTGCGCCGCGATCAGCTCCGCAATGCCGCTCCTGGCCAGCGCGAACAGCGCCTGCGCTTGCGCCTCGTCAAAGGGCGCGCCCTCGGCCGTTCCCTGAATTTCCACGAACTTACCGCCGCCGGTCAGCACGATGTTCATGTCCACTTCGGCGCGGGAGTCCTCGGTGTAGTTCAAATCCAGCACCGCCTCGCCCGCCACCACGCCCACGCTCACCGCCGCCAAATAATCCTTTAGCGCGCTGGCCGCCAGCGTTTTGGACTGCCGCATCCGCTCCAGCGCCAGTGCCGCGGCGACGAATCCGCCGGTGATCGCCGCCGTGCGCGTGCCGCCGTCGGCTTGCAGCACGTCGCAGTCGAGAATCAGCGTCCGCTCCCCCATTCGGCCCAGGTCCACCACCGCCCGCAGCGCCCGGCCGATCAGGCGTTGAATCTCATGGCTGCGGCCCGAGACGCGCCCCTTGCTCACCTCCCGCGGCGTCCGCGTCAGCGTCGCCCGCGGCAGCATCGCATATTCCGCCGTCAGCCAGCCTTTGCCCTGGCCGCGCAGAAAGCCCGGCACCGTGTCCTCGATCGTCGCCGCGCACAGCACTCGGGTGTGGCCGACGGAGATTAGCGCCGATCCCTCGGCGGTGGGCAGAAAATCCGGTTCAATCGTCACCGGACGCAGTTGTTGCGGAGCACGCAGATCAGCACGCATTCTTTTGAGTCTAGCCTGCCGCCCGCGCCTGCGGCGCCGCGCGGCGGAGGCGTTGCCCCCGAGCGCGCTTCGCCTGTCTATAATCAAGCTATGGGCTCTCCGGTCAAGGACGCAATCGCCATCGCCAAGGGTATGGGCGTAACCCTCAAGAACATGTTCCAGCCCGCGGTGACGGAGTTCTATCCCGACGAGCCGGTGCATTTCGAGGAGCGCTATCGCGGCGTGCACGTATTGCAGCGCGATGAGAACGGTTTGGAAAAATGCGTCGCCTGCTTTCTCTGCGCCGCCGCCTGCCCCAGCAACTGCATTTACATCGAGGCCGCCGACAATACCGCCGAGCAGCGCATCAGCGGCGCCGAGCGCTACGCCTCGGTGTACAACATTGATTACAACCGCTGCATTTTCTGCGGCTACTGTGTGGAAGCCTGCCCCACCGACGCCATCACCCACGGCCATGGTTTTGAACTGGCCACCTACGACGCGAGCAATTTGATTTACCGCAAGGAGCAGCTGCTCGCCCCCGTGCCCGCCGCCGACCAGGCCCGATAGCCGCGGAGCCATTGCGTACCCGCCCGGCGGCTTCGCCGCCGCGTGGCCTGGGACAATCCGGCAGCAAGGGGCGCCGAACCGGGCCGTTTCCGACTGACGATCGCAGGGGATGGGCGTAGTCCCGTTTCGGCCTGGGTGGTAATGCCCTACCAAAGGTGCGAAACCGGAGCCAAGAGCGAACCCTGCTGCTCCCGCTGAAAACCTCCATCCCGACGATTGGCGTCAGAAGCGGAAGTGAGCACCGTTTCCCTCCCGCTCCCGTCATCCACGGTGGCGCAGACCGCCCCGCTGAGCTGGCAGCAAGAGCAGATTTGGCTGCATGGCCAATGGGCGGGCGCGGCGCCCATCTATCAAGAGACGGTAGCCATTCGCCGCCAGGGCGGCTTTGCGGAAGCGCCCTTGCGTTCCATGCTCGCCGCTTGGGTGGCGCGCCATGACATTCTGCGCACGACATTCGGGGCCGGGGCCGATGCGCCCGTCCAGCGAGTCGCCGCCCAGGCCGAAACGGCGCCGCTGTCCATCGTGGACGTCGCCAGCGAAGCGGACGCCCTGGCGCTGGCGCAGGCCGATGCGTGCACCCCCATGGATTTGGCCAATGGTCCGTTGGTGCGCGCCCGCTGGACGCGGTGGCCCGAGGGGCAAGGCGTCTATTTAACGTTGCATCATTTGATTTTCGATGGCGCCACCGTGCGCCAAATCTGGCTGCCGGAGTGGGCCCTAGCCTATGGCGCCGGCAGTTCGGGAGCGGCGGCGCCCATGGCCGCGCCGGGCTACGCGGAGTACGCCCGCTGGCAGCGCCAGACTCCCGATGCCGCCGCCGAGCGGGCCGCCGAACATCGCGATTTCTGGCGCCGCCACTATCAGGGGGAGTGGCCGCGACTGGAGTTGGGCGGCGACCCCGCTGCGCCACGCTTCGCCGCCGTGAGCCGGCGCTTCAGATTGGAGCCCGCCTTGTGGGCGGCGCTGGCCCGGACCGCCTCCGCCTCCCGCGCCACGCCCTTCATGGTCCTGCTCGCCGCCTACGCGGCGCTGCTTCATCGCCTGGGCGGGCAGGAAACGGTCATCGTCGGCCTTCCCGCCGCCGCGCGGGGCGAGCGCCGCTGGGCGCGGCTGGCTGGGCCGATGGTCAATACTCTGGCCCTCCGCTTCGACTGCGGCGGTAATCCCAGCTTCAGTTCCTTCCTGCGCCAGGCCCGCGACAACCTGCTGGATGCGTTGGCGCATGAAGAGTATCCCTACACGTTGGCCCTGCGCGAGGCGCCGGGGGAGAGCACCGCCATTGGCTTGGAAGCGTATCTTTCCTTCCAGCCGCCGGATGAACATCCCGTTCCCGGTTGGGAACTCAGCCATCTGGAGGTGGAAACCAGCGTTAGCAAGTTTCCTCTTCACTTCGATATGGAAGCTGTCGCCGGCGGCGCCGAGGGCCGCTGCCATTGTCAGCGCTCGCGCGTGGACGCCGCCTTGGCTACGGCGCTGCCGGAACATTGGCAGGTGCTGTTGGCAGGCGCCGGCGCCGATGCGGAGCAGCGCCTCGGCGCGCTGCCGCTGCTGTCGGCCGAGCAACGCCGCGCCGTGCTGGCCCTCAGCCGCGGCCCGGAACCCGTGCTGCCGGCCGGCTCGGTGGCCGAAGTGTTTGCCCGCCAGGCGGCGGCGACGCCAGAGGCGGTGGCCGTGGTGGCGTTGGAACCCGCAGCGGCGCCGGGGGCCGCGCCGCCCCGCCGCGTGCTCACCTACGCCGTGCTCCAGCACCAGGCCGAACAACTGGGGCGCGGCCTGCGCCGCGCCGGCGTCGCCCGCGGCGACGTGGTGGCCCTGGCGCTGCCGCGTTCGGCGGATACCATCGCCATCTTTTTGGCCCTGCTTGCCTGCGGCGTCGCTTATCTGCCGCTGGAACTCGATGATCCGCCGCAGCGGCGGCAGCGGCAGTGGCAAGCCGCCGGCGCGCGCTGGGTGATCGGACGCGGCGAGAGCGGCCTGCGCGCGTTGGCGATCGCGGAGCTGATGCGCCTTGGCGCCGCCCCCGAAGCCACGCCGCTTCCCGCTGTCCCGCCGGAAGCCATCGCCTACATCATGTGCACCTCGGGCTCGACCGGCGAGCAACTGCCCGTCCGCATTCCCCATCGCGGCATCCTGCGCTTGGTTGCCAACCCTGGCTATGCACATTTTGGCGACGACGAGACGTATTTGTTGCTGGCGCCGCTGGGTTTCGATGCCTCCACCTTTGAGATCTGGGCGCCGCTGCTGAACGGCGGCCGCTTGGTGATTCCTCCTCCCGGTCTGCCCACGGCCGGCGAGTTGGGCGATTGGATCCGCCAGGAAGAAGTGACGACGCTGTGGCTGACCACCGCGTTGTTCAACACCGTCATCGAGACCGCGCCCCAGGCGCTGGCGCCCCTGCGGCAGCTGCTCACCGGCGGCGAGGTGATGTCGTTGCGCCACATCCGCCAGGCGCGGCAGTCGCTGCCCGGCGTGGCCCTGTTCAATGCCTACGGGCCGACCGAAAACACCACGTTCACCACGATGCACCCGGTCGCCGGCACCTCCGGCCCCATGCCCCTCGGTCGTCCCATCGCCCATTCCCAAGCCTACGTCGTGGACCAGTATGGCGAACTGGCCGCCGCCGGCGCCGCCGGCGAGCTGTGGGTGGGGGGACTGGGCCTGGCGGCGGGTTACGTCGGCGGCCGAGCGGCGGAACGCTTCGTCACTCCCAGCTGGCTGGGCGGCGCACGGTTGTTCCGCAGCGGCGACCGCATGCGCTGGGAAAATGGCGAGTTGGCTTTTCTTGGCCGCCGCGATCAGCAGATCAAGCTGCGCGGCCTGCGCGTCGAGTTGTCCGCGCTGGAAGCGCATCTGGCCCGCCAGCCCGGCGTGCGCCAGGTGGCCGTGCTGGCCTCCGGCGCCGGCGCCGACCAGATGCTGACCGCGTTCGTCGCCGCGCACGACACCACGGCTGAGGTCTTGCGCTCCCGCCTCGCCGCCGAGCTGCCCGCCGCCACCATCCCCACTCGCTGGGTGATTCGCCCCGAGCTGCCTTGCCTGCCCAGCGGCAAACTGGATCGCCGCCGGCTGCCCGCCCTGGCCCCCGCGCTGCGGCGTGAGCCGCCCGCCGCGCACGCAATGTCGCTCCGGGAAGAGCAACTGCGCGCCATTTGGGAGCGTGCGTTGGGGCGCGACGGCATCGGCCGGGAGGATGACTTTTTCTCCTTGGGCGGGCACTCCCTGACCGCCCTGCGCATCTGCGCCGAAATGGAACGCCGCTTCGGGCGCCGTCTGCCGCTGGCCGCCCTGCCGGCGTACCGCACCATCGCCGCGCAAGCCGCCTGGCTGGAGCAAGGCGGCGCGGCGGCGCCGGTGGGCGAAAATCCACGCGCCGTTCCGTTACAAACCGGCGATCCGGAGCGCCCTTGCATCTATTCGGTCGAGGCCGGAGACCGCTTCCTGCGCGTCGCCGAGCAGATGGGTCCCGAGCAGCCCTGGTGGAGCCTGCGCCTGGCCTCGCTGGCCGAGCTGCCGCACCCCAGTCCGATGGCCGCCATTGCCGCGTATCACATCCGCACGCTGCGGCAGCTCCAGCCAGAGGGGCCCTATTTCCTGACGGCATGGTGCCAAAACGGCGTCGTGGCGTTCGAGATGGCGCGGCAACTCGCCGCCGCCGGGCAGCATGTCGCGTGCTTGGCGTTGATTGATGCCGTCAGTCCCGCCTACTTGCGCCGCGTGGGTGGTTTTTGGTGGCCGATCTTTCGTAGCCGTTACGCCTGGCACCAGTGGCGCCTGCGGCGCCAAGGCGTCGGCGCGCTGACGGTCAATCGCGAGGCTGCGGCCTGGTCCAGCCCCGCCGGCGCCACCTGGCGCCGCTGGCTGTACCGCTGGCGGCGGCCCGCCGATCCGCCTCGCCTCGGCGAGCCCGCGGCGGTCGTGCAGCACGCTTTGCGCCGCTATCGCCCCGCCCCCTATCCCGGCCGCATCGTGCTGTTCCGGTCCCAGCACCAGATTCTTTCCTTCCGCGGCATGGGCCGGTTTCGCGATCCCAAGATGGGTTGGGAGGAATTGGCCGCCGGCGGATTGGACATCCGCGAGATCATGGGCGGCCATACGGAAATTTTTGCGCCGCCGGGCGGCGCGGCCATGGCCCGCATCTTCGCCCACATTGTCACGGCCGCGGGCGTTCCGCTTCCCGTGGGCTGCGGGCAGGAATCATCATGATCCCAGACTGGTTGTCTTCCATCGCCGAACATGCGCGGCGGCGCCCTCAGGCCTTGGCGATTGTCGCCGCGGGGAAATCCCTCACCTACGAGGAGTTGGTGGCGCGTGCCCAGGGGTTGGCCGCGCGCTTGGCCGCAGCCGGCTTGGGACGCGAAAGCCTGGTGGCCCTGGCTCTGCCCAATGGCCTGGCCCGCGCCGCCGCCACGCTGGCGGTGCTCCAAGCCGGCGCCGCCTATCTACCGCTGAGTCCCAACGATCCTCCTGGACGCCTGGAGTCGGTGCTTTGGGATTCCGGCGCGGAACTGCTGCTGGCGCCGCCGGAACTGGCCCAGCACCTGGCGACCGGCCCTTGGTCCACATGGGTCATCCAGGGCCTAGAGGATCTGACCGATGGTGGTGGGCCCATTCCCCTGCCGACCGCGGCGCCGGAGGATCTCGGCTATGTGATCTATACCTCCGGTTCGACCGGAGCGCCGAAGGGCGTGGAGATCGAGCGCTGCGCTCTGGCGCAGCTGATCGCCTGGCACCAGCGCGAATACCAGGTCACTCCCGCCGACCGCGCTTCGCTTCTGGTCCATCCCGCGTTTGACGCCGCCGTCTGGGAGTTGTGGCCCTATTGGGCGGCCGGCGCCAGCCTGCACGTAGCGCCGCCAGAGGCGCGGCTCGATCCGCGGGCACTGCGCGACTGGCTGCTGAGCGAGCGGATTACGATTGCAATCGCCGCCACCCCGCTGGCCGAACAGCTCATCACGCTGCCCTGGCCGGCGGAGACTCCGCTGCGGGCGTTGCTGACGGGCGGCGATCGGTTGCGCCGCCGCCCGCCCGCCGGTCTTCCATTTCCCCTGATCAATCATTACGGACCGACGGAAGCCACCGTCGTCACCACCTATGGTTCGGTGCCGCCGGCGGGCGAGGGTCTGCCGACGATCGGCCGGCCGGTGCCCTATCTGGAGGTCCGCATCTGCGCTGGCGACTTGGCCCCCGTCGCCGCCGGCGACTCGGGGGAACTGTGCATCGCCGGCGCCGCGCTGGCCCGCGGCTACCGCCGCGACCCCCGGCTGACCGCGGAACGCTTCGTCATGGAATCGGCAACTGGGCGGCGGTGGTATCGCAGCGGCGATTGCGCCCGCTGGCGCGCGGACGGCGCCCTGGAGTTTCTGGGCCGGGCCGACCGGCAGGTGAAGATCCGGGGCTGGCGCATTGAGCCCGCCGAGATCGAGCGCCAGCTCATCGCCCATCCCGCCGTCGCGGCCGCCATCGTCGAAGTGGCGGCTCCCAGCCGTGGCGATCCTGCGGCGGATCCCCGCTTGGTCGCCTATTTGGCGGCTTGCGGCGCCGAGCGTCCAGGGCTGGCGGCGATGCGCGCGTTTCTCCGCTCCGAGCTGCCGGAACCGATGCTGCCCTCCGAGGTCCGCTGGCTGGCGGAGATGCCGCAGACGGCGCAAGGCAAATGGGATCGCGCCGCCCTGGCCACGGCGCCGGTGCTGGCCGCCGACGACGCCGCCGAGCCAGTGGCGGCGGCAGCCCTCAGCTCCACGGTCGCGGCGCTGGCTGGCATTCTCGCCGAAGCGCTGGGCGCCGACAGCGTCGGACCGGATCAAGATTTTTTCCTGCTCGGCGGACACTCCTTGCTGGGCGTGCAATTGATCGCCCGCGTGCGCGAGGAAATGGGCGTCGCCTTGCCCCTGCGCGCCATCTTCGACCATCCCACCGCCGCGCGCCTGGCGGAGGAAATTGACCGGCGTCGCGCGGGAGCCGCGCTGGAGGCGGCCCGCTAATGGCCGCCGCCGATACCGCCGCCGAGCGGCTGACGCTGACCCGCCTGCTGGATCCCGCGGTGCTGGCAGATCCCTATCCGCTCTACGCCCGGCTGCGGCGGGAAGCCCCGGTGCATTGGGACCCCTACCTCCATGCCTGGGTCGTGACCCGATACGACGACGTCATCACGGTGCTCCGGCAGTTTTCCGCCGCCCGGACGCCGAAGCCGGAGCAACTGGCGGCGATCGGCTTGGGCGAATTGGCGCCGGTGGCGGCGGTGCTGGTGCGGCAGATGCTGTTCCTCGATCCGCCGGCCCACACCCGCATCCGCGCGCTCGCCGCCCAGGCCTTCACCCCTGGCCGCGTGGCGGCGATGCGCTTCCACATTCGCGACATCGTAGCCCGCCTGCTGGCGCCGCCCGCGGCCATTGGCCGCATCGAGGTGATCGCCGACCTGGCCGCGCCGCTGCCCAGCATCGTGACCGCGGAGATGCTCGGAGTGCCGGCGGAAGACCACGAGAGGCTGAAAGCCCTTTCGGCGGAGTTCGCCGGCATCCTCGGCAACTTCCAGCACAACCCCGACCGCGTGGCGCGCATGCTGCATGCGGTCGAGAGCCTGACGGCCTACTTCCGCCGCCACATCGCCGCCCTGCGCTCCGGGCGGGACCAGCGCAGCGGGCTGGTCGCCTCGTTGCTGGCAGCCGAGGTGGATGGCGACCGTCTGAGCGAGGAAGAGGTGGTCGCAAACGCCATCATCACCATGGTGGGCGGCCAGGAGACCACCACCAATTTGATCGGCAACGGGCTCTTGTCCCTGCTCCGCCATCCCGCCGAATGGGCCCGTCTGCGCTGCGACCCAAGCCTGGTTCCCACGGCGGTCGAGGAACTACTGCGCTACGAAAGTCCCAGTCAGCACACCGCCCGCTTGGCCCCCGCTGACCTAGAGCTAGGCGGGCGGCAGATCCGCCGCGGGCAAGCCGTCGTTGCGGTGATGGCCGCGGCCAATCGCGATCCAGAGCAATTTCCCGATCCCGATCGTCTGGACCTCAACCGCCAGCCCAATCACCATGTCGCCTTTGGCTGGGGCGCGCATTTCTGTTTCGGCGCGGCGCTGGCGCGCATCGAGGGCCAGGAAGCACTGCGCGGCATGGTCGCCGCTTTCCCCCAGTTGGCGTTGACGGCAGAGCCGCTGGTCTGGCGGCCCAACCTGGCGCTTCGCGGCCTGGAAGCCTTGCCGCTGGTGGCTGCCGGCAACGGCGCCCCCTAGCCGCGGCGGCAGCATGTCCGGCGCGGAGGCCGATGCTAGCATCGAGTTATGGCGGATACGGACCTGCGGGAGGCGGTGCGGCAGCGCTACGGCGCGGCGGCGCAGCGGGTGAGCGGCGGTCAGAACAACGGTTGTTGCGGCGCAGCGCCCATTCAAGGCGGCTGCGACCCCATTACCTCCAATCTTTATGACGCCGAGCAGTTGGCGGGCATGCCGGAGGCGGCGGGACGGGCCTCGCTCGGTTGCGGCAACCCCACGGCGCTGGCGGATCTCCGGCCGGGCGAGGTAGTGCTGGACCTGGGTTCCGGCGGCGGCTTGGACGTGCTGTTGTCGGCGCGGCGAGTGGGGCCCGGGGGCAAAGCCTACGGTCTGGACATGACCGACGAGATGCTGGCGCTGGCGCGGGAGAATCAATCGCGCGCCGGCGTCGCCAACGCCGAGTTTCTCAAAGGTCACATCGAGGAAATTCCGCTGCCCGATGCCAGCGTGGACGTCATCGTTTCCAACTGCGTCGTCAATCTTGCCGCCGACAAGGATCAAGTGCTGCGCGAAGCTTTCCGCGTGCTGCGGCCCGGCGGTCGCTTGGCCATTAGCGACGTGGTCAGCCGCGGGGCCGCGCCCGTGGCCATCCGGCGCAGCTTGGAGTTATGGGTGGGCTGCATCGCCGGCGCATTGGAGGAAAGCGACTACCGCGCCAAACTGGCCGCCGCGGGATTCGCCGCGATCACGATCGAGCCCACGCGCGTCTATCGGGTTGCGGACGCGCGCGAATTCCTGGCCGGGCAGGGCTGGGACGTGGACGCCATCGCCGCGCAAGTGGATGGGCTGTTTTTCAGCGCCTTTATTCGCGCGAGCAAGCCTGCAATGCCGCAAGGGGCCTAGGCCCGCAATGCCGGGCAGGGCGGCGGCGGGACGCGCGCGAAGGGGTGGGTGTCCGCCCAATCGGGGGAATTGACGCGCGCCGCCGCGGCGTTTCATTCTCGCGGCGATGGCCAACGCCGCCCCATCCAGCCGCCCAACTCCGGCCGCCGCCTCCGAGACGGTAGGCATGTGCGGCGTGGGCGGGCCAGAACGTGCGGCCAGCCGCGGAGCGGACGCAAAGGTCGCGGACGCATATGATCGGTGGCGCGCGCAGCTCGCGGGCAGTTGGCCCGAATTTCTCGCTCGCCGGCAAGCCGCGCTGTGCGCCGGCGGACCGGCGGTGGCCGCGGCGATCACGCACGCATTGCTGACGGCGGTGCTCGGCTGGCGCAGCGAGGAGATCTGCCGGCAGTATCGGCCGGCGGGGCCGGCACCCGCTGCCCCGGCACGGGCGGAACGGGGTAATGCCATGCGGGAGCCGGCGGGCGGGCGGACCGCCGAGCCGATCTGGGAACTCGCCGCTTCGCGGCTGCCCATGCCGAGTCCAGAGCCTGCGGAAACCTGGACCACGTTCCAGGTTGGCACTGGCAACGGGCGGGAGCGTTGCGTGCTGGCGATCTCCAGTCCGGGCGGGATACCGGTGCGGCAAACGGGGCGCTGTCATGCAATGCAGGCGGCAGCGCAGCGCGCCCGCGTGTTGGGTATCGGCCATGCCGGCGTTTGCGACGGCGGTTTGCTCTACCTCGAAGACGACGATGGCGGCCCGCGGCGCGCGCGGCTGCGGGTTTGGCTGGGGCAGACGAGCGCGCCGGGTGAACTATGGTGGGCGACGCCGATGGGACTGACGCAGCCGGTGACGCCAATGCAGGCGGCACTTGTCTTTACGCCGGCCGGCCCGGCGGTGGGGAGCGCCGTGGCGGACGGTTCCGGCGGCGTGGGATTGAAGGCAGGAGCACAACTGCATCCGCGGTTGCAACTGCCGGCCGCATGTTTCGCCTTTGTGGGCGATCCCATGCGGCCGACCACCTGGAAGCTGCCGTACCGCCGGGCGGATGGCCGCGCCGATCTGCGCCGGCTGATCGCGGCGGCGCATCATGCGGCGGCTTCGCTGGCGACTCCGATCAGGGGCGGAGTGCCTTACGGCGAACTGCCGGTGGTTATCCACCGCCTGGCCGATGCCGCGCGCGAACTGGGCCAACTGTCGCCGGGCAATCGCCACCCCTCGGGCGTATTTCAGCGGCTGGCCGCCGCCGAGCAACGCTGTGGCGGGGTCTCGCCGCCGCGCATGGGGCCTGACGTGGCACTGCGATCCCCAGCGGTGGGTGCGGGCGGGCCAACGCGCCGAGGGGCCGGACAATGATCGCCGGCCACGGGCCTTTTCATGTTGGTGCGGCCGGTTTGAGGGGAATCTTCGGCGAACGATGTAACGTCGCTCATCGTTTGTTTTCAGTTGGTTGCGGCCGAAGATGTTACGTTTTCGCCTTCCCGTATCGGGCCGCCTGTTGGCCGCCACGCAACTGGTTGCGCGCCAGCGGCCGCAGTAGCGATGGCTGGCGGCGACGCTATCGGGGCGAGGCAGCAGCGCGAAAGGACCCCGCCGCAGTGTTCGGCTTGACCGAAGCCGCTTAGATGCAGCGCTGGGGTAACGAGTTGTCCAGAAACCGGAATAGTAGGGGCCGGGGTGCGGTGCGGCGCTGGGGGTTGCTAGGCGGCAACGCGGGTCAGCAGGCGGCGGAGCAGGGAAGTGAGGGAGACGCCGGCCCAAACGGTTTCCATCAGCAGAAAACCCCATTGCTGCATGACCACGGCGGAGGCGGCGAGAATGGCGCTGCCGATGAAGTTTAGCAGCAGATAGGAATAGGCGTGCGGCTTCATGGTCCCGGTCTGGCTGAGCGCAAAGGCGATCAAGACCAAGATCGCGCCAGTGAGTTGAAAGGCTTCGTTCATGGTGGTGGCTCGGAGGGCGCGCCAGGACGATTTTCGGCTCCGGACGCTGTTGCCTCAGTTTGCACCACAGCAGCGCAAGCGGCGCAGCCGCTCAGTTTCTTACGGTCCATCCATGGCAGGGCTGCGCCGTGGCGGTGGGGCGCGGCGTGGCCGCTGGTTTTCAGCGTGGGCGCGAAGGTACCGGCAACGCTTGGCTGGGCCAAGGGTGGTGGTAGGAGGGCCGACGGGATTGGCCGAGCCCAGCGGGGCGAGTGTGGCGCCTGCCCGGCGTCTTCACTCTGGCGAAATCAGGATCTCAGGCAATCGCCGGCAAATGGCGGCACCGCCGATCGGGCGGAATGCGCCCCCTTGAGATATTTGTAAACTGTTTATATTCAATGATTTAATCCGGTGTTCTGCGGGATCGCGGACGGGCGGCGAGAAGGCGAAATAATTTTTGCAAAAATAATTGACATCATCGCAGTCATGTTTTTATCATTCACTTGTAGTCAGATTATCACTTGGAGGAACCGCCATGACCACTTTGCTCAATCTGGATTTTCCCTTTACCGCTCTGGATGGACTGTTTGCTCCCCGGCTTCGCCCCGAGACGGCGACGATGGAATGGACGCCACGGACGGCGATCCACGAAGGCGAGCACGAGTTCACGCTGGAGTTGGATGTGCCCGGAGTGCAGCAACAAGACATCGAGTTGCAGGTGGAACAAAACCAGCTGACGATCCGCGGCGAGCGCAAGCCCTCGGCGGCGCTGGACAGCTACCGACGGGTCGAGCCCAGCTTTGGGACGTTCAGCCGCACATTCGCGCTGCCGGATTCGGTGAACAAGGACGCGATCTCGGCGAAGTTGGAAGCCGGCGTGCTGCGCGTCACGTTGCCGCAACGGGAGGAGACCAAGCCGCGGCGCATCGAAGTGAAGGCCAGCGCCTGAACCGAGCTTGCGGAACCGGCGCCCGGCTAAACCATGTTTTCCGCACGGGCGCCATCGCCGGGACGAGAACAGCCCGGCCGGTTATGGTCACTCCATCATTCACGGCGCGCCGGGGTGCGCGCGGGCGGCGGCAGGCAGCCACCTGCCGCCGTCATTTTTTGTGCGGGCAACCGCCTGCTCCGTTGCCGGGCCGGGGGCAAGCGATGCAGGCGTTGCCGCGAGGACCTAGACTCAAGGCAGGGAGGCACGCTCCGCCGGCGCGGGGCGCGAACGCATAGTGCCGATTCGTTTTGACAAACTCACGGTGAAATCGCAGGAAGCGCTGGAGGCGGCGCGGTCGCTGGCCGCTGAACACGGGCAAGCGGCCATCGAGCCGCTGCATCTGCTGCTGGCTTTGCTGGCCGACCGGGAAGGCGTGGTGCTGCCGCTGCTGGCGCGTTTGGGCGCCGACGTCCGCGCCATCACCGCCGACGCGGAGAAGGAACTGGCGCGGCGGCCGCAGGTGCAAGGCGCCAGCGTGGAGCGGGGGCTGAGCCCGGCGCTGGGGCAGGCGCTGGAGGAGGCGTTCCGCCAGGCGGACAAGTTCAAGGACGAATACGTCTCCGCCGAGCATCTTTTGCTGGGCATGCTGTCGCTGGAGCGGGATGCGGCGGCGGAGGTGCTGGCGCGGCACGGGGTGACCGCGGACCGGGTGTTGCAGGCGCTGATGGCGATTCGCGGCAGCCAGCGCATCACCGATCCCAACCCCGAGGGGAAGTTCCAGGCGCTGGAACGGTACGCCCGCGACCTGACGGAGGCGGCGCGGCAGAACAAGCTGGATCCGGTGATCGGCCGCGACGAGGAGATTCGGCGCGTGGTGCAGGTGCTGTCGCGGCGCACCAAGAACAACCCGGTGCTGATCGGCGAGCCGGGCGTAGGGAAGACCGCCATCGTGGAAGGGCTGGCGCGGCGCATCGTGGCCGGCGACGTGCCGGAGGCGCTGCGGTCGAAGCGGGTGGTGGCGCTGGACCTGGGGGCGCTGATCGCCGGAGCGAAGTACCGCGGCGAGTTCGAAGACCGGCTTAAGGCGGTGCTGAAGGAGATCGAGGACTCCGGCGGGCAGATCATCCTGTTCATTGACGAACTGCACACGCTGGTGGGGGCGGGTGCGGCGGAAGGCTCGATGGACGCCTCCAACATGCTGAAGCCGGCGCTGGCGCGGGGCGAACTGCGGGCCATCGGCGCCACCACGCTGAACGAATACAAGAAGCACATCGAGAAAGACGCGGCTCTGGAGCGGCGCTTCCAGCCGGTGTTGGTGGGCGAGCCGACGGTGGAAGACGCCCTGGCGATTCTGCGCGGCTTGAAGGAACGCTACGAGATTCACCATGGCGTGCGCATTCAGGATGCGGCGCTGGTGGCGGCGGTGCGGCTGTCGCACCGCTACATCGCGGACCGGTTTCTGCCCGACAAGGCGATTGATCTGGTGGACGAAGCGGCGGCGGCGCTGCGCATGCAGCTGGATTCGCGCCCGGCGGAGATCGAGGCGCTGGAGCGGCGGCTGACGCAGCTGGAGATCGAGCGGCAGGCGCTGGCCAAGGAGAAAGATCCCGGTGGGGTGGCCCGGCGGCAGCAGATCGAGGAGGAGATCGCCAATCTGCGGGAGCGCACCGCGGCGCTGACCGCGCGATGGACGGAGGAGAAGAGCCGGATCCAGCGGGTGCGGGAGGTGAAGCGGCAGCTGGACACGCTGCAAGGCGAGGAGGAGCAGGCGGAGCGGTCCGGCGACCTGAGCCGCGCGGCGGAGCTGCGCTATGGGCGCCGCGTGCAGCTGGAGCGGGAACTGGCCGCGGCGCAGCAGGCGCTGGAGGCGGCGGAGAGCGGGAAACGGCTGCTGCGGGAGGAAGTGGGCGAAGAGGATATCGCCCGCGTGGTGGCGAAATGGACCGGCATTCCGGTGAGCAAGATGCTGGAGAGCGAGACGCAAAAGCTGGTGGCGATGGAGGAGCGTCTGCACCATCGCGTGGTAGGCCAGAACGCCGCCGTTACCAGCGTCAGCGACGCGATTCGCCGCTCCCGCGCCGGGCTGGGCGACCCGCGCCGCCCAATCGGGTCGTTTCTGTTTCTGGGCCCCACCGGCGTGGGCAAAACGGAGCTGGCGCGCGCGCTGGCGGAGTTTTTGTTCGACGACGAGCACGCCATGATCCGGCTGGACATGAGCGAATACATGGAGAAGCATTCGGTCGCCCGGCTGATCGGCGCGCCGCCGGGATATGTCGGCTATGAGGAGGGCGGGCAGCTGACGGAGCGGGTGCGGCGGCGGCCCTATTCCGTGGTGCTGCTGGATGAGGTGGAGAAGGCGCACGCGGACGTGTTCCACGTCCTGTTGCAGGTGCTCGACGACGGGCGGCTGACCGACGGTCAGGGGCGGACGGTGGACTTCCGCAACACCGTGGTGATCATGACCTCCAACCTGGGCAGCCAGGCGATCCGCAGCGGCGATTTCGCCAGCGCCGCGGCCGAGGCGGAGCTGCGGCGGCGCTTGCAGGAGATGCTGCGCAGCCATTTCCGGCCGGAGTTCTTGAACCGGATTGACGACATCATCATCTTCCATCCGCTGGGCCGGGAGCAGATCGAGGTGATCATTGACCTGCAACTGGAGCACCTGCGCGGGCTGCTGGCGGCGCGGGACATTCAGTTGGTGCTGGCGCCGTCGGCGCGCGAGCTGATCCTGGCGCAGGGCTACGACCCGGAATACGGGGCACGGCCGTTGAAGCGGGCGTTGCAGCGGCTGGTGCAAAATCCCTTGGCGTCGGCGCTGCTGAAAGGCGACATCCGGCCGGGCAGCGTGGTCGAGGCGGCAGCGGGCGCGAGCGGCGAACTGGCGTTCCGGACGGCGGCGGCGCAGGAAGCAGCCCCTGCGGCGGAAGGGGGCAAGCGCGCGGCGCGGCCGAAGTAGGCGGGGAAATGTCACTGGGGAAGGAGGCGGCCTGACCGCCTGAGGTTCGGGCGCCGGGCAGGCCGGTTCGCCGGCAGTGGCGGCTGGGACCCCGGAATGCGCGGCGGGCGTCCTAGCTCTGTGCGGCCTGAGGCGTGGGATGGCCGCCGTTTGGGCCCGGAACGTTTGCACACTCGATGATGCGCTCCGGGGCGATATGTCCCTCTTCTAGGGCGGCGCGAATCGCCGCTCGTGGACCGCTGCGGAGAAACTGCAGCCCGAGGAAGCGCGCCGCACGCACCTGAAGGATCGTCATTCCGGCGCAGCGAGCGTCGCGGATCTTACCAATGGTTTCGATTCCCCAATCGCGGCCAACCGCGACATCGGGCGTTTGGCTCAGGTGACTGCGCAGCAGCTCGACGGCTGCAACCTGGATGCACATTTCGTATTCCGGGCCGAAACCTCCCATCGCGACCGTCCAGATGGATTCGCCGGCGTCCCAGCGGCGCACCTGTTCTGCGGCAGTCTCCGCGGCATCTTCCCAGCCCACGGCACCACTGTGCCGCCCAACGGACCCGGAGTCAAACGCCGCCCGCCGTGCCGGCCTTATTAGCGGTCCGGCTGCTGACCGGTGCGTGCGCGCAATGCGCGCGGCTTCGGGGGCCCGGCGGCGATGACGAAGTGGTCGCGGCGATTGGACTGCCAGCAGGACGGGGTATTGGCCGCGCAGAACTGCCGGGTCTTGCCGTGGCCGACGGCGCGGATGCGGCTGGCGGCGACGCCCAGGCGGATGAGGAAAAGCCGGGCGGCATTGGCGCGGCGCTTGCCCACGATCTGGTTGCCGCGAGCGCTACCGCGAGTGTCGCAGTAGCCGGCGACCAGGACCGGCACCGCAGGATGCGCCAGCAACCAGATGGCGTCGCGGCGCAGCGTACGGCGGGCGACGGCGTTCAAACTGGAGCGATTGAAGGCAAAGTAGATGTCGGCCACGTGGCGGCGGAACTTCGCGGCGAGCGATACCGGCCGCGCGCTGGTCCGCGACGTTGGCTTCCCCGCCGTGTGCGTGGCCGCCGGGTGTTTGCGCGCCGGAGTTGCCGGCGCGGGCGGAGGCGGAACGCCGCCGATGGTTTCCGCGGGTTCCACGGTGGTCTGCACAGCCTCGTGGTTCACGGGAACGGTGAGGCGCAGGGTCAAATCATGAACGGCGCCGCCGCTGGTGACCACGACCGGGGGTAGGGGCGCCGCCAGCCGCGCGCCCGCGGGCGCGGAATCTAGATCCACGACGGCGCGGTATTCGCCGGGCAGGACGTCCTGGAAGGAAAACCGCCCGTTCGCGTCGGTGAAGGCATAGAGGCCGGCGCCGGCCGGCTTTCCGGCGCGGCGCAGGCGCAGCTCGAGTCCCGCCAGCGGTTTGCCGTTGGCGCGCACGGCGCCGCTGACCGAGCCGACGACCTGCAAGGGAATGTTGACCCGCGGCGCCTCGGCTCCCACCTGAATGAGCCGCGGCCGGGCGTCCGGGGCGCTATATGCCGCAGGGAGATGGTTCATCTCCAGCCCGAGCAGATATTGCCCCGCGCGCACGGCGGGAAACTCGAACCGGCCCTTGGCGTTGGTGACTGTGGTCCGGCCGCTCAAGCTGACCTCGACGCCGGGCACGCCGCTATCGCCCGCGGTCCAGCGGCCGGTGCCGGCGCGGTCATTGAAGACGATGCCGCTGACGGTGGTGTAGGTCGGGACCAGACGGTCGGCGTCGCCTTCCGGCAAGCCGGCGAGCATCGGCACGCCGTGGCCCCAATGGATGGTCTTGGTGAGACGGATAAACAGCGTTTGCTGCGAGAGCGCGGGCAGCAGCGGCACCGGCCCGGCGCCCAGACCGACCAGGACCCGCGCGGGATTGAGCTGGCTGACCGACGAGTTGTGAATCCACTCGCCGCTGAGCGCGAACTGCCAAGGCAGATGCACGGTGGCGAGCAGCATGACGGTGCGGTAGGTCTCCAGCGAGAGCGCGGTTTGATCCCGCAGGTCCTTGCCCAACTGCGCCGAGCCGGAGAGCGTGAACCATTGGCCGAACTGCAAATTGCCGCCGATCTGGCCATTCAACGTGGTGGCGCCGCCGGCGGTCTGCTGCAAGCCGACGATGGCGGAGATGCTGTCGCCGCCGAGCATGCGGTCTTGTTCGAGCTCTTCGGTATGCACCGTGGAGTTGCCGCTAGGCTGGGTCGAAGTCGAGACCCAATCTTGATAGCGCAAATAGGTGCGGTTGTCGCCATAGGAGCGCCCCGCCTGGAGTTGCGCCGTGGTCAGGCCCAGGCTGGGGCCTTGCGCGCCGCTCACGGGGGAGATTTGGCCCCGCGTGGCGCTGGCCAGCAGACTGTAGCCGTCGCCGGGATTGATGCTGACCGCGCCGCTGGTAGTGAAGGCGTCGGAGTTGGCGAAGGGCGAGGTGCCGAGGCCGCCGGCGTGATAATCCGCCAGCGAGGTGGAAAGGCTCCAGAGCGTGCTGGGATGGAGGTCAATGCTGGCGTAGGCGCCGCTGCGATCGCCGCTGATGACGTTGGCCAAGGGCAGATAATCCGCGCCCTCGCGCAGGGCGTAGGCCTGAATGTCGAATTTCGGGCGACTGACGATGGGACCAAAATAATAGGAGAGATCGTTCTGGGACTTGGCGCCGGGCGCGGCGGTCTGCCGTGCGCGGGAAAGAGAGACTTCGCCCAGCCAGTCGGCGTGTTTGCCCAAACGGTAATCGCCGTCCAGATAGAAGTTGTCGGCGCTGGCGGGCGGCTGGCCGAGCACCGGGGCCAGGAGGCTGGGAGCGGCGAGGCTGCGGGTGCGGAAATACCGCGCCTCCAGCGTCAGCGGGCCGCGGCCGGTCCATAGCAATTGCGCGCCGCTCAATTCGCTGGGCGAGGAGGTGAAGAACGGCAGGTAGGGGCCCTCCTGGATGAGTTCGCGGCCGGCGAAGGCGGTGAAGCGCAGGCCGGCGAAGCGATACTCCGCGGCGCCGCCGGAAAGATAGACGTCCGGGGAATAGAGGCTGCCGAAGTGCAGCGGCATGCGATCGGTGGCGAAGTTCAGCGTGCCGGCGCGCAGGAACCAGCGGCCGCCGGCGAAGGGGAGATTGCGCCAGGCCGCCAGGTTATTGCCGTTTTGCCAGGTGGATCCGTCGGTGGCGGAATCGAAGGAGAGGGTGAGCAGGCCGTCGGAGCCGAAGCTCTGCTGAAAATTCGCCAGCCAGCCGACTTGGGTTGGGCCGACGCCGGGCGTGCCGGCCACGGCGTTGCCGCTTTGGCTGAGGACTTCGGTGCCGACCTCGACTTCTCCCGCGTTGGGCTGCTGCGCCCGCGCGGCGCCGGCCAATAACAGCAGCACGGCTGTCGCGGCGAGCCAGTACCGCGAAACCACCGCCAGCCGCGCGGGCCAGCCGGGGAATGACCGGACGAGCCGTCGTGCGGGGGCAAGCCGCCGCGGCGCAGGGCCGAGCGGCGGGAGCGACCGGTGCGCGAGTTGGCTATTGCGTGGCTCCATGAGGGGGGGCGGCGGGAGATGCGGCGGAAGCGGCGGCGGCATTGCCGGTTGCAACGGGGCCGATCACCACGTTTTTCTCGATTTGCTGAATCGCCGGCAGACCCATTTCGACGCGGGCGCGGAGCTGATAGGCGCCGGGGCCGGGCGGCGATTGCAGCGCGAAGCGCAGCAGACGCGTCGTCGCGGGCAGCACGACTTGGCTGCCAATGGGAAACGAGGCGATCGGTTGGCCGCCGACGCCGATGAGTTCCGTGGTGCCGCTGGCGCGGAAAAACGTCGTGCCGGTGTTGGCGATCAGCAGGCGCAGCTGCCAATGATGGCCGGAGCCGGCGGGCGGCGCCAAGGAAATGTCGGCCAACCGCCCCGCCACCGTGGGATGACCGACAGTGATGTACAGAATGGAGGCCATGCGCACGCGGGTGAAGATCTGGCTTTGGGCGCCCGGGCGCCGCAATGGGGCGCTGGTGAACAAGATTGAGGTGTTGCAGCCCTGCGCCGACGTTCCGGCGGGAACCTGAATGGTGTAGCGAATGGTCTCGGTTTGCCCCGGCGCGACCACGAACTCGGCGGGGTTGATCTGCAGCCAGGCGGCGCAGCCGGCGCTAGCCGCCGGATCGCCGCGCATGGGGAAAATCGGGGTGCCGCGCGGCGACAGGCTCCAGTCGCTGGTCCGCGCCGTCATCGGCACGGGCACCGTGCCCAAGTTGGAAACATGCGCGGCGTCGGTGAGGGAGCCGCCGGAGGGCAAGTGGTAGGCCATGCGCAGCGGGTCCACGCCCAATTGCACCGCCTGTGCCGCCGCCGTCGCGGTGAAGGCGCCGAGGCTCGCGCCGATGAGCGCCGCCGCCAGCATCGCGCGGCGGCCGGGACGGCGGGCGCGGCTACGGCGTGGCCAGGGTGAAAGTGACGGTTTGCGAATAAGTTCCAGGCGCATAGTTCCAGGAATCGTGAAACACGAGGTTGCACGTGACGTTGGCGGAGAATAAAAAGCCCGTGCCCTCGGTGCCGCTGGCCGTGGTGGCGGCGGTGGCGGAGAGGGCGGTCGAGCCATTGGGAGTGGTGATGGTTCCGTTGTTGCCAGCGACGGTGCCCGTGCTGGTCCAGGTGACGGCGCTGACGGGAATGGCGGTCGGTCCGCCGGTGAAATTGGGAGCGTTGGCCGCCAGGCTGAGGGTCCAGTTGGTGTTGGCGGCGGGACGGAAGATCATCAGACGGACCGCGACCGCTGCCGAGCCGGGCACCAGCGGCTGGCTCGCGGGATCGGTGGCGTTGAAGCTGACCGCATTCGGGGTGACGAAGATACGGCCTCGGCCGCCCCTGCCGCCACCGCGCAACATGCGCGCCGCCCGCGCCGCGGTGGCTGCTGCGACGCCGTGCGATGCGGCCGTCGCGCCGCCGGGGCGGACCCCCGGACCAGCCCGGCCGCCGCGCTGCGCCAGCGCCGGAACAGCCAGCGCCAGGGCGCAGAGAACGGCGAGATGGAGGCGGGGGATGGACATGACAAAACGCTGGGCTCCGGCGGGGCGCAACCTGCCCGCCGGAGCTGGCGCAGCCGCGCTACAGCGGGCCGCGGCTGAACTTGGGTGCAGGTTCGGGATCTTGGTTGATGCGGGTCGCCTCTCCTGGTTGAAAGCAATTTTCTTGCCAAAACGAGCGCCGCGCCGCCCGTGGGCGGCGCGGCCGGATGGCGGACGCTGGTTAGCTGACCGCCAAGGTGTAGGTGAGCGTGGTGGTGTAGGTGTCCGCCGCGAAGTTGCCGCTGGACACGGTGTAGGTGATGTTGAACTGCTGGTTCTGCGCGTGCGTGGAAGCCGCGTTGGTGAACAACGTGGCGCCCGCCGAGGCCAGAGCCGCGCTGCCGACCAGGGTTCCGCTGCTAACGCTGCCGGCGGTGCTCAGAATCATGTCCGCATCCGGGATCACGTTGGCGGCGTTGCTACCCACCAAGGCGTCGGCACCATTGCTGGAGGTGACGGTGATGCTGACCCCCGAGGTGCTGGTGCTGCCGGCGCGGTAGGAGAAGTTGACCTGCGTGGCGCCCGCGGCAGAAGCCCAAGGGCCGAACGTCGGACCGGTGAGGTTGATGGTGCTGGCGCTGTTGACCACGCTCAGCGTGCCGGCTACGTTCAGGTTCAACGCCAGGTTGGTGGTGCCCGTGGTTTGGGCCGAGAGCGGCGCGGCGGCCAAGCCTGCCATCACCACCAGGGCCAGAGTCGGAAGAAGCGATTTCAGTTTCATATCCAGTGTCCGTTTCCGCTGGTCCATCATCTCGGCCCAGCCTTTGCTGGTCATAGGGGCAACCCTGGGGCCAAAGCCGCCGCCATTCTTGGCCCGGCTGCAACCTTAGGCGTTTCTAAGGCTTGTAGGGGAGGGACAGGAAAAACCCTGTACTTGCCACGCCGCCGCAGAGCGCCAAAAAACGTCGCTGCGTGGACGGCTCATGGCCTGTACTGCCTGGGTCAGCCGCCGGGGCGGCGGCGGTGCGGGCATCGTTGGCGATTTGCCCACGCAGATCGGGAGTGGCGGGCCCGGGCGGGAAATGCACAGGGTTTTGCCCGCCCGCACCGGCAGGGCGGGTAACACGACGTGCCCAGGCCGCGGGGACAGGGCCGGGGGCCCGGCCGCGGCATGCGGCGCCAGCGCACGGCTGACATCCGGCGGGGATCCCGCATCGCGCTGGCGGTGACCGGCGAGAACGCCCATCTCACCGTCACCGCGCCGAGCGCACCCGTAGGGTACCCGTCCCCGGCTGCCCAGCAAAGCTGCCGTCCCGGCCGGCCCCTCCCACTTTCTTCGCGCTGGGCGGGCGGCAGCAGAAACAAGCTCTCGTCTGGCGCGAGGGAGGCGGGCAGGGAGGCGAGCGTCCCGCTGGCCGTCAGGACGCGCAGGTAGCCACGGTGGCGCGGGATTTGTCATAGTGGGGCTAGCGCCGCCAGAGGAGCGCCGCGAAATCCGCGCCGTAATCGCCGCAGGCGCGGTTCGACACTGTTCTCTCGCGGCTTTTCCAGCGCACCGTTCGCATTCCGTCCCCACCGCCCCTGGCCGCCACCATCCCGTACCGCCGATCCCGCCATGGCCGCATCTGCCCCTTCGACCGCAGCCTTATCCGCGCCGGCGGCGGTGCGTCTGCTGGCGGTGGATGACGAGCCGGAAATCTTGGCATTGATCGCCGCCACGCTGGAGCCGATGACCGCCTGCGGCGATTTGGAAATCACCTCCGCCGCCGACGGCGCGGCCGCCTGGGAGGCGTTCGTCCGCCTGCGGCCGGGCATCGTTTTATTGGATCTGCGCCTGCCCGACGCCAACGGCATGGAGCTGCTGGCGCGCATGCTGGCCGCAGATCCCGGCGTCCATGTCCTGTTGCTGACCGGCTATTACTCCACCGCTTCCGCGGTGGAGGCCATCCAGCAGGGCGCCAGTGATTATCTGGAAAAGCCCTTTTCCGTGGAGCGCCTGCGCGCCGCCGTCGGCGTGCTGGTGGAGGAAGCGGGCCGGCGCCGGCAGAGCGGGGAGTTGCAGCGCGAGCTGGCGGCGCACGCCGAGGTGGACGGCATGATCGCCTCCGGCCCGGCGATGCAGGAGGTGCTGGCCGCCATCCGCCGCTACGGGCCGCATTTCAGCGCGGTGTTGGTGGAGGGGCCGACCGGCGCGGGCAAGGAGCTGGTGGCGCGGGCGCTGCACCGTCATGCCGGCCGCCGCGGGCCGATGGTGGTCGCCAACTGCTCCGCCATCGTCGAGAGCCTGTTCGAAGCAGAGATGTTCGGCCACGTCAAGGGCGCCTTCACCGGCGCCAGCAGCGACCGGGTGGGGCTGTTTGAAGCGGCCCACCAAGGCACGTTGTTTTTGGATGAGATCGGCGACCTGCCGCTGCCCATGCAGGCCAAACTGCTGCGCGCCATTCAGGAACGCCAGGTACTGCGCGTCGGTTCGGTGACGCCGCGCGCGGTGGACGTGCGCATCATCGCCGCCACGCATCACGAATTGTCGGCGCTGACGCGTGCCGGCCGGTTCCGCGAGGATTTGTACTACCGCCTGGCCGCGCTGCGCATCACCGTGCCGCCGCTGGCCGAGCGGCGCGAGGATTTGCCGCTGCTGACGCGGCATTTTTTGGCCCGCTACTCCGCCGAGTACGGCAAGCCGCTGCGCGGTCTGACCCGCCGCGCGCAGCTGGCCGTGGCGCGCTATGCCTGGCCGGGCAATATTCGCGAGTTGGAGAACGCGCTGGCCGCCGCCGCGCTGCACGCCGCCGCCGATTTCGTGGACGTGGACGATCTGCCGGAGGCGGTGCGTGCGCCCGCGCCGCCCGGCGCCGATGCCGCCACGCCGCTGCTGACGCTGGCCGAGATGGAGCGCCGCTATGCGCGGCAAGCCGTGGCGGCTATGAACGGGAATAAGGTGCAGGCCGCCGCCGCTTTGGGCATTAGCCGCGCCACGCTGTACCGGCTGCTGCGATCTCCGTCTGCAACCTAGCAATCGTAGGACGGCCGTCCCGCCTGCCAATTTCTCCGCTGCGACCGCGCCACTGGGGTAGCCGTCACGGCTGCCGGGACCCGTCCGGCTGCCGATGCGCGTCCGGGATGCTGAGATCCCAACGCCGGCGGCCGGCGTTAGCTGACGGCCAGGGTGTAGGTGAGCGTGACGCTTTGACTCGGGGCCTGAGCCGACGCTTGGCTGGCCGGCGCGGAATAGCGGATTAGGAAGCTTTGCCCCAGGCCGTGGGCTTCCGGGCCGCCGCGCCAGAGGACCACGGCGCCGGTGGCCGGGGATACATATTGCTGGCTGGCGGTGAAGGCGCCGAGCTGCGGCGCGGGACCGGAGAGCGATAGAAGAATGCCGGCTTGGCTGGCCGCGGTAGGCAACGCCGCAACCGTTAAGGCGGCGCCGCCGAACTGGCTGGCGCGATAGCTGAGCGTGACCATGGACGCGCCGCCGGGCGTAGCCGAAATTGCCTGGCCCGACGCGGCCGTGGCGCCGTTCAAATTGGCGACCTGCAACACCGCCGCCGGACGCAGCGTCATCGCCAACGGGGTGGAACGATTTTGGGCGCGGGCGGCGGGGGTTATCGCCGCCAACGCCAGCAACGCGGCCGGAGCCGCAAACCTCGAGTTGAACCGCGAGGAAGTGAATAACGAACGGAAGCGGAAACGGACGAACATTGGTGCTCCTCCGTAGTGCAGACGGAGCGCCAAAACGCCGTGCCAGCGCTTCATCCGGGGGTTGGCATCTATTTGATATTGCAGGGGCTTATTTAGCAAGCGATTTCTAAGCCTGGGGCCCGGCTAACGGTCTGTCTCAGCAATGAGACGCCGGCTAGAATCGAGACACTTCACCGGCGCTTCCAGAACCGGTGAATAGCCCTGGCAGCGGTGCATCGTCGGGGCGGATCCGCGTTTAAGGCAAGGGGATGGCCGCGCGGCTCTTTGGTTCACCCGGCAGAGCCGGCGGTCCGTGCCGGCACCCGCGGTTCGCGGACGTCAGCCGGGCGCCCCGGTCTCCGAGCCGCGCCCTCGCCCCGCGACGCCCGGCCGGGCGGGCGCTGCTCGCACTGGCGGGAAACGGGGCGGGAACGCCGCTCCGCCCCGGACCGGCAAATCGGCGGCGGCCAGCATCGCGGGAAGGGGGCGGTATTCGCGCGCCAAGGACCGGATGGCGTGAGGGCTGGCCAGATAGATCGGCGCGGCTTCCCGGCTGTCGCTCAGGAAACGCAGTGCGTCCAGAATCGCGGGAATTGAGGCGAGCGCCACGGCCAGGGCGGGCCGCGGCACGCGGGCGATGCACCAGAGGCGTCGGTGGGCTACCGCCAGCAGGCTGTTGCGCCGGATCCGCCACGGTCCCGGGGTGGGAGCCGGGAAGGCGGCGAGCAACTCCAGCATGCGCGACATGTCCGCAGCCTCTACCGACGCCCGTCGCGCGCCACTCAGCAGGCAGAATCCGCAGTCCACGAGGGCTGGGAACTGGCGAATTGCCTCCGCGTCCTCCCGAGCGTTGGGTCGGCGCTTGGGCACCGCCGCTACCAGGCGCATATCCCGGAAGACCAGCAAACGCGACTCCTGTTCGACGGTGCGCCACATAACCTCTGCGTGCACCATTCCCCTGAGCCTAGCGGTTAGGGCGGCGGACCGCCATCCTCCATGCGGGTGCCCACCGCCGGTTTCACCCAAATTGGCACCCGCGGCCGTCTCCACCGGCAGGACGCGGCATCCGCCCAGCCGCCACGGCACGCTAGCGTCGCCAACGCGGCGTCCGAAATGGCTGCCCTGGTGTCGGCGCAGCACCAGCGCGCAACTGCCGCCGAAGGGCGGCCGAGGGCAGCGGTTGCGCCGTCGGATGTGAATGGCGGATCACATACCGTTATTTCTGGATTTCGTATAAGAGGTTGGGGCTGCCGTCCGGCGTCGGGCGGTCAATCTCGCCCGCCAGCTTCGCCCCGATCTTCTCCAGCGCGCGGCGCGAGCGCAGATTGTTGGCGCCCACGGTGAACACCACGCGGTCCACCGAGCGCAGCGCATGCGCCAACAGCAGCCGCTTCATCTCGCCGTTGTAGCGGCCGCCCCAATACGCCCGCTGGAGAAACGTGTAGCCGATCTCGATCTCGCTTGGCGGCCCCGGCCGGTAGTCGTGATAACGCGTGCTGCCGATGATCTTGCCGCTGGCCCGCTCCAAGACCGCGAAGGCGCCGCCGGAGGCGATGCCGCTGTCGAAATATCTGCGGAATGCCGCAGGCAA
This sequence comes from Acidobacteriota bacterium, assembly GCA_027315185.1. Classification (GTDB taxonomy): domain Bacteria; phylum Acidobacteriota; class Terriglobia; order Terriglobales; family SCQP01; genus JAKAUF01. Next base: position 54,660 of record DAHUYO010000006.1, read on the forward strand.
AAACCGCGTCGGTTCGGGATGCTGCTGCCAAATCAAGGGATCGCCGGCGGCGGCATGCAGCGCCGCGTAGTCCGTTGGCCGCAGCGGCCGCAGAATCACCAGCTCGCCGGTGAGCGTGGGCTGAAGATCGAACCCCATCCGCGCCAGGCTAGCACGCTGCGGCGCGGTCGGGTTGGTTGTTCCGGACCGCCGTGTCGGGCGGTACGCCGCCGTGCTTGCGGTCGAGTTGGCGTCCGAAGAACGGCGGCGGCGGCCTAGATCGGTCAGCGCTCGTCGAGGGCGCGCGTCCCACTGGCCAACAACCCGGATTTTGCCGTAAACTCGAACCAGTGCCAATGCGCCCCTCGGGGCGCGATCCCGTCTGGATCGCGGCGGCATGCGCCGCCATCAGCGTGGGCCGCTAGCTCAATTGGCAGAGCAACTGACTCTTAATCAGTAGGTTGAAGGTTCGATTCCTTCGCGGCTCACCATTCTTTTCCGCAACTTGCAGAACGCGCTGACGCGAACGGCACACCGCCGCCACGGGCCTTCGGCGTAGGCGGGCCATGCGGCGTGCCCGCCGAGCGGCCAGCGCTTCGGGGTCGGTCCACGGGGGCTTGGGCGGCAAGAGGTCTTCGGAAGTCAGCGAGCCCACTTTGGGCGGGACGGCCGCCGGCGCGTACGCGGGCGGGATTTGGGCCGGCCTTCCGTGGATGCCTAACCTAGAGGTGCGGCCGGCCTCGTCCGCCAAGGCCTGAACGCTGCGGTCGGGAACGGGAAGGGCTTGCTGAAGCTCTGGGCAGGCAAGTCAGAAGACCGGCTTGAAACACGTGCACCATTTATAATACATTGTACATTTAACGGTGCAGCCCATGGCCGACGGGCCGGAGCCCAAGAAAATCCCGCTGATCTTCTTCCGCACGACGGCGGGGAGTGAGCCTGTCCGGGAGTGGCTGAAAGGGCTGGATGAATCCGAGCGACAGGCAATAGGCGAGGACCTCCTGCGGGCGCAGTGGCGTTGGCCGGTAGGGATGCCGCCGTGCCGTCCAATGGGCAACGGCCTCTGGGAGATCCGGACGAACCTGCCCACGAAGAAGACGGCGCGCGTATTGATCTGCCTCTAGCGCGAGCACTTGGTCGCGCTGCCCGGCTTCATCAAGAAAACGCACGCGACGCCGGCATCGGATTTGGCAACGGCGCGCAAGCGCCAGAAGGAGTTGGGACGATGAGCAAGAAGCATATGGGTTCGAGCGTTGATGACTTCCTAAGGGAAGAGGGCATCTTCGAGGAAACGCAGGCGCGGGCGATTAAGGAGGTCGTTGCGTGGCAGCTTGCCGAGGCCATGAAGAAACAGAACATCTCGAAGAACAAGATGGCGATGCTCCTCAAGACGAGCCGCACCCAGGTGGACCGGCTGCTCGATCCGAAGAATGACATCACGCTCGGGAGCCTGCAGAAGGCGGCGGCAATGGTCGGGCGCCGGGTCAGGATCGAATTGGTCTAGCCGGACGGGTAAAGGAGCAAACTCGCGCATGAGCCGCTCTGGCAAAGGAATACGCTTCGAGGTTCAGTGTGGCCACAGCGGCCCGGACGGAGATGGCCGTGCAGACCTGGTGGTGATGATCGGGGGCGTGGCCTGGTGCGGAACGGCGGGGGCTGGTCCGCACCCGATGCGGGGCGGCGGCCCAGCGTCCCCAGGGCCGGCCGCCCGCGCCTCCGGGTCCGGCGGCTTGCGCCGGCCGGGAACCGCGCTCACCCCAGCCCAACCGGCGCGTCGCCGTAGGTTTGGCTTATACTGCCTGCCATGATCAAGGCCAAGTGTGGGTTGCTGCTGCTCTCCGTGGCGTTCGCGCCGCTGCTTCCGGTGACGGCGCAGGCCGCCGTCAAGCCCCATCCGCTGACGCTGAACGATGTGTTTCGCGTGAAGGCCGTCAGCAGCCCGAAGGTGTCGCCGGACGGGAAGTGGGTGCTGTATACGGTGCGGACGACGGATTTGAAAAAGGACAAGCGCACCACGACCCTGTGGATGGTGAGCTGGAACGGGAAACAGAACCGCCAGCTGACCTTTGGCTACGACGGTTCCGTCAGCGCGCCGGCGTGGAGCCCGGACGGGAAGTACATTTCGTTTCTATCCGGCCGGAAGGGCGCGGTGAAGGGCAAGCAGGTCTGGGTGCTGCCGCGCCGGGGCGGCGAAGCGCGGCAACTGACGCACCTGGCCAAAAAGCAGGGCACGATCCAGGCCTACCGCTGGTCGCCCAACGGGAAGCGCCTGCTGCTGACGGTGCATGTGGGCCGGGTGGTGAGCGCGAACGCCTTCGACAGCGCGAAGCTGCACAAGTACATTGCGCCGATCGTCATCACGCGCTACCTGTTCAAGCAGGACATTCGCGGCTACATCACGGCGTCGTCGCACACGTTTCTGTATCTGTATGACATCGCGACGGGCAAGATGGCGAAGCTGACGGCCGGCAAGAAGTTCGACGAAAAAGACGGGGCGTGGTCGCCCGATGGGAAGGAGATTGCGTTCATCAGCAATCACACCGCGGAGCCGGAGCGGAACATCAACACCGACGTTTTCGTGGCGGCGGCGAAGGCGGGGTCGAAGCCGCGGCGGCTGACGCACTACACGGGCGCGGACGTGGGGCCGCTGGCATGGAGCCCGGACGGGCGCGAGATCGCGTTTTTGCGCGGCGGGCATGTGAAGTACTGGCAATACCAGGAGGACCGGCTGGCGGTGGTCGCGGCCGATGGCAGGGGGCGCGCCAAGGTGGTGACGGCGGCGTTCGACCGGCCGATTCATGAGCCGCAATGGACGCCGGACGGCAAGCATGTGATTGCGCTGGTGACGGACAACCGCAACCGCTATCCGGCCAGCATTGACGTCGCGACCGGCGCGGTGACGCGGCTGGTGAAGGCGGAAGGGTCATCGTGGGGCCACTCGGGAAAGGCGGGGCATGAGGCGCTGCTGTGGACCACCGACACCAGCCCGAGCGAGTTGTTTGCGCTCAGCCATGGGCGACTGCGGCAGATGACGCACCAGAACGCGAAGTTGCTGCGGCGTTTGGTGCTGGCCAAGGCGGACAACATGCACGCCATCAGCCAAGACGGCACGCGCGTGTACGGGCTGATCACGCTGCCGGATAAAGCTGGGGCGAAGAAGCCGTATCCGCTGCTGCTGTGGATCCACGGCGGGCCGCAGGGGCAGGACGCGCACGGGTTTTCGGCTGTGCGGCAGTTGTTCGCGGCGCGCGGCTACGCGGTGCTGAACGTGAATTACCGCGGCAGCGACGGCCGCGGGATCGCCTACCAGAAGGCGATCTGGGCGCACTGGGGCGTGGATGAGGTGCAGGACATCGAGGCGTGCGTCAACCAGGTGATCCGGGAAGGCATCGTGGATCCGAAGCGCATGGGCGTGGGCGGCTGGAGCTACGGCGCCATGACCACGGACTATATGATCGCGCACACCAACGAGTTCAAGGCGGCGAGCGCGGGCGCGGGCGTAGGCGATCCGTTCATGCTGTATGGCGTGGACGAGTACGTCAACCAGTACAACTTTGAGTTGGGTGATCCCTGGACGCACGAGCAGCGGTACATCAGGATCGGCTACCCGTTCTTCCATGCCAACCAGATTCATACGCCGACGCTGTTCATGGGCGGCACCAGCGATTTCAATGTGCCGGTGGTGGGCGGCGAGCAGATGTATGAGGCGCTGCGCACGCTGCATGTGCCCGCGGTGCTGATTGTCTATCCGCAGCAGTTCCACGGGTTCACGCGGCCCACCTACATCCGCGACCGCTACCAGTACTGGTTCAATTGGTACGGCAAGTGGGTGCTGGGCCGGCACGTGGCGCTGTCATATCGGCCCTGGGCGAAAAAGAAAGGCAAATCGAAAGGGAAGAGGAGCTAGGGACGCAAGAGCACGCGAAGGTCCGCCGCGGCGGGTTGGCCACGGCGTTGCCCGGTCACAGAGTTGCGCGCATTACGGGCTTGATGCCGCGGTTCCTGCACGCCCGGCCGTTCTTTTCCGCTGTCCGCCCGAGGCGGCGGCACGGCAGGGATGCGCTGCGGCGAGCGGTGGGCGCGCTCAGCCGGCGATTTTGACGCCCTCGCCTACGTCCAGCGTTTTCCATGCCTTGCCGTCGCGGGAGGACTGGATCTTGACGCGCACGCGGCTGGACGAGGAATAGACGTAGACGATGCGGGTGCGAAGCGTGTGGCCGTGGCGTTCGCTTGCGCTCTGCTCGATCCAGGTATTGCCGCGGATGGTCATGCGCGAGGAAAAGGGATGCGTGCCGCCGGCGCCGGCCGAGAACATCTCGTAATGCCAATAGCCGTGATCGCGGGAGTTCCAGGTGTCCACCACCAGCGACTTGACCGGCTTTCCGGCCCAAACGTTGTGGAAGGCGCAGAGCAGATAGCGCCGGTCGGTGGACCACCGGCAGTCGGCGCGCCAGGTCCACGCGGCGGCTTTCCGGCCCGGCGCGGCCCCCGCCGTGGCAATGGTTTTGCCATGGAAGACCCAACGTCCGATGGCGATATCCAGCTTTTGCAGTTGCACCGGGCGTGCCGCCGCGGCCCGCGCCTCGCCCGCCGCCGGCCACCCTGCCGCTCCCAGGCCCGCGGCACCCACGCCCACGGCAAATACGGCCGCGGCCAAAACCACAAGCAAGCGTTTCATCAAGACTCCCAGCTACTGCTGTTGGAACGATAACCGAAGTGGGCGCCGGTCGCGGGGCCCGCGCCCGTCAATCGTTGCCGCCTGGCGGCGGGCCGGGCCGCACATGGGGCGCGGGGAGGCGCGGGCCTGCGGGCGAGCGTGCACATGCATCGGCGCGCTGCGATCGGCGTCGCTTCCAACCGCACCAATACGATTACGATGTAAAGTTTGCAAGTGGTGGACGCAGCGGCGCTGGACGGGAGCGGCGCAAGCCGCCGCCCGAAATTGCCTGGCGCGGGATTGGCGGGATTGGGTTCACTGCATCGGCGAGGCGGTGAAGAAAGCAGGGGGTGATGGCGAAGAAAAATAGGCGCGGGAGGCCGGGGCAGGGAACTCCGCGGCAAGGCAGCCCAGAGCCGGGCGCCGCGCGGAAGGGAACTCCCGCGCATGGGGCCGCGGGAAACATTTCGCCCGCGGCGGGCGCGACCGGCCGGGCCGCGGCGGGGAAGGCCCCGGCGGGAGACGCCGCGCCGGGCAGGCACGGCCGGGCGCCGGCGCAAGGAGCGTCCGGCGCCGGCGGCGGCAAGCTGCCGTCGGCGGGGAAACGGGCCAAGCCGCTGCGGGAGAGCTTTATCCGCGTCTGGGCGCCGACCCTGGTGGCGGCGATCTTCATCAGTACCTTCAACGTGCAAGCCTTCGAGATTCCCTCCGGCTCGATGGAGAAGACGCTGCTGATCGGCGACCATCTGCTGGTGGACCGGATTCGCTTCGCGCCGCCGCCGCATTGGCTGCCCGGCGTGCTGCCCTACCGGCCCGTCCGCCACGGCGACATCATTGTCTTCATGACGCCGGTGCGGTCGGAAAAAGGCGTGCATTTGGTCAAGCGGGTCATCGGGCTGCCTGGCGACCGCATCCGCCTGGTGAATGGCGTGGTCTACCGCAACGGCCGTTCGCTGCGGGAGCCGTATGCCCTGCGTCAGCCGGTGGGCTGCAACGCCACGCTGCCGAACCCGGCGCTGCAAAATTGGCCCGACGGCGGCCCGCTCGGCTACACGACCGAACGCTGGGCGGCGACGGAAGGCCAGTACATCCACGACGGACAGGTGGTGGTGCCGCCGGGACATTATTTCGTGATGGGCGACAACCGGCTGTGCTCGTTCGATTCGCGTTATTGGGGCTTCGTGCCGCAGGCGAACATCATCGGCCGGCCGGAGCTGGTCTATTGGTCGTATCGCAGCAAGGCCAGCCAGTATGGGCTGCCGGGGCATGGGAATATCGCCGCGTCGGTCGAGAGCTGGCCGTCGGTGCTGTGGCACCTTCCCACCCGCACGCGCTGGGAACGCACGTTCCACATCGTGCGGTAAGGGCCGCGGTCAGCGCAACTGGGAGGCCAGGGCCAGGGCCTGACGGTGCAGCTGGAAGTCAGGATCGGCCCCGGCCAGCAGCGACAGCAGCGGCGCCAGCGCGGAGCGGGCGGCGGCGCGATGGCCCAAAGCCAGTTCGCACCGCGCCAGGGCCAAATAGGCCTTTTGCTTGCGCGGCTGAGGCTCCCAGCCGAGATAGCGGTCTGGGGGGCTGATCATGCGCCGGTACCAGCGGACGGCGAGGGCCCAATCCCCGGCGCGGCGGGCGGCATGGGCCCGGGCGGCGAGCGCCAATACCTCCGCCGAGCTGCCGTCGTCGGGGTTGGGCCTGCCGATCATCGCAATCGCGGCGGCGGCATGGCCTTGGGCGCAGGCGATTTCGCCGCGCAACAGGCGCAGATAGCCTTGCTCCTCGTGGTCGCGGGGATGGGCCAGTGGCGTAATCCGCGCCAGCAGGCCGGCGGCGTCGGCGGGATCGCCGGCGCGGGCGAACTCCACGCCCGCCAGCCCACCCCAAATCACTTTCGGCCCGATTTGGCCAAAATTCGCGACGGCTGCCCGCAGCTCGCGCAGTCCGGCGCCACGGTCGCCGCGCGCCAGGGCGATCTGTCCCAGCAGCAGCCGGCGGCGGGCGGTGGTCAACGGGTCGGCATGCGGCTGTGCGTCCATGGCTTCCCGCACCAAGGTTTCAGCCTGCGCCAAGCGTCCCTGCCAAAAATCCAGGCGCGCCAGCGACACCAGGGCAATGGGGCGCAGCTCCGGGACGCGCAGCAGCGGGGCGAAGGCGGCGGCGGCGAGGCGCGGATGGCCCGCCCGCAGCAGCGTGAATCCGTATTCGCGGTTGGTGTCGCCGGCCAGCTCCCAATGGCGGTCCAGCCGGAAGGCCTGCCGGTAGGCGGCGAGAGCCGCGGGATAATCGCCGCTGGACATGTTGGCCGTCGCCAGCTCGATGTAGGTGCGGGCGTCATTGGGGGCCACGTGCAGCAATCGGCGGTAGATGGGAACCGCCTGCCCCGCGCGTCCGTGCGTGCGCAGCAGACGGGCATAGTCGCTCAGCGCGGCCCAATCGTTGGGATACTCGCGCAGGTAGTTCTGATACAGCGCGATGGCGGTTTCCACCTCGCCCAGGTCATCGGCGCGATGGGCTTGGATCAGCTTGCGCTCCCGGCGGGTGAGGCGATGGGGGCGGGCCAGCGCCAGCGCGTATTCGGCCCGGCAGCCGGCCTCATCGTAATAGATGTAGCTGCAATCCGCGCTGGCCAAGGCGGCATGCACCATGGCGAAGCCCGGATCGGCCAGCAGGGCCTCGCGGTACAGCGCCATGGCGGCGGCGAAATGGCCGCGCCGCCAGGCGTGCTCGCCGTCCGCATAGTCGCGCAGCGCGGTGAGCGACGGCGTGGTGACTTCGGGCAGCCGCTGCTGGCCGCCCAGGCCGCCGACGAGGCCTCGCCCGCCATCGCGGCGCAGGTCGCCGGCCAGCGCCCCCAGCGCGTCCAGGATGCGATCGCTGCCATCGGCGCGCACAATATGCGAGGCAAGGACCCGGCCGGTGGCTGGGTTGACCACCTCCGCCGTCAGCGCGTACTCCTTGCCCGTGCGGGCGATGGCTGGTTCGATCAGCGCCGCCAAGCCTTCCCGCCGGCAGATCTGGCGGCCCAGGCGGGCCGTCAAAGGGGCGTGCCGCCGCTGGCCCAGCAGGCGGAGCTGGCCGCCGATGCGGCTGCGGGGAAACAGAACCAGGCGGCGGGACTGTTCCAGGCTGACCGCCAGGGCGGTGTCCAGGGCGGGGCCCAGGCGCGCTTCACCGGTGCGATTGGTCATGGGCAGCAGCAGAACCTCTGCCCGCGGTCCGAACGAAAACACCGGGCGCAAGTGCAACAGCCATCCCGCCCCGGCCGCCACAGCCACCGCCAGCACTGCGGCCACCGTCCACCACCAGCGCCGCTGCGCCGGCGTGGGCCGAGGCGGCAGGGAAGCGGCGGGGGGGGCCGGCTGCGGCGGCAGGGAGGCGGCGGGGGTGGCCGGCGGCGGGGCGGGAGCCGATGGCGCTGCCGGAACGGCGGCGGCTGCCGGGCGGATGGGCGGCGGGCCGGGCGCCGCGGCGGGCTCCAGCGCCGCGATCCAGCGATACCCGCGCCGCGGCACGGTGGCGATGTACCGCGGCTTCTGCGGGTCATCCTCCAGCGCCTCGCGCAGCTTGCGCACCACGGTGTTCAGGCCGTCATCGAATTCGCCGAATTCCTGGCCCGGCCACAGCGCCTGCTGGAGTTCGGCGCGCGTCAGGATTTGGTTGGGCCGCGCCAGCAGCGCTTCCAGCAGCCGCAGCGGCTTTTCCTGGACATGGATCTCCGCGCCATCGCGGCGCAGCACTCCCGCGCCCAGGTCCAACTCAAAACGAGCGAAGCGCAACACCCCCCGGGATTCCATGGCGCAGCCGGACTGCCGAGTGACCAGATTCTAACATGGCCGGAAATCAGCGGTTCAGCGATGGTTCAGATGTGATTCAGCCTAAGTCCAGGCGCCGTCCATTGACCGATCCCGGCCGCCGCGGCCATTCTGCCCCGCGACGCACCATTCGCCGCTGACTCACTACCCGGCGAAACAGTGCAACAGTTTGCGCCATCAGGATCGCCGTTATGAGTTATACCGCCCTTCGCCCCCCGGTTCGCATCGCCACCCTGCTGCTCGCCATCGCCGCCGTTCTCGCCGCCGCGCCCCGGCCGCGCGCCCCGCGGTTGCCGGTCCGGCTGCCCGCCGCTGTCGGCCGGGCACTGGCGCGTCCGAGCCTACAGTTCGTGCCCAATCGCGGCCAGGCGCCGCGGGGCGTACGGTTTGTGGCGCAGGGGCCGAACTACACCTTGCGCTTGGCGGAAAAGGCGGCGGTGCTGAGGCTGGCCGGCGGGCGGGCGGTAGAGCTGCGCCTGTGCGGGGCCGAGAACGCCTCCATTGCCGGGGCGGACCGGCAGCCGACGCGCTATGCGTTTTTCCAGGGGCGGCGCTCCATCCGCAACGTGCCCAGCTACGGCCGCGTGGTGTATCGGGGCGTGTATCCGGGAATCAATCTCGTCTTCCGCAGCCGCGAAGGAAAGCTCGAGTACGATTGGCGGCTGGCCGCCGGCGCCGATGCCAGTGCGATTCGGCTGCGGCTGGGCGGGTATCAGGCGCTGGCAATTCGTCCCAGCGGCGACATCGATATTCGCACCGCCGCCGGCGCCGTGCGCATGCTGCGGCCCCGCGCCTTCCAGGGCGGCCGGCCGGTGGCCGTCCGCTATCGCCTGGGCCGCGGCGGCGCGGTGGCCCTGCAACTGGGGCGCTACGACCACCAGCGGCCGCTGGTGATTGACCCGCTGGTGGTGGTCACGGTGAGCGGCACGCAGGGAGCGTTTACCGCCGGGACGGCCACTGCGGTAACGGTAGATGCCTCCGGCAACGCCTGGGTGGCGGGCGCATGTTATCTCCAGGAATATTCGTCCAGCGGGGTCCAGCTGCAGCAGGACGTGGTCGCCAAGGCGGGCGCGTGCACGGTCAGCGGCCTCGCGGTGGACGGCACGGGGAACGTTTATGCCACCGGGACGGCGCAGCCGAACGCGGGCTTTCCGGCGACCAGCAGCGAGGAGACCTTGGCGACCTACACCGGCCCCACGCCCTACTTGTTGATGTTTGAGCCTTCGACCCAGACCCTCGAGTACGCGGATTATTTTGAGGGGGCGCAGTGCCTGGCAACGCCTGACGCCATCGCCGCAAGTGCGTCCGGCGATGTGTACATCGCCGGCGGAGAGGTCGCCGCCACGCCCGCGCAGCTGGCGAGTTGCCTGAATTGGGATCCGGTCGTGGCGACCCTGGCCGACGGCAGCGCCTACACCGGCGGGAGCTTCTACAATCCTGATGCGATCAACATTTACGAGAATGGTTCTCCTGCGTTCGGCGTGCTGTCGACGCCATTCCTGGTCAAGTTCATTCCCTTTGTTGATAACGGTCAGGTGTCCCCGGCGGTCGTTGGCTACGTGGCGCCGAATGGCGACGAAGGCTTTGCCACCCTGCTGGGCGGGGCGGGATACGGCACCGCCACCGGGATCGCGGTGGCCAACGGCTTGGTCGATGTGTCGGGCACCAGCGCCGTTGGCGGGCAGATGCCTTTTCCCCTGGTCAGCCCTCTTCCCAACCAAGGTGCCGGCTTGGAGGGCTTTGTGGCCGCGATCACGGACGCTCCGGTTCCTGGCCTGCCGTGCACTGACACCGTTGCGTCCCCTGCGGATGGCAACTGCCACGGCATTTTGTTCTCGACTCCCATTCCGGGAACGGATAGCGCCACCGGTGTCGCCGCGGATCAATTCGGCGACGTCTACGTCGCCGGCACTGCAGGCGCCTCATTCGCGACCGTGAATCCGTTGCCCGCCGCCAGCAACGGCCAGACCGGACCTTGCAGCGGGCTGGCGGGCGCGCCACCCACGAACACCCAGGAGGCGTACGCGCTCGGCCTCAATCCCAACTCGGCAAACGGCCTAACCACCTCCGGGCTGACGACCGAATTCGCGACGTTCCTCGGCGTGACCGGCAATGGGCAAGCCGAATGCACCTCCGCCAACGGCCTGGCGCTGGATCCCCCGGGAAATCTATATATTTTCGGCCAGTCCGGCGGCGAATCGTCGGGCGCGACGACCGAGCAATACCCGCGGGACTTCCTTTATGACCTTCAACTGAGCGGCGGCGCGCTCAGCGGAGCCTACGGGCTGTCGTTCCAGGATTACTTCCCTGAGCAGTCGGGCGTCTTCTATCCGCTCCCGTGTCCCGAATACGTCGACAGCACCGGTAACGTTGGCACCGTCTGCATGGCCGACTTGGACACCATCAATGCGGTCGCCGTCGGCTCCGGACAGGGCTACTTTGCATCATGCCGCCCGGCGGAGGGCGTCTCATCGACGCCAACGCCCTGCGGCGGCAACTCCGGATTCGTCGGCGTGCTCGGGCTCTTTAGCGCCCTCCCAGCGACGGCGCAACCCACGGCCGAGCTTACCGCTGCGGCCAACCCGCTCAACTTCGGCACCGAATATGTCGGCGCCACCACCGCGTTGCAAACTGTCACGCTCGCCAACTCCGGCGCCGCCGCGCTCACCATCTCCAGCATCGGCGTAACGGGCGCCAACGCCGGCGATTTCGTGCTGGATTCCTCCTCGACCTGCCCGCTCAGCGGCGGTTCATTGCCGGCGGGACAATCCTGCACCATCGCCCTGGCCTTCCGCCCCTCCGTGGCGGCGGGCGAATCGGCGACTCTGGTGGTCGCCGACAACAGCGGCGGCAATCCTGGCGCAACGCAGAGCCTGGGCCTAACCGGCACCGGAGCGCAAGCCCTGTTCATCTCCTCGTCCGTGAGCGGCGGCATCAACTTCGGCACCATCGCCACCGGGAGGCAATCGTTCACCGACACCTTCTACGTCCAGAACAGCAGCAGCCAGCCGCTCAACATCAGCGGCTCGGTCGCGCCCAGCCAGTTCCACGGCGACTTCCACGTAGCGCAGGCACAATGCACGTTTGACGCTACGGGCCAGGTGGACCCGGGAAATGCCTGCATCTTTGGCGTCTATTTCCAGCCGTCCTTCGGCGCCGGCACGGCGGAAACGGCCAATTTCGTGATTACGGCGGGCTTGGGGGCGCTCAACGTTGCCCCGGTCAGCATTGCCCTGAGCGGAACGGCGGGCGGCAACTACGGTCCGCAGCCGCTGCCGGAAATGGTCTCCGTGGACAATGAAGTGCCGCCACAGCCTGCCACCAGCGGCAGCTTCTCCGCCGCGGTCAGCGCCGGCGGTGGCGAGGTGGTTTTCATCTCCAATACGTACGGCACGAACCTGCCCGGCGGCGTCACCGCCATAACCGGAGGCAACGGCCTCTATATTCGCTACACCTGCAACGGCGGCACGACTGGCTGCGGCCAAGAGGCCGACTTCATCGCCTACGGGCCCGCCTCCGGTCCGGCGGCCAACGGCGGAGTTGCCTGCAATTTCACCAACTTCGGCTATAACCAAGGCGCCAACTCGCCGGGGATCACTCCGGACGGCCGGTTCGTCGTCTTCAATGATGATGCTTGCGCCAACAACTCCGCCGCTGGCGGCTACGGCCCCGCGTCGGCGGTGACGTATCTGCGCGACGTGCGTGGCCAAACCACCACCGCGCCGCTGCTCGACTCCAGCGGCAACCCGCTTGGCGGCGGCCAGGTCACGATGAGCTCCGACGCCCGCTTCTTCGCGTTCACCTCCAGCTCCGACAACATCGTCGCGGGTGTTGCCGGCGCGGTGCAGCAAATCTACCTGCGCGACACCTGCCTGAACGAAGGCTCCAGCGTTGCATCCTGCACGGCGGCCAACGTCCTGGTCTCGCAGGATCCGTCCGGCCAAAATGTGCCGGACAACAGCCAAGCCGCCGGCGATCCTTTCATCAGTCCGGATGGACGCTACGTGGTGTTCGATTCCACCGGCACCAATCTGATCTCCGCCACAGACCCGAACATCAATGGCTCGATTCAGCAGGTCTATCTGCGCGACACCTGCATGGGGGCCTCAGGAGCCTGCACGCCGTCCACCGTGCTGGTTTCCGCCGGAGCGGCGGGTCAGGCGGGGAATGCGGGCAGCATTCCCGGCGGCGTCTCAATGGGCGGCCGCTATGTGGTATTCCTGTCCTCGGCGACGAATTTGCCGGGGGCGCCGGCGGCGCTGGGAATCGGCGGCAATGAAGTCTATTTGCGGGATACCTGCCTGGGGGCTCCGTCTGGATGCCAGCCCAGCACCACCCTGGTTTCGCTGAATTTCACCGCGGCCACGCCCGCGCCGGCGGCGTTCATGTTCAACGGGCAAAACTACGGCTCAGCAAGCAGTGCCGCCTATATTTCCAATGACGGCCGCATCGTCGCCTTCGGCTCCGCCCCGGCGCTAACCAGCCCGGCCGCGGGCGTAACCGACGCGCTGTACGCCTACGACACCTGCCTCTCCAATGGCGTGCCAATCAGCGGATGCACCGTTTCCCTGCATGCCGTCTCGGCGGTTATGGAAAATGGCCAGACCGTGCTGGTTGGCGCGCGAGGACCGTTGGATGCGAGCGGCGGGTTCGCGGTGTATTTCCATGGTTCGCCATCGGAGGCTTGGCTGAACGGCACCGGCGTCACGGCGTCCGCCGCGCCCCACATCCTCACCACCAGCCTGCTCGGTGGCACCGCTGGTCGCGGCTACAGCCAAACCGTTTCCGCCACGGGTGGCACCGGGGCGCTGGTGTACTCCGTGAGCGCCTACAACCTGCCCCCCGGCCTGGCGTTGGATTCCGCTACCGGGGCCATCACCGGGACGCCAAACCAAGCCGGCACTTTCTATTTCACTATCACCGCGACCGACACGCTCGGGCTGACCGGTTCCCAGCAGTATCAGATCACGATTGCGTGCCCGACGATCGGATTCATCAATCTTTCCACCCCAACCGCCACCTATCCCGAGACGCTATATATCGGCACGCCCTATTCCATCCAGTTCGGCGTGACCGCCACGGATCCGCTGTCCTTTGGCCCCAACGGCACTCCGAACACCTTCGCGCAATACCTCAACCTGACCGGCAGCGGCGCCCCTGCGGGCATGACCTTCGGCAATACCGCCGATCTGCTGGCGGGGACGCCGACAACGGCAGGAAGCTACACGCTCGACCTCAAGGCTTCCGGCGGCGGCTGTAGCGCCGACAGCGGTTCGGCGTACACGTTCCACGTGGTGTCGCCGTGCGCGGCCCCGGTCTCCGCGTCCGTGGCGCGCGGAGGCTATTCCAAGAAGTTCGGCACCACGCTGTACAGCCAAGTGGTCACCGTCACCTATACCGGGACCTCGGCCCTTAGCGGCGGGCTGTACTACGTCATCACCGGACTGCCTTCCGGCGTGACGTTGGCCAACGCCGCCGGCGCCACCACCTGCACCGCTCCGGCAGGCAGTCCGTATGTTGTCGTCTCGGCCGGTTCGGTCGCGCCGGGCGCGAGCGTCAGTTTCGTCGTTCAGTTCAATGATCCGGGCGCCGTTGGCATCACCTATTCCCCTGTGGTCGTAGGCGCTGGAACGCCGTAAAGGAGATTCCCCATGAAACATTGCCTTGCAACTCTGGTCCCTGGTCTGGCTCTGCTGGCGGCCTGCCTGGCAACACCGACGCTGGCGCGGGCGGGAAGCATCACCGAAACCGTCACCGTCAACACCACATCCTTCGTCGGCTCGACGAATCCGTTCGAGGTGTACTTTTCGCTGACCGACGGCAGCGGCTCCGGTGACGGCAACAACACCGTCACCTTGAGCGGATTCAGTTTCGGCTCCGGCGGCAGCGCCGGCGCCGTGGATACGACGAACACCAGCAGCGCCACCGGCGATCTGCAATCCGGCGTAACCATGAACGATGCCAGCTTCTCGGATTCGTTCGCGGCGTTCTTCACGCCCGGTTCCAGCCTCAGCTTCACCATCGCGGATGCGTTCACGAGCCTCGACTCGCCCACGCCCGATATGCTCTCCTTCGCGCTGGTCAACAACGGCGCTCTGCTGACCACCAATGATCCCAGCCTTAATGACAACCTGGTGACGCTGACCCTCGATTCCGCATCGGGAACCACCACCCTATATACCGATCAGAATGCTACCGACAGCGTCGGTACGCCAACGTTGGGATCGCCGGTTTCCGCGCCGGAGCCGCCCGGTTGGATGTTGCTGTTCGCCGGACTCGGCCTGCTGGGAATCGCGTCGCGCTCCCGGCTGCGCCGCGCGAGATGAGCTTCATGGGCGGCCTCCGCGATTCCCGGTCAACGGCTCGGCCGCGCGCCCACGCCGCGTTGCCGCGGGTCATCAGCCTATGGGCGGTCGCTCCCGGGCAGGATCCGGTGCGGGGCGAGTGGACCATCGAGTTGGATGTTGGCCGTGGGCGCAAGATGGCGCGATTGGAACGATTTGGCGCCGTGCCGCCTGCCGCGGCACGGCGCGCCGCTGCCGCATCGGAGTGGTCGTATCTGCAGATCCGGTCGCGAGAGATAAATCGTCCAGCGGAGCGATAGCGGCGGGCGGGCCCGGGCGGTTGCCCTAGCGGCGAGGGGTGCGCCGGCGCAGGGGTTTACGACCTGCGGGCGCGGGCCTCCGGTACGCACCCGGCGGGGCTACCCAGGCTAAAACCCGCGGCACACACTCCGCCAATTCCACGCGCGCGGGCGTGGGCGGCTTGCGCCGCCGGTATCGCGGGGTGCGCCCACCAGGGGCGCCCGCCTATTCTTCGGCCGCCGCCACTTCTCGCAGCCGCCCGGTCCGCACGTCGAAGATAAACGCGCGCATGGTGACGGCGGCGGGCACCCAGGGATGGCTGCGCAGTTTGGCCATCTGCTCCCGCAGGTTGCTTTCCAACTCCTGGAAACCATAAAACCGCGCCGGCGCGACAGCGGCGGCGCCGCTTTCCTGGATCAGCTTGGAGCGGAGTTCTTCTTCGCGCAGGCCGAGCATGCCGCAGTCGGTGTGATGGATCAGCATCAGCTCCCGTGTGCCCAACACGTGATGGGAGATGAGGAGCGACCGCAGGGCGTCCTCATCCACGATGCCGCCGGCGTTGCGGATGACGTGCGCGTCGCCCTCCTCCAAAGCCAGCATGCGGTGGACGGCCAAGCGCGCGTCCATGCAGGCCAAGACCGCCAGGCGGCGGCGCGGCGGCGCGGCCAGGTTGCCGGCGGTAAACGTCTGGGCGTAGTGCTCGTTCGCCCGCAAAGCGTCGTCAATTGCAGTCATATGTGCCGGAAGCCGAAACGGCAGGATAGCAGAGGCGCGCGCCGGCACGGACGAGGCCGCCCGTCTGCGTGTCCCGGCCGATTCGCGCCGCCTTCGCCCCGAGCGCGAACGGCGCGGCTCCGGAAATCGCGGCCTAGCCCCCAACCCGGCGCGGGCCGCGGGCTGCGCCGCCGTCCTGGCGCGGTTCCGGCGTGAATCAGCGACCCGCGGGCGGCCGTCCAGCACTTGACAATATTGCCATATTCACATATAAGAATATGGTAATGACCGAGCTGAGCCGCTTCAAGGCCGATTTTTTCCGGGCCCTGGCGCACCCGCTGCGGATCCGCATCGTGGATGAGCTGCGGTCCGGAGAGTTGACGGTGCAGGAGCTGGGGTTCCGGCTGGGCGCGGAACAAAGCACGGTATCGCGGCATCTCGCGGTGTTGCGCGGGCGGGGCATCCTGAACGCGCGCAAGGAGGGTCAGACGGTGCGCTATTCCGCCGCCGACGCCACTTTATTTCGCCTGCTGGACGTGGCCCGGACAATGTTTAACCACCAGCTCAGCGAGCTGCAATCCACGCTCGCCGACCTGAAGCACGGCAACAGCCGATGACCGCGGCGGCAGCGAGGAGTTCCATGAGCGGCGGCGGGGGGCGGGCGTGAGCGCGCTGCTCCCGGCCGCGTTTCTGTGCCTGCTGCTGGCGGCGGCGCTCGCTGTATGGCGGCGGCTCGGCGAGCGTCCGGCGCAAGCGGCGCTGGCGGTGGGCCTGGGGCTGGCGGGCGCGAGCGCCGCTCTCGCGCTGTGGCGCGGCGTCCTGCCGCGGCCCATGCTCGGGCCCCTGCCGCTGGCGCTGACGCCGCTGGCGGCATTTTTTCTCCTCCTGGTGCCGCTGGTCTCGGCGCCGGCGGCCCTGCACGCCACGGCATATGCGCGGCATTTCGCCGCTGGGCGGCGCCGGCTGTTCTGGGCGCTGCTCGCGCTGTTCATCGCGGCGATGATGCTGGTGGTGACGGCGGCGAACGTATTTGCGTTCTTGTTCGGCTGGGAGCTGATGACGCTGTTCTCCGCCGGGCTCATCGCGCTGGAGGGCGATTCGCCGGCGCGGCGGCACAACCTGCTGCTGTACCTGGTGATGATGCACGCCGGGGCGGGTTGCGTCGCGGGGGCCTTCTTTTTGTTCGCGGCCGGCGGCGGCAGCCTGAGCTTTGCGGCGATGGCCGCCGCGGCGCTGACTCCAGGGATACGGGACGCCATCTTCGTGCTGGCGCTGGTCGGCTTCGGGGCCAAGGCCGGTCTGGTGCCCCTGCATTTGTGGCTGCCACGGGCGCATCCCCTGGCTCCCAGCCCGGTGTCGGCGCTGATGTCGGGAGTCATGCTCAAGACCGCGGTCTACGGCTTCACGCTCGTCGCGTTCCTCCTGATGGGGCCGGGTCCGGCGTGGTGGGGCTATCTGACCGTAGCGGTCGCGGCCGCCACCGCGCTGCTGGGCGTGCTGTTCGCCCTGGGGGAGCACGAAATCAAGCGCCTCCTGGCCTACTCCAGCGTCGAGAATCTGGGCCTCATCTTTATCGGCCTGGGAGCCGCGCTCGTCTTTCGCTCCGCGGGAGCCCGCGAATGGGCCGCATTGGCCCTGATCGCCGCCTTGCTGCACTCGCTGAACCATGCGCTGGGCAAAGGCCTGCTGTTTCTCGGTGCCGGCGCCGTGGGCCACTCCGCCGGCAGCATGGACCTGAACCAACTGGGCGGCCTGCAGCGGCGGCTGCCGCTTGTCGGCTGGGCATTTTTAGCGGGCTGCGGCACCCTGGCCGGCTTGCCGCTGCTGGGCGGATTTGTGGGGGAGTGGCTCCTGCTGCGGGCGGCGCTCGCCGGCCCCGCTTTGGGCGCCGGCTGGCGGGCGTTCGTGTTGCCCATGTTGAGCGGGCTGCTGGGATTAGTGGGCGGGCTGGCGGCGGCGTGCTTCGTCATGTTGTACGGCGTGGCGTTCCTGGGCCGCCCCCGTTCCGAAGGCGCTGCCTCGGCGTCGCCGCCGCCGGGGGCCATGACCATGGCGATGGCCGCCTTGGCCCTGGCCTGCCTGGTGACGGGGATTTTTCCGGGCTGGATTCTGGCGCCGCTGGCACGGATCGCCACGGGCGTGCTGGGGCTTCAGCAGCCGATACCGGCGGTCGGCGCTATCGCCGCGCTGCTGCCTTGGGTAGGTCTTGGCGCCGTACTGCTGGCCGGTCTTCTCGCCTGGAAACCGCGGCGCCGTCTTGCGCCCACCTGGGCCTGCGGGGGCACGCAATTGACGCCGCGCATGGAGTACAGCGCGACGTCGTTTTCCAAGCCGCTGCGTTCCACCTTCGCCCGCGTCTACCAGCCCGACCGGCAGATCCGCCGCACGCCGGCAAGTGAGCCGTATTTTCCCACGGCAGTCAGCTACAGTTCGGTTCGCACCACGTCCTTTGAACGGAAGCTGTACCGGCCGCTGGCTGGATTGGTGCTGGGGGCGGCGAACCGTCTGCGCCGCTTGCACACGGGCGACATTCAGGCCTACTTGCTGTACCTCTTTCTCGGCCTTCTGGCGCTGTTGCTGACCTTGCGGGGGCGGCCATGACCCCAGCCGCGATCGGGCTTCTGCAACTCCTGTTGATGCTGGCGGCGGCGCCGTTGTGCGCCGCCTGGAGCGCACGGCTGCGGGCGTGGTTTCAGCGCCGTCGCGGCGCCGATTTGGTCCGCCCCTACGCCGGCCTGCGCAAGCTGTTCGCCAAGGAGGACCTGCGGCCGCCGGAAGCGTCGGTGATTTTCGCCGCCGCGCCGCGCGCCGCCTTTTGGGCCACCTGCTTGGCGGCTGCGGTGCTGCCGGTGTGGCGGCCGCAGGCGCTGCTCCAGGGGCCTGCGGACTTCTTTCTTTTGGCAGGTGCGCTAGCGCTCGGCCGCTTTGCCCTGTCGCTCGGCGCGCTGGACAGCGGCGGGGCGTTCGGCGGGATGGGCGCAAGCCGCGAGGCGCTGGTCGGGGCGTTGGCCGAGGGGCCACTCCTGCTGGGCCTGGCGGCGCTGGCGTTGGCCAGCGGGCACAGCAGCCTCAGCGCGATGGCCGCCGCCACCCAGGGGCAACCTTTGACGCCCGTGTCACCGGTGCGGATGCTGGCCTTGGCCGGTTTGGCGATGGTGGCGCTGGCGGAGACGGGAAGAATACCCGTGGATAATCCGACCAGCCACCTGGAGTTAACCATGATTCATGAGGCGATGACGTTGGACTATTCCGGTCCCAGCCTGGCCTGGATCGAGTGGGCGGCGTCATTGCGCCAACTGCTGTACTTGACGCTGGTGGCCGATTTGTTTCTGCCTTGGGGTCTGACGCCAGGTCCCGGATGGTACGGCCCGCTGGTGGGTATCGCGGCCTGGGCCGCGAAAGTCGGCGCGCTGACCGTGGCGGTCGCATTCACGGAGGCATCCTTGGCCAAACGCCGGATGTATGCGGTGCCGGAGTTTCTCGGCATCGCCGCGGCGCTGACCGCCCTGGCGCTGGTGTTTACCGCTCTGCCCTGAAGGTGAAGACGATGACCCCTCTATTCGGTATCGCCGCCGCTAGACTGCTGGGGTCGGCCGCGGCGCTTTTGTTCCTTACCGTATTGGCCATGGCGGCGGCCCGGCGGATCGGCACCTGCATCCTGGCGTACGGCTGCCAGTCGGCGTTGCTGGCCGCCGAGGTGTTCGCCGTCGCGTATGTGCGGCACTCCGCCGCGGCCTGGGTGGTCGGCGGGATGGTGCTGGTGGTGAAGACGGTGGCCTTGCCTTGGGCCTTGCTGTTTCTCGTTCGGCGGTTAGGCGTGGCGCCGCGGCTGGAGGTCAGAGTGGCGCCCATGCCCTCGGCGTTCGCCACCGCGGCGCTGATCTTTTTCTCCTTCACCGCGGTGCAGGGATTCGCCAACGAACTGCATGCCCGGGAGAACCTGCTGGCCGCATCCGTGGCGCTGATGCTATCCGGCATGTGGCTCATCATCACGCACCGCCTGGCGCTGATGCAGGTGTTGGGCGTGCTGGTGCTGGAAAACGGCATCTTCCTTGCGGCGCTTGCCACGACCTTTGGCATGCCGCTGGTGATCGAAGCGGGAGTAACCTTCGACCTGCTGATCGGGGTGCTGCTGATGGGCTTATTGGCCTTCCGCATTCGGGACACGTTCGAGCACCTGGATGTTTCCCGCCTACGGAGGCTACGAGGATGAATGCCCTGCTTCTGCTCGCTCCGCTGCTCCTGCCCTGGCTGGCGGCCGGGGTATTGCTCTCCCTGCGGCGGCGGCCAGCGGCGCAAGTCCTCAGTGCCACCTGGATCTTCGGAGGTCTGGAGATCGGGGCCCTGGGCGCGCTGGTCGTGGCGGCCGCGCGCCACGCGCAAGCCTGGTCGGATTATCTGCGCGCCGACGCGCTAACGGCATTTTTCCTGCTGACGACGGCGTTGGTCTTCGCTCTGGTGCTGTTGTATGCCGCCGGCTACATGCGCCGCGTGCCGCCCGGCCGCTTTGCTTCGCTGCCCTGGTTTTACGCGCTCCTGTTCGTATTCCTCGGGACCATCGTGGGCGTCTATCTTGCCGCCAACCTGGGGCTGATGTGGATCCTGATGGAAGGGACGACGCTGGCCTCGGTGCTGCTGGTGGGCTTCTACAACACGGAGCGCGCCGTGGAGGCGGGTTGGAAGTATCTGATCGTATGCACCGTGGGTCTGGCTCTGGGCCTCTTCGGCACCATCGCGTTTTATCTCGCGGCGGTGCGCGGCGGCGTGGGAACGGCTCATGCCTTGGACTGGCTGACGCTGTTGCGGAACGCCAAGCATTTGGGAAACACGCCGCGGTTATTGCAACTGGGGTGGGTGTTCCTCGCCGTCGGGTATGGCACCAAAGTGGGTTTGGTTCCGATGCATAGCTGGCTGCCGGATGCCCACGCCGAAGCGCCGTCCCCGGTCAGCGCCATGCTCTCGGCGGCGCTGCTGAACTGCGCGCTTTACGCCCTTATCCGCTTTCAGGAGATCGCCTCCGGCGCTTTGGGGTCGGGGTACAGCCGCCATGTGTTGTTGGCGCTCGGGCTGGTTTCCGCGCTGGTTGGAGCCATGTTGATGCTGGTGCAGCGGGACCTGAAGCGGCTTTTCGCCTATAGCAGCATCGAGCACATGGGCATCGTCGCCACCGGGCTGGGACTGGGCGGGGCCTGGGGAGCCTACGGCGCGTTGCTCCAGATCCTGAACCACGCGTTGGCGAAGTGTTTGATGTTTTTCGCCGCCGGCAACGTGCGCGAGCGCTATCACGAAGCGCGTATGGTCCGGATCCGCGGGTTGGGCACAACCATGCCTCTCACCGCGGCGGCATTGGTACTGGGCGGCGTGGCTTTGGCCGGATTGCCCCCGTTCGGCCTCTTCGCCAGCGAGTTTGCCATTCTGCGCCAGGCCTTCAATCATCACCCGGCGGCAGGTCTTTTGCTGCTCGCCCTGCTGTCGGTGGTATTCGCCGCGCTGGCGCGCCACCTGCAAGGCATGCTGGGCGGCCGCCCCGTGGTCCCGCCGACGGGTCCCGGCGAGGCGGCCGGCGGGCTCGTGGCCATGGGGATCTGCCTGGCTCTGCTGCTCCTGCTGGGCTTGCACCTTCCCGGCTCCGTGCACTCGCTGTTGCAGCGCGCCGTGGCGGTGATCCGCTCATGACACGGGACGCGGCGCTGGCAGGTCTCCCCCTCACGCTGCGGCGCACCTGGGAGAAGGATGCCCAGCCGCCGCGGTTGGTTTCCATTTTTGGCCGCTCTGTAGGGCGGGAAACCGAGGTCCATTATCTCTTCGACCGGGGCGCGGCCGACTACGAGGAGACCACGGTCGTGGTCGGCGGCGAGATCGGCTCCCTGGTCCCGTTGGCGCCGGCCGCGAGCTGGCAGGAGCGCGAAATCCACGACCGGTTCGGCTTGATCTTTGCCGGCCATCCAGATCCCCGGCCCCTGCTGCGGCCATGGCAGCCGGCGCCGCCGGTATCGGCGCCAAACGGGACGCGCCGATGGCCGCCGGACGCCGCGGCCGGCATTGGGGCGGAATTCATTCCGGTGACCGGTAATGGCGTGACCGAGGTTGCCGTCGGGCCGGTGCATGCGGGAATTATCGAGCCCGGTCATTTTCGCTTCTCCACCATGGGCGACCGGGTGATCTTTCTAGAACTGCGGCATTTCTATACCCACAAGGGCACGGAGGATTTACTCGCCGGCATGGACGCGGCCGGCGCCACGCCGATTGCCGAATCCGTGAGCGGCGACAATTGTTTGGCTCACGCCGTGGCGTACTGCCAGGCGCTGGAGCGCATCGCCGGCGTCGAGCCGCCCCCGCGCGCCCAGGCCCTGCGCGGCGTCGGCATGGAGTTGGAGCGCCTGGCCAACCACATCGGGGATTTCGGCGCGCTTTGCGGCGATGTCGGCTTTGCGCCCATGCCCGCCCTCGCCAGCCGGCTCAAGGAAGACCTGCTGTTGGCGTCATTGGCATTCTGCGGAACGCGCTATTGGCGGGGCATCGCCGTACCCGGCGGCGTCACGATGGATCCCGGGGAGCAGGCGCGCGCCGCGCTGGCGCGGGCGGTCGCCGCCGCCGGCCGCGAGTTCGCGGAACTAGGCGGCCGGGCGTTGCGCAACCCTTCGGTGCAGGCGCGTTTTGATGGGGCCGGCGTGCTAACCCCCCAGGCCGCGCGCGATTTCGCCGCCGTGGGTCCGGTGGCGCGCGCCAGCGGCGCCCCGTTGGACCTGCGCCGCGACCGCCCATACGGCGCCTACCGCCGCCGCTCCGTCGCCGCCGCGCGGCTCGCCGCCGGAGACGTCATGGCCCGTGCGCAGATCCGCATGCTGGAAGCGGCCGCCGCCGTGGAGTTTCTTCGCGCCACGCTGGCCGACTGGCCCCCGGGTAACGTCCGCGACCGCTTCCCCGCCGGCGCCGAAGGGCGGGGCTGGGCGGCGGTGGAATCGCCGCGCGGAGAGTTGGTGTATTGGCTGTTGCTGCAACAGGGCCGGATCGTCCGCTGCCACATCCGCTCGCCATCGTTTCAGAACTGGCCGGCGCTGCCGCCGGCGGTGATCGGCGGGATCATCGCGGATTTTCCAATGATCAACAAAAGCTTTAATCTCTCCTATTCGGGGTGCGACCGATGATGGGCGATCTGCTGCTCCGTACGCTGCGCTCGCCGAGCCGCTTGGTGCCGCTGGACGCGCTGCGCTGTACAAACGCCGGCGGCAGCCGCATGCCCCAGGTCCTGGGCGGGCGCCTGAACGCCGATTTGGCGGATCGTCTCGCCGCCATCTGCCCCACGGAGGCGATGCGCCGCGGCTCCGACTCCGGCGGTCGCTGGTTCGAGCTGGATTACGGCGAGTGCATCGGTTGCGGCCGGTGTGCGGCGGCGGCGCCAGAGGCCGTGCTACCCGCGGTCCACCTGGAAGCTTGCGGCGTGCGGCGAGAGGCGCTGGTGCACCGGTGGAGCGTGGATACCGGAAAGGAGATCCCACCCCAGACCGCGGAGCCGCCGCGGCTGGATCGTTGGTTGGGGCGCGCGGTGAACATTCGCCAGCTCGACGCCGGCTCCTGCAACGGCTGCGAGGCGGAGATCGCCGCGCTGACCAACCCCTACTACGACCTGGAGCGCTGGGGAGCCCATTTTGTCGCCTCGCCCAAGCACGCCGACCTGTTGCTGGTCACCGGGCCGGTGACGCGAAATATGGCGGAGGCGGTGCGGCAAACGTACGCCGCGCTGCCCGCGCCCAAGTTGGTGGTGGCGGTCGGCGCCTGCGGGTGCAGCGGCGGTGTATTCGACGCCAGCCCAGCCGTCGCCGGCGGGGTGGATCAAGTCATCCCCGTGGATGCCTACATCCCCGGCTGTCCCCCAACGCCGGCGATGTTATTGACGGGGCTGGCGGCCGTCCTGCAGCGCCGTCTTGGCCGCCGGGGCGCCGGCCGCGTATCCGCGGAGGCGGTCAAGGCCCGATCGGCAACTGCCGGCGCCGGGTCCGTGGCATCACGGGCCAATCCTCAGTCGTCCTGACGGACAGGAGCAAATCGCGGCTGCGGGGGCCGCGTGGCTCGCGCCTGGGCAAAGCCGGCGCGAGCAGGCCGCATTCCGCCGTGCTGCCCCTGGACAGGGCAGCGGCGGCGCGGGCCGCAATGGCTCTCCGGAGGGGCTGGGGCGAACCGGGCCTCCAGCCTCGCCCGCGCGCCAAGCGGGACGAGCGGCGCGGCCTCGCTGGTGCCCGCGTCCAGCAATGTAGCGCCGATTGTTCCGCGCTGGCGCTGATGGCGGTGTTCTTCGCGGGCGGGCCGCCGCGGCGCCGCTGCCGGGCCGCCCGGTCAGCAATGCGCGGGATTTCCGACGGCGTGGCGAAGGTAGGCCGGAAACGGCAAAGCGTTGATCCGGTAGTATTTGTTCCCGCCTGGGAAGGAAAACTGGCGGCGATGGTCCGGCACTCATTGCCATCCTCAGCCGGAGGGAATACATTAGCCGAGATAAGACCGGAATGGTGAGGAATGACCCAACCTTTGCGAGCAGTGCGCAATGGGACGCGTATCTTCGCGGCGATGGCGGTTCTGGGTTTCGGGGTGCTGGCCTGGGCGGGCGGTTGGCCGGTGGTGACTCCCGCGGAACGGCAGTTCCAAGCCCAGCAGGCGCCGGGAGCGGCGGCGATCGTCCTGGAAAAGCGCGTCGTCTGTGACAATCAGGTGAATATCGAGCAGCACTTTCTGCGCGTAAAGATTTTGCGTCCCGCGGGAGTGGACCAGGCGACGGTCAAGATACCGTATCTGCACACCGAGGAAACCATCTCCGGCATCGGCGGCCGCACCATCGAACCCGACGGGACCATCGTGCGGTTCCACGGCCGGGTGCGGCGGGCGGAGATCTACCGCGGCGGCGGCTATCGCGTGGAGGCGCTGGAGTTCGACCTGCCTCAAGCCCGCGTGGGCAGCATCCTCGATTACCGCTATACGCTCGGCTACAACACCCCGCAGGAGGACTTCGTCTACGTCACCTTGTTGCCGGAGACGATTTGGCAGTTGCAAGGCCGCCTGCCCATCCGCCATGAGCAGTTCAAGCTGATCGTGAATCCGGGGTATCCGCTGCGGTATTTCTCCACCGGCCTGCCCGCCGGACATGGTCCCGTGGTCAAGGGGCGGCAGGTGACGCTGCGCTTGAACAACATTCCCGCGCTTCCCAACGAACCCCTGGCGCCGCCGCTGGCGCTGCTGCGCAAGCGCGTCGTCTTCGTCTATGCCACGCATCATATCGATGCGCCGAAGTATTTTTGGCGAAACCGCGGCAAGAAGTGGGCCAAGACGGCGCGCAAGTTCGCCGGCAACAAGAAAAAGCTGAAGGCGGTCGTGGCGGGGCTGCACTTGACCGGCGCGCCGCCGCAGAGGCTGCGGGCCATCTATCGCCGCGTGCTGCGGATTCGCAACCTGGACGTGACCACGGTCGCCAACTCCAAGCCGGACCATTCCGCGGTGGCGGCGCTCCGCCGCAACTACGCCACCGGGACGGGCATCAACCTGACGCTGGTGGCGCTGGCGCGGGCGGCGGGCTTCCCGGCGTATTGGGTGCATAGCGCCGAACGCCGGGATGAAGTATTTTCCCTTGCGATGGAGGATCCCGATCAGGTCAGCAATGATCTGGTGCTGGTGCGGCTGGGGACGGACCCCGTCTTTCTTGACCCCAGCGGTCAATGCCCCTATGGCGTGCTGCTGTGGTGGGAAACCGGCGTGCCAGGTCTCGTGGCCAACCGGCATGGCGGACGGTGGGTGCAACTGCCCATGCCGCTTCCCAGCGGCGCCGAGCGGGACCGCCACTTGCAGTTGCACTGGGCCGCGGCCGGCGGCTGGGTGGGCACGCTGCAAGCCCGCTGGACTGGAGAAGCCGCTTTGGGACTGCGCGAATCCTGGCGGCAACGCGACGCGGCTGGGCGCGCCCGCGCGCTCACCGGCCTGGCGCGTGGCTGGCTGCCGCAAGGGACCGAACTGAAGATGCTCTCCAGCCAGGGCTGGAAGACGAGCGCGGCAGCGCTCCAGGCGCGCTGGCAGGTGAGGCTGCCGAATCTCGGCGCCGGCGTGGTGTGGTCCGAAGGCATGATGAGCTTGGGACGAGGGCCGCTGCTCACCGCCACGCGGCGCCTGGAACCGCTGTATTTCCCCCATCCCTATCTGCACAGCGACACCATCGCCATTCATCTGCTGCCGCAGGCGGCGACGCCGGCGTTGCCGCCGCCGGCGATCGTGCCCACCGACCCACCGCCGAACTCCCCGCTGCTGTTCAGCGAACGGGCCTACATGCAGCAGACCGCCGGCGGTCGCATCTTGCATATGCAGCGCCGCTTGCTCGTGGACCTGGTGATGGTGCCGGTGCAGGACTACACCATCGTAAAAGAGTTCTTTGCCGAGGTCGCGCAGGCGGATAACCGCCAGATCGCCGTGGGGGTCACCGCACCAGTGGTGCGCGCGCAATGAAGCGGGGGGTTTGCTGCCTGAGCCTGGCGCTGGCGGTGACTGCGCCGGGCCTCGCCGGCGCCGCCTCGGCCGCCAACATCCCGACCTGGGTGCGGCGGCATGCGGCGGTCGCCGTGCCCGCCGCCGCGCAATCGGCCGACGGGGTCATCCTTTTCCGCGATACCCGCCTGACGGTGCGCCGGCATGGCCGCTGGCGGCTGTGGCAGCGGCGCGTCTACCGCGTCTTGCAACCGCAGGGCGCGTGGCTGGCGACGCAGGATACGGTCGTGGACCACGACACTCAACTCAAGCGGTTTCGCGGCTGGGAGCGCCTCCCCGGCGGCAAATGGGAGCGCTGGCGCCGCCGCGACGCCACCTGGATCAACCCCCTGATGGCGTTTCCCGGCTATGTTCGCTATCGCCTGGTGGAGTTGTCGCTGCCCGATCCGCCGCCCGGCACGCTCCTGGCCTTCGAGATTCGCCGCCGGATGCGGCCGGAGATTTTGCAACATATCTGGCGTTTTCAACACCAATACCCCGACCTCGACGCGCGCTTCACCGTGCGGTTGCCGCCGGGCTGGCGAGCCTTGGCCCATTGGCGCCATTGGCCTTCCCAGCCGGGGCAGGAAGGTCCGGACCAGCGGCAATGGGTTTTGCGCGGCGTGCCGGGATTGCCTTCGCAGCCGGCGATGCCGCCGCAAGAATCCATCGCCGGCGCCATGTCGCTGACCCTGGCGCCGCCGTCTCCGTTGCCGGCGCTGTCGCCCTTGAGCGCGCAGGCCACCGGCGCCTGGTTCCAGCGGCTCACCGCCGGCCGTACCGCCCCGACCGCGGCCGTGCACGCGCAAGCGGCCGCGTTGGTTGCCGGCCAGCGGACGCTGGCCGGCAAAATCGCCGCCGTGGCGCGCTATGTGCAGCAGCGCATTCGCTATGCCGCGGTGGAAGTGGGCCTGGGCGGCTATCAGCCGCACGCCGCGGCGACGGTGCTGGCCAACGGCTATGGCGACTGCAAGGACAAGGCCACGCTGCTGATCGCCATGCTGCGCACGCTGGGCGTGCGGGCGGATTACGTCCTATTGAACGCGCAGCGCGGCATCGTGCCTCGCGGCTATGCCAGCCCCGAGAGCTTCGATCATGCGATCGTCGCCATTCGCTGGCCGGCCAAGACGGCGGCGAACGATCTCTACGCCTGGCTCGGCGCCCCCGGGCCGGGACACCTGCTGCTGTTCGATCCCACCGATCCCGCGACTTCCTGGGGCTGGCTGCCGGCGGCGGAGCAGGGCGGGGAAGCGCTGCTGGTCTCGCATGCCGGTGGCCGGTCCGTGCAACTGCCCGTGCTGGCGTCGGCCCTCAATCGCCGCCTGCGCTCCGCGCGGTTCGTCATGCGCAGCGACGGTTCGTTGCTGGGCAGCGTCGAGGAAGTGCGCACCGGCGTGTTTGCCGGCCGGATGCATGGGGAAATGGATCCCACCCCCAGCCAGCAGCGGCGCTGGCAAGTGCGCTTCGATCGCGTTTTGCCCGGCATTCAGCTCGCGGATTGGAACGGCACGCAGGACGGCGGCACCGTCCTGGTGCGGTATCGCTTGACGGTCCGGCCCTACCTGCAATTATCCGGAACGACCGTGGTGCTCCAGCCCTGGCTTTTCCCCTTGGCAACACCCAGTTTGCAGGAAGACGGTGCGCGGCGGTACCGCATCCAGCTGGGTGCGGTCGGGTCGCGAACGGATTTCTACCGCATCCAATTGGCCAAGAACCTTCAGGTCGGCGCCTTGCCGTCTCCGGTGCACGTGGTGTTGGCCGCGCCATCGGTCGCGGGACCCACCGCACCGAATGACGCCCAGCCGGACGCGCGGCAAGACGCAGCGCCCGACGCGAGTTACAGCAGCCGGGTGTGGCTCACCCAGGCGCCATCCGGGCCGGTCCTGCACGTGCAGCGTACGCTCGCCATCAACGCCTTCACCGTTCCCGCCGCGCGCTACGCCGCGGTGCGGCTTTTTTGGCAGGCTGTCCGCCGGGACCAGGGCCGCCTATTGTTCGGCGGTCTGGCGGCGGCCAAGCCAGCCCCGCCGTCGGGGCATTAGGCCGTCGCACCGCCCGCTAGGCGCCGCCGTGCCTGCCGGCGGCGGAGCGTTCGGCCGGGGTGATGGGCGGTTCGCCCGCAATCCCACAGCGTGTGGCAGCCAGGGCCAGGGGTGATCCAAGTCGCTGGTCCGCGGGTCGGACAGCCATGCATTAGGGATTTGGCGCGGGACGGCGGCCGGTCGCCGCTGGTCAGCGCTGCGCCACGCTACCCCTCTATTTGCCGCCGGCGGGGCTGGGTCCGCGCCCATCCATTGACAGATCATGACTCCGCTAGGTAAATAGGGGTGACGGGGCGCCTTTGCCTAGCCGGAAACTATATATGAAACTCTCTCGCTTCTATCTCCCGCTGCCGTTAGTTCTGGCCCTGATGGTCCTTGCCGCCGCGCCCGTGTTCGCGGCGCCGCCCGCGGCGGGTCGGGTCGTTCGCATTCAGTCCGGGCGCGTGCGCGGCATGGCGCACGGCGGGCTGATGATCTTCAAGGGCATTCCGTATGCCGCGCCGCCGGAGGGCGTGCTGCGTTGGGCGGCGCCGCAGCCGGCACCGCCCTGGCGCGGGGTACGCCCGGCGCGCACCTTCGGTGCCGATTGCATGCAGCGGCCGACCCCGGGAGACATGGCGCCGCTGCGCACGCGACCGAGCGAGAACTGTCTGTACGTCAACGTGTGGCGCCCCGCCGAGACCTCGCTCAAACCTCTGCCGGTGATGGTGTGGATCTACGGCGGCTGGTACGTCGATGGCGGCACGTCGCCGGCGATTTATGACGGATCCTCATTTGCACGCCGCGGCGTGA
>DAHUYO010000070.1 GCA_027315185.1 Acidobacteriota bacterium
TCAGGCCCTCCGCTTCCGCCGCGCCCGCCGCGGCGGAAGCGGAGGGCCTGACGCTGGTTCGCTCCCCTATCGTCGGCACCTTCTTCGCCGCCCCCTCGCCCGGCGCGCCGGATTTCGTCAGCGCGGGAGACAGCGTGGAAGCCGGCCAGGTGCTGTGCATCGTGGAAGCGATGAAGCTGATGAATGAAATCGAGGCCGAGGTTGCCGGCCAAATCGTCAAGCGCCTGGTCACCAACGGCCAGCCGGTCGAATACGGCCAACCCTTGTTCTCGCTGCGCCCGCGGCAAGCCGCCGGCGCCTAGCCCGCTGAACCGCGCATGTTCAAAAAAATCCTCATCGCCAATCGCGGCGAAATCGCGCTGCGCGTGATCTGCGCCGCCAAGGAGCTGGGCATCAAGACCGTTGCCGTCTATTCCGAGGCCGACCGGAACGCGCTGCATGTGCGCTTCGCCGATGAGGCGGTCTGCATCGGGCCGCCGCGTCCGGCGGAAAGCTACCTGAATATTCCCGCCGTCATCAGCGCCGCCGAGATCACCAACGTGGACGCGGTGCATCCCGGCTACGGCTTCCTCTCCGAAAACGCCAACTTCGCCGAGGTCTGCGAAGCCAGCGGCATCAAATTCATCGGGCCGCCGCCGGAGGCGATTCGGCTGATGGGCGGCAAGGACCGCGCCCGCGCCGCCGTCAAGGAAGCCGGCCTGCCCGTTCTGCCCGGCTCCCCCGGCGTGCTGAAGGACGAAGCGGAGGCCCGCACCATCGCCGCCCAGGTCGGTTTTCCCGTCATCCTGAAGGCCAGCGCCGGCGGCGGCGGCCGCGGCATGCGCATCGTTGCCTCCGCCGCCGAACTGCCCAACCATTTTGCCGCCGCGCAGTCGGAAGCCGCCGCCGCCTTTGGCAACGGCGATCTCTACCTGGAAAAATACATCGCCCGGCCCCGGCACATCGAGTTCCAGATCCTGGCCGATGAGCACGGCCATGTGATGCACCTCGGCGAACGCGAGTGCACCGTGCAGCGTCGCCACCAGAAGCTGCTGGAGGAAGCTCCTTCCGTCCGCGTCTCGCCGGAACTCCGCCGCGAAATGGGCGAGCGCGTCACCCGCGCGCTGCAAGCCGCCGGCTATACCAACGCCGGCACCGTCGAGTTCCTGATGGACGAGGATGGCTCGCTGTACTTCATCGAAATGAACACCCGCCTTCAGGTCGAGCATCCGGTCACGGAGATGGTCACCGGCGTGGACATGGTCAAGGCGCAGATTCGCATCGCCAATGGCGAGAGCCTGGAGTCCGCCATCGGCCTGGACCCCGACAAGCTGGTCTTTCCCCGCGGCCACGCCATTGAGTGCCGCATCAACGCGGAAAACCCCGACACCTTCGCCCCCTCCGCCGGCCGCATCACCGCGTTTCATGCTCCCGGCGGCAACGGCGTCCGCGTGGACAGCGCCGCCTATGGCGAAGGCGTGGTTCCGCCCTACTACGATTCGCTGATCGCCAAGGTCATTGCCCATGGCCGCGACCGCGAGGAGGCGCGCCTGCGCATGATTCGCGCCCTGGAAATGTTCATTGTCCAAGGCATTGACACTTCCATCCCCTTGCAGCTCCGCATCCTGCACGACCCGGACTTCCGCGCCGGCAAGCTGGACACCCGCTTCATGGAGCGTTTCCAGCCCGCGCCGAAAGCGCGGAAAGCCTCTCCCGCCGTGCGCGGCTCGGCGTCCCGCGCCCAGGAGCGCGGCGCCTAGGCGGGCGGGCTGGAGCGCCGGCGTCCTCGCCGGCAGTATTGCGGAACTCGCGTGCGTGCCGGTGGCGCGGCCCCAGCGACGCGCGGGCGGCGGCTGGGGCGAACGGGGCTCCGGTCTGGCTCGCGCCAGGCAACTCCGGACGCGCGGCGCAGCCGCGCCGGGCCCGCGCCAGGTGGGATGCGGTCCGCCCGAACCGAGGGCGTCGGTACGCCGCGCAGGAGCCCTCTCCCGCGAGCGGCGACGGCTGCGGGAACCCCGGTTTGCGCTCAGGGTGTCCGCAAGTTGGCGCGGGGCGGTGGAGGCGGGTAGTGAGCGGCGCGGACCGGGGCGCGGACGGCGGGAACCGGCGACAGCCGGGATGGCGGTCGTATTGCCGGATTCCGCTTGCGGCGGTATTGCCGGCGCGGGCGGTGGAACAGGGCACCGCCGGGATGGTGGTCGGCTCGATGACCTTCCAGCGCCCGCGATGGTAGGCAGATGAGGTTTGATTATGGTAAAAGTGCGCGGCTTTTATCCCATCCTTGATCTGGACCTGGCCCTAACCCGTGGTCTGGATCCTGCCGCTCTCGTCTCCGGCCTCTCCGCCTGGGGCGATGTGGCCTCGCGGGCCCCTTCGTCGCATATCCCGTTGGTGCAGCTCCGCGCCAAGCGGCTGGCCGCGGGTGAGTTCTTGCGCCACGCGCTGGCCGCCGTCGAAGCAGCGGCGGAGTTGCCGGTGATCGTCAACGACCGTCTGGATGTCGCGCAGCTATCCGGCGCCGCCGGCCTGCATCTTGGCCAAACCGACCTTCCGCCCGCCGCCGCCCGCCGCCTTCTGGGCGCTGGCCGCCTGCTGGGTTACTCCACGCACTCCGAGGCCCAAGCGCAAGAAGCCCTTGCCGCTCCCGGCCTCGAACTCTCCTATCTCGCCATCGGCCCCATTTTCCCAACCAGCAGCAAAGCGGACCACGATCCGGTCGTCGGCCTGGACGCCATCCGCCAGATTCGCCGCCATTACGCCGGAGCGTTGGTGGCCATCGGCGGCATTACTTGCGAGCGCGCCCCATCGGTTTGGGCTGCCGGCGCCGACGCCGTGGCGGGCATCGGCGGTTGGTTGGACGCTCCCGATCCCCTCGTCCGCGCGCGGGAATATATGCTTGCATTTGATTGCTTCTGCAGCCAAAGTGGCAGGGAAAGCGGGAGTGCCTGATCCGCGGCGAGGCGCAGCCGCCCAGGTCTGGACGCTCCCTCTGGTCGCTGCGGTTGAGCCGCGGCCGCCGGCAACGAAGGCCCGCTAACGCTCAAGGCCTGCGACGTTGCTGGCAGGAGCGCAGCTCTGGCATTCGAAATGGAATCCGAACAGGAATCGCCTCCCTCCGGCGCCTCCGCCGGCCTAAATCCCAACGCCGCACCCTCCAGCCCGGGGTCCGATGCGGCGCAGCCGACCTTCGCCCGCGACTTGGGCCTGGGGAGCGCGACCGCCATCGTCATGGGTACGATGATCGGCTCCGGCATCTTCATCGTTTCCGCGCAGATGTCGCGGCAGTTGCAGTCGCCGGGCTTGCTGCTGCTGGCCTGGCTGGTCACCGGCTTTCTGACCATCGCCGGCGCCCTGTGCTACGGCGAACTGGCCGCGGCAATGCCCCACGCCGGCGGGCAGTACGTATATTTGCGCGAATCGCTCGGCTCCATCTTCGGCTTTCTTTACGGCTGGACGCTGTTCGTCGTCATCCAAACCGGCACCATCGCCGCCGTGGCCATCGCCTTCAGCAAGTTTCTCGGCGTGCTATTCCCGTGGGTTTCGGAAAGCCGCTGGCTGTTCCTGTTTGGGCAATGGGGCCCGGTCAAGTTCGGCCTCAACACCATGGAGCTGGTCGCACTCGGTGCGATCATTCTGCTGACCTATTTCAACAGCCGCGGCGTCAAGACCGGAGCCTGGATCCAAAACATTTTCACGGCCGCCAAGATCCTAGCCCTGCTCGGGGTCATCGCACTGGGCTGGTTCGTGGCCCGCAACGCCGTCGCCGTCGCCGCCAACTTCGAGCACTTCTGGTCGGGCATGGGCTGGGGACATTGGCATGTCTTCCAGGCGAACGGCCGCACCATGGTGGCCTCCACGATCGGGGTCATCTTCATCGCCATGGTCGGCTCGCTGTTTTCCTCCGATAGCTGGAACAACGTCACCTTCACCGCCGGCGAAATTCGCGATCCCCGCCGCAACATCCCGTTGTCGCTGGTGCTTGGCACCGGCGCGGTGACGGCCCTTTATCTGCTGGCCAACGTTGCGTACTTGAACGTGCTGCCGCTGTGGGGCCATGCCGGCGCCGCCACCGCCCTGGGCCGCGGCATCCAGCACGCCAGCGAGGACCGCGTGGCCACCGCGGTCATGAGTGTCGCCTTCGGCCATATCGGCGCGGCGCTGATGGCGCTGGCCATCATGATTTCCTGCTTCGGCTGCGTCAACGGCCTCATTTTGTCCGGCGCCCGCGTATATTACGCCATGGCCAAGGACCGGCTGTTTTTCCGCCGCATTGCCGAGCTCCATCCGCGCTCCCGGGTGCCGGTGTTCGGCCTTTGGGTGCAGGCCATTTGGGCCTGCCTGCTCTGCCTGTCGGGCACCTATAATCAGCTCCTCGAATACGTGATGTTCGCGGAGTTCGTCTTCTACATCCTGACCATCGCGGGCCTTTTCGTGCTGCGCTGGCGCCAGCCGAATCTTCCGCGTCCCTACCGCACCCTGGCCTATCCTGTTCTGCCCGCGCTGTACTTGGCGGGCGCGGTATTCTTTGACTTGGAGATCCTCCGCGTCTTTCCTTCCTACACCGGCGCCGGATTGTTGTTGGTATTGGTCGGGGTTCCGGTGTACTTTTTCTGGAAGCTCCGGAGCGGTTCCCGTCCGGCCACGACAAACCCATGAGCCTGAATCTTTTCGCGCGCAAGGATCTGAAATCGCTGCTGGCCGAAACGGAAGGCGAGAGCGGCGGCTTGCGCCGCGCCCTCGGCCCGCTGAATCTGGTGACCCTGGGCATCGGCGCGATCATTGGCACCGGCATCTTCGTGCTAACCGGTCCCGTCGCCGCCTCCAATGCCGGTCCGGCGATTGTCATTTCCTTCATCATCGCCGCCATCGCCTGCGCCTTCGCCGGCCTCTGCTATGCCGAGTTCGCCTCGGTCATTCCCATCGCCGGCAGTGCCTACAGTTACGGCTACACCACGCTGGGCGAAATCGTGGCTTGGATTATCGGCTGGGCGCTGGTGCTGGAGTACGCGTTTGGCGCCGCCACCGTCGCCGTCGGCTGGTCCGGCTACATCAACAGCTTTCTGCAGGATTTTGGCATCCACGTCCCGCCCGCGATCAGCGCCGCCCCCGGCACGGAAATGGTCATGCTGAAGGGCCGCTGGGAGCGGCTGACCTCGCTGCACGGCGTGGCCGCCAGTGTCATTGCCGCGGCTCCGCACGCCGTTGCCCATTTCGACCTGCTGGCGTTTCTCGGCATCGCCGCCGTCAGCGTCATTTTGGTGATCGGCATCAAGGAATCGGCCAACGTCAATAGCGTCATCGTGGTGATCAAGGTGGCCGTGCTGCTCATCTTCATCGGCCTGGGCTGGCAATTCCTGGCTGCCGGCGGATGGCACTTGGCGATGCGCAACTGGCATCCGTTCATTCCGCCCAACACCGGCCACTTCGGCTCGTTCGGCTGGTCCGGCGTGGTGCGCGGCGCCGCGATCATATTTTTTGCCTATATCGGCTTTGACGCGGTGTCCACCGCGGCGCAGGAAGCGAAGAATCCCGGCCGTGACATGCCCATCGGCATTCTCGGCTCGCTGGTCATCTGCACCGTCCTCTACATCCTGGTCGCTTTGGTGCTGACCGGATTGGTGCCCTATACGAACTTGAATGTGCCGGATCCGGTCGCCCTCGGCGTGGACCGGACCGGGGTCGCATGGGGCAGTTTTCTGGTGAAGATCGGAGCCATTGGCGGCCTGTCCTCGACCATGCTGGTCATGCTCCTGGGGCAGTCGCGCGTCTTTTTCACCATGTCGCGGGATGGCTTGCTGTGGAAATGGGCCAGCAAGGTCCACCCCAAGCTTCGCACCCCCTACATTTCCTCGATCGTGATCGGCACCGCCGTGGCGCTGCTTGCCGCCAGCCTGCCCATCACGACGCTGGATGAGCTGACCAGCATCGGCACGCTGTTTGCCTTCGCGATCGTCTCCGCCGGCGTGTGGATCCTGCGCGTGCGCGAGCCGAATCTGCCGCGGCCATTCCGCACCCCCTGGGTGCCGTTCGTTCCCATCATGGGCGTGGTGGTCTCGCTCGCGCTCATGCTCAGCCTGCACGGCCTGACGTGGGAAGTCTTCGTGAGTTGGCTGGTGTTGGGCTTGATCATTTACTTCACCTACAGCCGGAAGCACAGCCGCGTGCAACAGGCGCTGGCCGCTTTGCCCGGGCCGCCCGCCTCGGTCCCGTCCGACGCCGGCGGCGGGGACTAGCGCGCATCCGGGCGCATTCGCGCACCAGCGACGGCGTGGCAGGCGTTCCGCCTGATGTGCCGACATTGCTAGGGCCCCGGCCGGCGGTTCCGCCGCGCGCGGCGGTCGCCGCTGGTGGTGACCGCGCGATCACCACCCGAATGGTGCTGCCGCCGGCGCCGCCGCCACGGCTAATATAGAGGGGCATGGCGGAAGGCAAGATGGTAGGGAAGCAACCGGACGGCTGGAAGCGGCTTTGGCGCCGCTCCCGGTTGCTGCGCGTTTTGGCGATCGTCGGCGCACTGGCGCTGCTGATCTCCGTTCCCGGCTGGCTGGGCCATCCGGTGGCGTTTTGGGCCTCGTTCATCCGTTTCGCCTTCTACGTGTTGCTGGCGATCTGGCTGTTCCGTGGTTTGTTCCGGCTGGTCGCCCGCGCCATGTGGCCGCTGCGCAACCGGCTGTTGGCCGCCTATGCCCTAGTGGCCGTCATCCCTATTGCCCTCATCCTCGCGCTGGGCGGCATCGCGGCGTACTTGTTCTACGGCGAGTACGCCGCCTATTTATTTAATCAGGATCTGGGATCGCGCATCGCCCGCGTCGCCGACACCAATTCCGCCATCGCCGCCGCCGTCGCCTACCGCGCCCGCAGCGGCGTCGGCGGCGGCGCCAGCGCGATCATCGCCCACTACGACCACTTGAGCTTTCCACAGGGCGGCATCCGCTCCTACCTATACCGCGCCGATGGTTCGCCGCTGCTCCCCTCCTCGCCGCCGCTGCCATCTTGGCTGCACCATGATTTCCGCGGCCTGGTCCGCCTGCATGAGCAATACGCCATAGCCGCCTACGTCGAAGAGCCGCGGGCGCGTGGGTCCGAGCGGGTGCTCAGCCTGTTTCCCCTCACGCCCGTGTTCCTGAACCGCCTGGCTCACGGCATCGGCTCGATGGAAATCTTCGACACGGCCACCAGCACACGCAGCCGGAGTTCGGGCATAACGGTGACCACCGCCAAGCCCTCGGCCTCCAGCGGCGTGCGCAATCTGTCCAGCACGCTGCCGCTGCCCGCCGCGAGCGGCCTGTTCGACGTCAAGATCGTTTTCTGGACGCTGCTGCCGGTGCGGCGGTGGTCGGATGGCCGCCATGCCGACCGCCTGGTCAGCGGCGACACCCGCCCCGGCATCTTGAACCAGAGCCTGTTCAGCACGTTAGGGGCGCAGAGCAACGAGTTCGCCCGCATTCCCATCCTGGTGCTGGAGTTCGTTGCCGGCTTCTTCCTCATCATTGAGTTGGTTGCGTTGTTTTTCGCCATCCGCCTCACCCGTTCCATCACTCACGCCGTCCACGACCTGTATTCCGGCACCCAGCTTGTGCATGGTGGCGACTTCTCGCATCGGATCGGCATTCGCTCCAGCGACCAGTTGGCGGCGCTGGCGGAGTCGTTCAACGAGATGACCGGCTCCATCTCCCAGCTCATGCTGCAGCAGCGGCAGAAGGAGCGCCTGGAAAATGAAATCGCCATCGCCCAGGAGGTCCAAGCGCAGCTGTTTCCCAGCGGCTCCCCGATGGTTTCCGGCTTGGACGTGTGGGGCCAGTGCCTGCCGGCGCGCTCGGTCAGCGGCGATTACTTCGATTTTTTTGAGACCGGCCGACAGGTGGGCTTCGCCCTCGGCGACGTCTCCGGCAAGGGCATCTCCGCCGCTTTGTTGATGGCCACGGTGGCCAGCGCCATGCGCGCCTACCAGGGGATGGCGGTTGCCACGTCCGCTGCGGTGGCGGTGGCGGTCGCCGGCGGCGGGAGTGAGGAGACGACCGGCGCGAACTCGGCGCCCCCGGCGCCGCTCCTGACGCCGGCGCCGCTGCTGGAGCGGCTCAACACCCAGCTTTGCCGCAGCACCACGCCGGAGAAATACGTCACCCTCTTCTACGCCCAGTTCGACGCCGGCCAGCGGCTGCTGCGCTACGCCAACGCCGGCCATCTGCCGCCGATGCTCTTCACCGCCAGCGGCCGCCGCCGCCTTGATGCCGGCGGCATGGTGGTCGGATTGTTCGAGAGCGCGACATTCGAAGAAGGCGCGGTCGAGTTGCAGCCGGGAGATTTGATCGTCGCCTGGAGCGATGGCATCACCGAGCCGGAGAATGAGTACGGCGTCGAGTTTGGCGAGGAGCGCCTCGCCCAGTTGATCGAAGCCCACCGCGACCGGCGTTTGGAGGAAATCGGCGCCGTGGTCTTGGACGCGGTGCGCGAATGGAGCACCGCCAGTGAACAGCCCGATGACATCACGCTGTTGCTGGCGCGGGTGAGGGCCTGAAGCGCGCCATGCGCGTCTTGACCGCTGGGCAAATGCGCGCCGTGGACGCGGCCACCATGGCCGGCGAAGGCGGCCATCCTCCGGTTTCCGGCGGTGAGCTGATGGAGGCCGCCGGCCGGGCGGCGCTCGCCTACCTTCAGCGCCGCTTCGCCGCCGCTGCCGCCGGTCCCGTCGCCGTCTTGTGCGGCAAGGGGAACAACGGCGGCGACGGAATGGTCTTGGCCCGCCTGCTGCGCCAGCGCGGCGCCGAGGTGCGCGTCGTTCTATTCGCCGATCCCGCCGCCCTGCGCGGCGATGCGGCGGAACAATGGCGGGCGCTGCAACCCGCCGGCACGGCGATCACCCTGGCTCCTGATGCTGCCGCTTGGGCGCAGGCGCGCGGCGCGCTGACCGGCGCTCGCCTCTGGGTGGATGCGCTCTTGGGCACCGGCCTCGCGGCCCCGTCCCGCGGCCTGGTCGCCGACGTCATTGCCGAGCTCAACCGCGCCCAGCCCCGGCCGCCGGTGCTGGCCGTGGATCTGCCTTCCGGCCTTCCGGCCGACGGCGAATGGTCCCCCGCATCACTGGCCGATTGGCCCTGGGACAAGGTGTTGCGCGCCGACGCCACCATCACCTTCACTGTCCCCAAGTTGGGCTCGGTCTCCGGTCCCGGCGTTTACCTTTGCGGCGATCTCTGCGTCGCTCCCATCGGTTCCGCCGCCGAGATCGTGGAAGCCGTTGCGCCCGCTCCCGCACCAGCCGGCCCGGCGCGTCCCGCCGGACCAGCCGCTCCCCCCGGCCCGGACCTGCCCGCCCTCGCGGCCTGGTTCACCACCGCCGCCGACGCCGCGCGGTTTCTTCAGCCCCGCCCCTCGGATTCTCATAAGGGCCGCTTCGGCCATGTGCTGGTGCTGGGCGGTTCCGGCGGCAAATCCGGCGCGCCCGCCATGGCCGCCGAATCGGCCCTGCGCATCGGCGCCGGGTTGGTCACCGCGGCGGTCCTTCGCTCCGTGCTTGCCGCGGTCGCCGCCTACCGCCCGGAAATCATGACCGAGCCCTTGGCGGAAACCCCGGACGGCGGTATCGCCGCCGGCATTTTGCAGCCCGGCGTTTGGGACGGCTTGTTGCGGGGTAAGTCGGTCGCCGCCGTTGGGCCGGGCCTGACCGCGCATCCTGACGTCGCCGCCACCGTTCGCGAGGTGGTCGCTCGCCTCCCCATCCCTTGGGTGTTGGATGCCGATGGCCTCAATGCCTTCGCCGGCCGCCCGGCCGCGTTGCGCGCCGCCGCCAGCCCCGGCATTCTCACTCCCCATCCCGGGGAAATGGGCCGATTGT
The DNA here is from genome assembly GCA_027315185.1 of Acidobacteriota bacterium. Taxonomy (GTDB): domain Bacteria; phylum Acidobacteriota; class Terriglobia; order Terriglobales; family SCQP01; genus JAKAUF01. The sequence continues at coordinate 9,812 of DAHUYO010000070.1, forward strand.
TGGGCGTTTCCACCGCCGAAGTCCAAGGCCATCGCCTCGCCTGCGCGCTTCGCCTGGCCGTCGCCAGCGGCGCCGTCGTGGTGCTGAAGGGCTTCCGAACCCTGGTCGCCGCTCCCGACGGCCGCGTCTACGTCAATGCCACCGGCAACCCGGGCATGGCGACCGGCGGATCGGGCGACATCCTCACGGGCGTCATCGCCGGGCTCTGGGGGCAGTTTCCCGCCGCCGACCGCCTGGCCGTAACCGCCGCCGCCGTGTATCTCCATGGCTTGGCCGCCGACTGCGCCGCCGCCGCAATCGGGGAAATGTCGCTCTGCGCCACCGATATTACCCATTCGCTGCCCGCCGCCATGCGCCGCGCCCGCCAGACCGCGCCGGATGCTGGCCAGGAAATCGAAATTCCCGCTGAGCTCCGATAATGCCTGCCGACCCCGTCACCGCGACCACCGTCCCTGCCGAGCTCCAGTCCTGCGATTCGCATGGCGAAGAGCAAACCCAGGCCCTGGGACGCCGCCTCGCCGCCGCCCTCCAACCCCCGGCGCTGGTGATTTTGCAGGGTGAGCTTGGGGCAGGGAAGACTCGTCTAGTCAAAGGATTAGCCGAAGGACTGCAAGTGGCGCATGAGGCGGATGTGACCAGCCCGTCGTATACCCTGGTGCATGAATTCCGCTCCCCCCGCTGCACGCTGCACCATGTGGATCTTTACCGCCTGGAGGGCGGCGCCCAGCTGGCCACCTTGGGGTTGGAAGATGTGTTGCCCGGCGGCATTGCGCCTTCCAGCGTGGTCGTCGTCGAGTGGGGCGCGCGGTTTCCCTTGTTTCGCGGCTGGCCCCGCTGGCTGGTGACGCTGGAGATTACCGGCGAGGATACCCGGCACATCACCGTTCAGTGGCTTCCCGCTGACGTTGCTCACGCCGAGCGGTGAGCCGCCATCGGCGGCCCATTGCGCGAATGGCCGCGCGATCGGATCGGCTGCGACCCGTTGGGTGCGGCTCTGCGGCTGCGGATCGCTGGCTGCGGCCTGCCGGGTGCGGCCTTCCGGCTGCGACCAATCGCCTGCGGCCTGCCGGCTGCAGCCTTTCGGCCCAATTCCGTCTGCCGTGCTCGGGCCCGCACCGGCCGATTTCTGCTGCGCCGGCGCGCCGCCCGATACCCGCCCCGACAGTCTGGGGATGACGCCGCCGCACGCCGGTGCCGACTTCACGCCGTCTTCCGCCGACTTCACCTTGCGTTGCGCCGGCGTCACGCTGCGTGGTGCACCACCTTGCCAATTTTGGCGCCCGCCTTGCCGACCGCTTTTCCCGTCTTTCCCAAAGCCTTAGGTATGGACAGGATCGCGTGTTTGGTGCCGCGAGGATGGGTCATCGCCACCATCGCCAGCGAGACCATCGCCAACAAGAACCCCAGGTGCCGGTGGCCGCTGGTGGATAGCGCCACGCTGCTACCGAGCGTGCCCCAAATCAACATTCCCTCGACGGTGCGTTGCATAAGCAGTGTGAGCCCGCCGGCCGCTCCGCCGTTGCCCGCATTCGTCATCGCTTGCGATGGCCAGCCGGAGTCATTCGGGCGGCGCCTGAGGGCGGGGCGTTATCGGGCTCGGGCCGCGGCCATGGCCGGAAAGCAAGCGCCGCTCGGGGGCGGTGGGCGGGCTTTTCGCAGCGGCGGATACGGTGGGCCTAAATCCACTGGCCTGACCAGCTGCTGCTACTCTTAAGGGTTCTGCTGCCTTCGTCCGCCAGACCCGCCATGCCTCGCCTCCTCCGCCGTTACTTCTCCGCCGCCGCGCTGCTGTTGGCGTTTTCCCTGGTGCTGGCGGCGGCCACGCCCTTGGAACAACTGAAGCCCACCGGCTACGTGAACGATTTCGCCGGCGTCCTCAGCCCAGGCCAAAAAGCCCAACTCACCAGCGCCATCGAACAAATCCAAAACACCTACGGCATTCAGATCGCCCTTGTCACGGTCCCATCCCTGCAAGGCGGCTCGGCGTTTGATCTCGCCTACCATTACGCCCATCACTGGGGCGTCGGTCATAAGGGCAAGGACAATGGCCTGCTGATCCTGCTCGCGATAAAGGACCACAAGTACGACACCCAGGTGGGCTATGGCCTGGAGCCCTATATCACCGATGCCGACGCCGGCGCGTGGATGCGCTCGCTGATTCCGCAGCTTCGCTCCGGTGATTACGGCGCGTTCTTCGCCGGCATGCTCGAGGACATCAATCAAACCCTGGCCGCGCGCATGGGCAGCAAAGGCCATCCGGCTAGCGGCGCCCCGCCCCGCCGTCGCGGCGGTTTTCCCTGGCAGTCGTTGGTTTTCATGTTGATCGTATTCGCCGCGTTTGGGCTGATGGGCCGGATGGGCGGCAACGCCGGCGGGTGTTTGTTCCTGCCGTTCCTAATGGGCGGCTTCGGCGGTGGGGGATTTGGCGGCGGTTGGGGCGGCGGCGGCGGGTTCGGCGGCGGCGGCGGGGGATTTGGCGGTTTTGGCGGGGGCAGCTTCGGCGGCGGCGGCGCCAGCGGCGGCTGGTAACCGGCTGGCAACCATCTCGTGTCGAAGGGGCCGCGCCCTTTTCCTCGGGGAGCGAACCAGGCGCGGAAAGGCCGCGAAATTCCGCGCGCCGCAGGCGCGTTGGCAATCGCTGCGGCCCGCCCGCGGCAAGCGACGCGGCGCGGCCCGCCGGCTCGCCTCCCTGGCGCGCAACAATCGTGCGCCAAATCCACCGCCGTCTGGCCCCACGGCCGAATTGGCCAGCGCGGCGGTGATCGTGTCCGCCGTCGTCATCCCTTCCAGATGCCACTGGCCGCGGTGTTCTCACGCTCTGCCCGCGAGCAGCTCATCCAGCTGCGCGAACTGTTCGGGCAGGCCTTCCGCCGAACCGGCAAGGGCTTCGTCGAGGGCCGCCGTCGTGGGGTAGAGTTCGTGTAGGGTGACCAACGTCTGGCCGGCATTTTCCTCGAACGTCACCGTGGTCAAGGCGCCCTGATCGCCTTCATCGTTCGTCCAGACCAGGCGCTTGTGCGGCGTCACCTCCCTGTACGTGCCGAAGAACGCCATCGGTTGCTCGAAGGCCGGGTGGCTGAAGACCAGGCGATACCCGCCCCCGGTGCGCACGTCCATGTCGCAGGAAACCAGAGACATGCCCGCCGACTTCGGAACCCACCAACGCTGGAACAGTTCCGGTTTGCTCCACGCTTCGAAGACGATATGCGCCGGGGCATGGAACGTTCGCGTCACCACGAGTTCGCGGTCCGATTTGCGTTCCACGATGGTGCGGTTCATGATGCTGCGGTTCATGGCGTCGGCACTACCTTTTTGTCCTTCGGGCATCTGCCTTCTCCTTTGATTTCAACTGCTCGACGATCTTGTCCAGCGCGTCGAAGCGTGCGTTCCAGAGTTCGCGGTGCCGCCCGATCCAGGCGGCCTCTTCCTCCAGCGCGCGTACGCCAAGCCTACAGGTTCGGACGCGCCCGGCCTTTTCAGTGGTGACCAGCGCGGCCCGCTCCAGCAGGCCAATATGCTTCTTCATGCCCGTGAGGGTCATACGAAACTGTCCGGCGAGTTGCGTGATGGAAGCGTCGCCGCGGCCGAGCTGCTCCAGCACGCCGCGCCGGGTCGCGTCCGACAGCGCGGCAAACGAAGCGTCGAGGCGGGTCTCGCTATACTGAACCATTAGGTTCAGTACGTAACGGATCGATTTGCAGCGTGCCGCAGGAAACCTTTGATGGGCTCTGACCCCCAGCCCCGCCGGGGGCGGAGCTCCCGCTTACGCGCCCGGCCGGGATGTGTGAACCGACCCGCAGCGGCGACGTGACAAGAACTGGACGCGCTCAAGCCCGTGCCAGCGCGAGTATACCGCGAAGAATTTAGCTCGGCCGCTTGCCCCCGACTGTGCCCTTCCGCCGCCAGACCAGCGGTGCGAGGCGGCGCGCAACCACGGCCGCGGCGGCAATCGCAACGTTGGGCGCAGTGCTCCAGTTAGACCAAACCTGGGGAGGGACCGCCAGCGTTGTGACGACCAAGAAGACGAACACCGCGGCCGCCCCCAGTGCCCAGTCGGCGACCGCCGCCTGCCATCCCCATCGCCGCCGGGCAAAGAGGTGGACCAGGCCGCCGGCGGCCATCCCAATCAAGCCGTAGAAGGCAAGGCACAGCGCAGCGAGTTCCGTCGCCCCAGCCCCGCCTAGAATCATTACGAGCGCCCTCCCGCGCAGAACGCTGCCACCTGGCTAAGGAAATGGTTCCACTGCGCGTCCTCGAATGAATTCCCAAGAGCCCGGAATTGTAACTTCCGCGTAGAGTTCGGAAAATCGCCGGCCAGGCTGATCTTGAAGTTAACCTTCCCCGGCGGCCCGGAGGAGGCAGCGAAGGTGATGCGTGCAGGATAGAGGAGATGCCCTGGATTCGTATGGAAGGTCATGCTTTGCGCCGCAAGCGACTGGACAGTAACTGGAATGTGCTGCGTGGCGACCAGCGCATGGACCGTGACGGGAATGTTCGAACCGACCCGCAGCGGCGAAGGAGGGAAGAACTGGACGCGCTCAAGCCCGCGCCAGCGCGAGTATACCGCGAAGAATTTAGCTCGGCCCATTGCCCCCGACTGTGCCCTTCCGCCGCCAGACCAGCGGTGCGAGGCGGCGCGCAACCACAGCCGCGACGGAGACCGCTACGTCTGGCGTAAGGCTCCAGTCATACACGCCGAAGGCGCTGTTCACGAGTAACAGCACGACCTCTAAGAAGAGCACTGCCGCCACCGCCAGCGCCCAGTCGGCTGCCGCCGCCTTCCATCCCCACCGCCGCCGGGCAAAGAGGTGGACCAGGCCCCCGGCGGCCATCCCAATCAAGCCAAAGACGAAAAGGTACACCGCAGCGATCACCGCTCCCGCTGTCGCGTTCAGAATCATTACGAGTGCTTTCCCGCGCAGAACGCCGCCACCTGGGCAAGGAAGTGATTCCACTGAGCGTTCTCGAAATTACCGCTGCCCCCATTGAACTCCGCCCGCCGCGATAAGCTCGGAAAATCCCCCGCTAGGCTGATCTTGAACTTAACCTTCCCCGGCGGCCCGGAGGAGGCAGCGAAGGTGATGTGCCCCGGATAGAGGAGATACCCTGGATTCGTATGGCAGGTCATGCTCTGGGCTGCAAGCGAGTGGACTACCATCAGGTCAGACCCGAGCAGCCAAAATTGGGCTAGAAGCTTTTGGTCAGCGTGCCCTTGGCGGCGTTCCATTTCCAGAAGTCGGTCTCGACGAACTGCCGGTAGGGGTTGTCGAAAATGTTCGTGACCTGCCGCGTCCATACCCCGGGTGCAGAAGGTTCAGGTACGAAAGCGAGGATTCGCCCGTAAAGGTTGAACACCTGGACCGGCGCGGAGCCCCGCCTCAGCCACCAAAGGCGGCAATCCTGGGTGTTTGGGTGGGGCGACGAGGTGCAAACCGCCGCGATCTCGTCGCGCCCGCCAAAGAGGCGGCCAAGCTTGGCCATGGTCAGGATCTCACTCCCTCCGTTGTATGTGAGGGCGACCTTGCCGCCTGGGGCGAAGAAGCGAACGTTCAATCCGGCATATCCCTCCGGCCGCACCGATCCGCTGACAACCATGGTCCAGCCGCTCGGCGTACGCAGTTCGCTGACCGGCGCCTCGTACTTGGGCACGAGGTGCTGTGCCCCGGGAGCGTAGGGCCCCATCTCTACGGTGCGGTCGAACGACGGGTCTTTGTTAGGCGTAAAATCGACGACCTTGCCCCGCCGCAAAAGGAGCAGCGTGCAGAATCCCCTAGGATTACATGCCTTGTCCACCTGCCGCGAATGCGGCGGCAATTGCGGGCCCGACCACAGCAAGAAGGCGACGAGGGGAATGAGCCCGAACATTTCTTCGATCCTCCTCACGAATGGGAGAAGCATGCCTGGTTGCTGAAAAGCTTGAGCAGCCCAGGGGAGAACGTGCTCCAGATGGCCTGCCGCACTTGCGCACTAGGGTTGGTCAGGCGCAGACCCTCCTGAATTCCATCAGCACTGTTGTAGGCGCCCGCAGCAAGCGGCCCGTAACTCGGCAGCAAATAGTCTGCGAACCGGTTCGCCGCGTAGGCGATGTTCGCGGCGGGAGAGCCGTTGAAGTGCTCGCCGCCGCCAGCAGTGCCAAAGACGGCGTGCGGGGCATGGTTCCACGTCAACCGGTTAATCTGCATCGGCCCGTAATCCACCGACGTAACGACGCCCTGGGCGTTTCGGTTCTGGTTGTTTATCGGGGTTACTTGAAACCTGGATTCGCCGTACCACGTGGCGGCAAGCAAAGCCGAAATGCGGGCCGCGCTCGCGCCACTAGAATATGACCCCAGGCCAGCCGGGCTCCAAATCACGCTGGCAGTCCCGTAGCTCAGGCCCTTTAGGCCTATGCCGGATGCCTGCGCCGCGCAAGACGGGCGGTTGTTGCCACCTGACCCGGTCCCGCCGCCGCCCACAATGCCGGGGTGCGGCAGCGGCGTCGCGGGATCAATGATCGGCATCAGGTTTCCCAATTTCAACGCCGTGAACCAGCGCGCCGCTGGGCCGGCATTTTCCCACGGTGGCTCCGTGGGCGGCATCGCCACCAGGCCCTCGGCGTCAGCGGCGCCGGCCGGATCGCTGAGCACATAGGGGCACTCGCTCCAAATCTGCGGGCTCGTCAGGCTGACCGCGGCGAGGCCAGCCGGATCGGACGATAGCCAGCGCGCCAGCTGCGAGGGGTAGTCGCGACGCCGGAAGTGGTCGGTACCGTAAGAGTCGCGCCTTTGGTTAGTCCACTCGTACTCGGTGCTGGTTGCGCCATTGCCGGGCTCCCCGTGGGGATAAAACGTGGCGAAGCCGGACGCCGTCCCGGAAGCGTTGACCGTCCTCCGCGTCGTATCGTGATTGTCCATCACCAGATAGTCCACGGCCGCCGGCGCGCTGAGGTTGACCGGGTTCGCCTCCGCCATCGCGGCCCGATCCGCCGGCGCTACTTGCCGGGCCGGGTCCATACTATCAGGTCAAACCACCAACGCGCTCCCATCCGCCTCCGCCGCCCCGCGGCGAGCGATGACTTGGCGGGGACCGCCGCATTGACCATCACTCCGGCGCCGCGCACCGCCGCCTCTGAGCGCCTAGCGTGCCGCTGTTGCCGGCGCGGGCTTCGGCTCCAGCAATAGGAGTACCGCGCCGATCACGGCGAAAAGCACCGTGGCTCCAAGGAAATCCAAGCGTGAGTGGAGGCCGGCCTGCGCCGCCTGCACCGCCATCACCGCCGCATGCGCCAGGCTCGACCAGGCAGCGAAAGCAATCAGCAGGCGGTAGGGCGCCGGCTTCCGGGCCGCCAGCAGCAGGAAAATGCCGAGCATGAAATACACGCTGGCGAACATGGCCGTGACCTCATTGTGGCCGGGCAGCCGCCACGCGGCATGCCACAACTCGCCGACGATTCCGTAAAAGCCCGGCACGCCCGCGAAAAAGAGGCCGATAAGAACCAACCAGACCCGCAGCGCGCGATCGCGCATGACCACCTCCAGCAATTTCAACGCCGTCAGTGACTACGGATTCCAGGGCCTTAGGATTTCACTTTCTTCCGGCCCAGGGCCAGGGCGGGGAACCACGGCGCGGCGGGCGGCGCGGAGGACTCCGATGTAGCCCGCCGCTCGCGGGGGCCGCGCCTTTTGCTCGGGGAGCAAACCAGGTGCGGAAAGGCCGCGAAATTCCGCGCGCCGCAGGCGCGTTGGCAATCGCTGCGGCCCGACCCCGGCAAGCGGCGCGGCTCCCAAAGCTGGGGCCCCCAGCGCGCAGCGGCGCGCGTTGGGGTGGGCAGCCGCGCTGGGGCCCGCGCCAAGCAATGGAGCCCGCTGGAGTCCAGGAACTTGCGGCCAATCTCCCGTATCCTATAGTCATGCCCGGTCGCAAGGACCCCGGCGCCGCCTTGGCCCGGATCACGGAATGGCTCCAGGCCGTCTACGGCCCAGCGCTAGTTTCCCTTACTCTTTACGGTTCGCGCGCCGAGGGCAATGCCGGCCGGCACCATGGTCCCGCCTCCGACGTCAACCTGCTCTGCGTGCTGGACCAAGTCTCGGCCGAGAGATTGGCGGCCGGCGCCGACGCCTTGCGTTGGTGGCAGCGCCAGGGACACAAGCCCATTGCCGTTTTATCCCGGGACGAAGCGCGCGACGCCGCCGATGTGTTCCCGATCGAATATCTCGATCTTCAGCACCATCGCCAGGTGCTGGCGGGCGAGGATTTCTTCGCCTCGGTCGGCAGCTTTCCCCGCGAGCATCGCCAGCAGGTGGAGCATGACCTGCGGGCGCAGTTGATGCGCCTGCGCGGCCGCTATCCACTGGCGCAGGACGGCAAATCGCTGCGCCGCCTCATTCTCGAATCCAGCGGCACGTTCGTGACGCTTTTCCGCCATGCCTTGGCCGCTTTGGGCGAGCCGTTGGTGATGGAAAAGGAGGAGGTCGCCGCCGCCGCCGCGCGCCGCTTCGGCTTCGCCCCGGAACCGTGGCTGCGGATTCTGCGCGCGCGCCACGGCGGCGACGAACTCCCCAAGGATCGTGCGCAGCTACAGCCGATTTTCGCCGCCTATCTGGATGCCATCCAGCGCGTGGAGCGGCAATTGGAGACCGCATGAGCTTTTCTAACCCGTCCTACCCCGCTGACTTCCCCGGCTCGAGCCGCCACGAGCGCGGCGCGGCCCGCCCCTGGCTGATCGTGCTGATCGTCATCCTGGTGGTTCTGTTCGCCAGCGCCGCCAGCTATACCAGCCGCTACAACCATATGGTCGCCCTGCGGGAGAACGTCAAGCAGCATTGGGCCCAGGTGGACGTCGTCATCCGCCGCCGCGCCGACCTGATTCCCAATCTGGTCGCTACGGTTCAAGGCTTCGCCCACCACGAAACCAAAGTCATTGGCGAGATCACCAAGGCCCGCGCCGCCTTGGGCGGAGCGCAAACCCCGGGGCAGGAGATCGCCGCCAATGACGCCCTCGGCGGCGCCGTCGGCCGCCTGCTGGTGGATGTCGAGAACTACCCCAATTTGCGCAGCAACCAGAATTTCTTGGCCCTGCAAGATGAGCTGGCGGGAACGGAGAACCGCATCGCCATCGAACGCCGCAAGTACGATCAGGCGGTGCAGGCCTACGATACGTACGTTTCCACCTTCCCCAACAACTTCATCGCCAGCGCTTCCGGCATGCGCTACAACCAAGATTACTTCCACGCCGTTAGCGCCGCGCAGCGCAAGGCGCCGGTGGTCAACTTCAGCCACTAATTCGCGGCTCACGGGGGCCGCGCCTTTTGCGCGGGCAGCAACGCAGGCGTGGGGAATGCCGCGAATGCCTTGTGCGCGCGCCCAGGGCGCGGAAAAGAATGCCGCGGCTCGCCTGCGTAAGACCAACAGCGCGGCCTGTGGCGAAGCGTAAGCGGCGCCCCGCACCGCGCCAAGACTATGCCAGGCGGCGCCCCGCGCCAATTTCAGCGGGACGCCCCGCCAGCGGCGAGGTTGGGGCCTGCGCCTATCCAAAAGTAACCGGCGCCGGCGCGCGTGCCCGCCGCTAATGGCGGGCCCGC
>DAHUYO010000071.1 GCA_027315185.1 Acidobacteriota bacterium
GACGCTGAATCCGGTCACGGCGCTGGACCTGCCGTCGCAGACGGTGATCGGACTGATCAACGGCGACCTGATTCACACCAACCGGTACACGCAACAGATCGAGCCGGCGCTGGCCACCCGCTGGACGGTGCGCGACGGGGGGCGGCGCTATATTCTGCACCTGCGGCGGGGCGTAGGTCGCGCTGCGGCGAATCCAGGCGCGGGTCGAGATAAACCTGGAAACTGAACACCACGTCCGCGGCGGACAGGCCTCACGAACGGCCCTAGGCGTGGCCGTGCGGCCATGGACGAACGGCGCGGCGGCTGCCGCCGGAGCGCGGCGCGGCCCCGGCCACCCGCAGCACCACGGGCCCCAGGCGGGAATCACCGGACGGTGGCGCCAGGCGAGAACGCAGCGGCGGCGGGGCGACGCGGCCACCCAACGGCAAACCCGCGACCGGCGTCACCTCCCCGACCGGCGGCAAAGGCGCGGTGGCGGGAGGCGGCGCAGCCGCGGCGGGGTGCGCCGGGCGCGCCGGTGCGGCCGCGACAGGAACGGGAGGCAGTGCGCCGCCCGGAGCCGAGGCCGGACCGCTGGGCTGGCCGGGCGCGGCAGGCGGGGCCACGAGATATTGAAACAGGAGCTTGCGGGCGGCGGCATCGCCGTCAATGGCGAACCGCATGGTGCTGAGAAGGAGCAGCGGGGCGCTGGCGCACAGGCAGTTCCAGGTCTCCGCCATCCACCAAGCCGCGAAGCCGGGATGATGCTGCCAGCGGTAATAGCTGGCGGGAGAAACCTGCGCGGCGGCGCAAAGCTCCTGCACGGTGTAATGCACCGCCAGGCCGGCGGCGGCCTCGGCCAGGCGGCGCTGGGAAGCGGTCGGGCGGAAGGGTTCCCCGATGCGCGGGGAGTAAGAGTCAAGGGAAGCAAACGGCATGATCCACGCTCCGGTGTCGGGCGCTCGGCCCAATTGGCTACCGAGGGTTGGGATGCTAGTGATTGCAGCGTGAGTTGTGCCGGCGATTTACTGATCAGTGACCTGAGTGGCGGCGGGCGCCGCGCGCAGGCCGCGCCGCGCCGACCCTCAAAACTGGCCGAGCGACCGTTGACCAGCCAGGTGCGCGGCGCTGGAGGCGCGGGAGTTAGCGGCGCGGCGGCATGAGAGACGGCGGCGCGGGCCGCTGGGCCGCGATGCGGCGCGGACGAGGCCGTCCGCGCCCCCAGGAATACGCCTCCTCGGCCGGAACAGGCCGCCGCGGGACAGGTGTCGCTCCCGCTCCGCGCCCGGCAGCTCGAGCCGGCAAACGGTGCTCGGCGCCGAGGGCGCAGCCACGGCAGCTAGCGAACGCCGCGGCAGCGGCGCTGAAATGCCGCCAGCGTGGGCGGCGTGCGCTCCAGCGCCCCCAAGCGGCGCAGGCGGGCCAGCGCCAGGTCCATGAAGCGCAGGGCGAGGGCGCCGCTCTCGCCGGCGCAAGCCGGGCCGAAGAGCAGGATCGCCGACTCACCTTCGAAGGGCAGCGCCACCGGCGCGGCCGCGGCCGGCGCCAAGCGCGCCCAAGCCAACGGGCGCAAATACAGGCGGGTGAGATGATCCCGGCGGCCCCATTCGGCATGGGCGTGAATGGCGGCGATGTTGCTGACGAAGGCGACGCCGCGCGTCACGCGGGCAATTTCCCCCAGGGCGGCGCGGGCCTCCCCCACCTCGAGATATTGCAGGACGCCATTGCACCAAACGGCGTCGCAACAGCCCTCCGGCAGGGGAATGGCGGTGATGGCGGCGCGCAGGGTCCAGCCGGCGCCGTTGCCCCGAGCGGCGTAGCCGAGGGCATAGGAGCTGAAATCCAGGCCTACGACCTGGAGGCCGAGGTCGCGGCGGGCGTAGGCGGCAAGAGCCCCCTTGCCGCAGCCCAAATCCGCGAGCGTGCGGGCGGAGGTCAATTCCACCAGCGCCGACAACTGGCCCTGCACCGTGGGGAAATACTCGGGATAGTAGCCGTAGCCCCGCACCTCGTCGCCGCCCTTCAAGCCGGGAGGGAAATTGGGGTCCTCGAAATAACGGCGATCGAAGGTCATGGGGAATAAACCAGCCTACGCTGCGCGACGGCCATGGCGATGCCCGGAGTTTTGCCGCCGCGCGGCGGCCCGCGCGCGAGATGGGGTTTCCGGCCGCCGGTGGGCGGCATTCCGAATCGCCGGGCTATTGCACCGTCAGGACGACGGGAAAGCTGGCGGTCTGGGAACCCGCCGTGGCCTGGAGCGTAATGCTGTAGGCGCCTTTGGCCGTTGCCGTGCCGCCAGTGCCACCGCCGCCGCCCCCGCCGCCGGAGGCGGGCGGCAAGCCGGCGGAGTTGCCGCTGCCGCAGCCGGCAAGAGCCAACATGCCCACAGCCAGGACCAGCGGAGCCAACCATGCCGCCCAGCGGACCGCCCTTCGCCGTTGGCGCAAGCCGGCCAGAACGGCGGCGAGGGCGGTCAGCAAGGCGGCAACGGCCAAGAGGGGCCAGGGCCAGGGTTGACGGCCGCCGTCCCCCGGCGGCGGCAGGCTGGCGGTGGTGGTGATGGTCACCGTGGCGGTCGCCGCTTTGCCGCCGGAGATTTGCACACTCGAAGGGCTGACCGCGCAGGCAATGCCGCTGCCCGAGCCCGGGCAGGAAAGGCTGACCGTGCCGCTGAACGGCCCCTGGGGCGAGACCACGGCGGTCAAGGTCGCGCTGGAGCCGGCGCTGACGCTGGGATTCGAGGGCGTGGCGTTGAGCGTGAACGAGGTTGGGGCGTACTCAATCGTGAGCGTGTGGGTAACGCCGCCGCCCGTCCCGGTGATCGTGACCGGGGTGCTGGCTTGCGGCGCACCGGTGTAGGTGACGGTGGCGGTGCTGCCGGGATTGACCGAAGTCGTCGTGCAGCCGCTACAGGTCAGCGCGATGGCGCTCGTGAAGCCGCCTTGCGCGGTGGCGCCGATGGTGAACTGCGTGCTGGATGTCCCCGCCGCCGCATAGACGACGGCGTTGGACGTGGTCAAGGTGAAATCCGCCTGCGGCGTGCCGACGGCGGCAATGGCCCAGGCGCCGCGCCCATGCGTGGCGGCGATGACATCCCGATTGGCGGTGTCGAAATCCAGCCCAAGGACGGCGGCGTTGGGCAGCCCGCTGCCCAACTGCTGCCATACCTCGCCGCCGACGCCGCCATCGGTGGCGACAAAAACGCCCACGTCGGTTCCGATGTACACATCGTTCGGCACTTCTGGGTCAATGGCGATGGCGTTGACCGGGGCGTCGGGCAGGTTCCCCGTAATGTCGGTCCAACTGCCGCCCCCATTCTGGGTCATGTACACATGGCCGTAGCTGCTGCCGGCGACGAAGCCCTGCACGCCGACGTAAGCGACATTGGGATTATCCGGGCTGACGGCCACGGCGCCGAACGGCAGCGACGCATTGGTCGGCATGGGACTGGCGGTCTCGTTGGTCCAGGTTCCCGGAATGGTGGCGAAGACGTTGCCGATGTGCTGCACTTGGCCGTCGGTGGTGACGGCGAAAATGGAGCCGGGGTTGCTCGGCGCGGCGGCCAAGGCCTGAACGTAGTTGCTGCCGCAGGCGCCCGCGGGAGAACCGTCGGTGGTCAAATCGCCGCTGACCGGGGCCCAGCCTTGGTCGGCGTGGGCGGGGATGGACGGGCCCATCCACAGGCGGCAGCTTGCCAGCAGCATTTCGGACGGATCGTTCGGTAGCAGCTCGTAGGGCAAATAGAAGTCGCCGTTTTCGGAGAGCAGGTTGGTGTTCAGGGTGGGGCTGTAGGTGGTCGCGCAGTTGTAGAGCTGCGAGAGGCCCAGGGACGGGTTGCCGGTGCCGGGCCAGGCGCAGGCGCCGTATTTGGAGCTGAAGGTTTGGTTCTGCGGCACGCCGCCGTCGGGGGAAACCACAATGATGGGGTCCGCTCCGGCGGCGGAGCCGGGCGGGGCGGGCGCGTAGGCGTTTTCGGCGAAATAGTTCTTCGTCCCCGGCTGGATCGCCGTCTCCCCGCCATCACCGCCCCACACCTGGCCCCACAATGTGCCGCTGCTGGCGGTGTTCACCACGGTGCCATTGTCTTGCGAACCGCCGGTGTAGATACCGGCCTGCGAGGGGTCGCCGGTGACGCCGTAGAACTGGATGGTGTCCAGGTTGGTGTTGATATCGGTCCAGGCTTGCGCGCTGCCGTTGTCGGCGGCGTCGCCGGCATTGGTGGTGGACCATATGCCGCCGTCGTTGCCGACAAACCACGTGTTGGCGCCGGCGAAGGCGATGGCATGTTGGTCGGGATGAGTGACGCCGGGACCATAGGCGACGGTCAGATTCGACCAGGTGGTGCTCATGCCATTCGGCGCCGCCGACCAAACATCAATGCCGCCCACCACCAAGGTGCTGCTGTTGGGCGGGACGGCGATATACATGTCGTAGGAACCTTGGTTGTTAGCGTTGAACAGCGGATCGCTGGTGGAGCAGGTTCCGGCTTGCGCTGTGTTCAAGCTGCCGCAGGTAGGAGCGGCGATGGGGTTCCATGTCTTGCCGCCATCGGGCGATTCCCAAATGCCGGTGTCGCAGGCGGCGCCGCCGCTGGTGGAACAGGGCGTCGGCGTGGCCAATTGTCCGGTGATGTCGGTGACGATGGTGAACAGGTCGCCCTTGCCATCCACCGCCAAATCGGCGCGGTGATATTCATTGTCCAAATTGACCGAACCCGCGTTCACAAACGGCGTGGGCGTGGCCACCGGCGACCACGTGGCGCCGGCGTCGCTGGATTGGTAGACGCCGTGGCCGCGCAGGGCGGCGTAGAGCAAGCCGTTGACGGGATCGTAGAGCAGGCCGGTGCAGCTGTAATTGCTGCCGGCGGGACCGCCTTGGGTGAAGACCAGGGTCCAGGTTTGGCCGCCGTCGGTGGAGCGGTAAATGCCGCGGATGTAATTGGTCAGGCTGAAGGAACTGAGCTGGGTCGAGCTGCCGCCGGCGGCGAGGACGACGCTGGGATTGGCGGGGTCTACAAGCACTTTGGCGAAGGACAAGCCGAGCAGCGGCAGCGAGGAACCGAAGTTCGTCCCGCAGGTGGCGGTGGTGCAAGCGTCGCCGGCGGTGGTGGCCAGGGTCCAGTTCCAGGCGCTGTTGGTGCTGTCGTAGACGCCGCGCTCGATGCCGACGCCGTAATAGCTGTCCTCGCTGTTGTTTTGTTCCCCGGTGCCGACGATCACGACCGGGGGATTGGTCCCCGGAATGAGCGCCAAGGCGCCCACGGCCAGGGACTGGGTTTGGTCGCTGATGGGCGTCCAGGTCGGGCTGGAACTGAGGGCGTTGGTGGAGCGCCAAACACCGCCGTAGGCGGCGCCGAGATAGATTGTGTTGCCGGTGGGGTCATTCTGCAAATCCACCGCCAGGCTGGTGACCCGACCGGAGACTTGCACAAAGCCCAAATCGGTCTGCGGATCGGGCCCCAGTTCGGTCCAACTGCCGCTGGTGGCGGCGGGCGTGGCGGCGAAGCGCCGCGAGCCGAGTAGGACGCGGCGTCCGGAGTGAGGATAAATGCGGGGAACCGCGCGGCGCTGCGCATAGGCGCGGAGCATATGCTCGGCGGGCAAGCGGCCGTCCAAGGCATGGCGGTCGCGCAGGAACCATTGGGCCCGTCGGCGGGGATGGTCCTGGCCGGGGCGCGGCTTACC
Source organism: Acidobacteriota bacterium (assembly GCA_027315185.1). Lineage (GTDB taxonomy): Bacteria > Acidobacteriota > Terriglobia > Terriglobales > SCQP01 > JAKAUF01. Next base: position 5,664 of record DAHUYO010000071.1, read on the forward strand.
CGGCATCCCTGCCGTAGTCGCGCTAGGCCATTGCCAGGCGGCCACGCCGGTCACGGCGGCCATCAGCATTACGGCGAGGAGCCAGAAACGAGGGGTTAACGCGCGCATTAGGACACCCGGAGCGGCAGTGCTAAGCCGTCGTTCCACATTGTAGCTGCGAGCGGCCTGGAGTTCCCTTGATTCCCACCTGGACGGTCGGCCTTAGGCTCCGGCCCAGGCGGACAGGCGCTCCCAGGTGACCCGCAGTTGGGAGAAAGTGGCGGGGTCGGCGGGATGACTCGTAATCTCGAGCACCCAAGGGACTTCCGGCCGGGCGGCCAGTCGCGGCATCCAATCCGCCCAGGGAATGCGACCGTCGCCTGGCCAGAGGTGATCGTCCTTCTGTCCAAGGTTGTCGTGCAAATGAGTAGTCACGACGCGAGGCGCCAGCAACTCCCAACTGGGCGCCACGCCGCCGCCACCGAGCAGATAGCCGGGAAGATGGGCATGACCGGTGTCAAAGCAGATGCCAACGTCGTCGAGGTGCGTCGCGGCGAAAAACTCCAATAAGTTGGCCGGTGTCGCCAAGGCGTTGGGCGTGTTCTCGACCACCAAACGGACGCCGGCTCGCTTGGCCAGCATGCCCAGGCGTTCCAGGCTGCTGAAGGCGGCTTCGCTCCGCGCCGGACTTTCGTCGTCTCCGCCGGCGCCGAGGTGCTGGATCAAATAGCGGAACGGCAACACCTCGGCCAGCTCCAACACCCGCTCGACTTCCTCCACCGCGGGCAAGCGGCGGCGGCGGTCGGGGTGGGCGATGTCCAGCGGCGGATCGCCGCTCCGGCCCCAGGATTCATCGGTGTAGATCGGGCCATGGAGCGAATGCAGTTGCAGCTCATTGTCGCGAAACCAAGCGGCCAGCGCCTCCACTTGCGCCGGCTGGCGCCAATCGAAGCTTTGCCGGGCGCAAAACAACTCCACGCCGTCCGCGCCGCTGGCGGCCAGGCGGTCCAGCACGGCGGTGTGCAGGCGCTGATTGCAGAACAGATGGGTGGAGACGACGCGCAGGGGCCGGGCGTAGGGCATGCGCCTACGATTATCCCCGACCTGGCGCGGCGCGGGCCCGGCGCCGCCTCCGCCCGCATCCGCGGATGTTATCGGCCTGATCAAGTACTTTTATGGTTACGGTATTTACATTCCGATTCCTTCGCGAGTATATTTTTGCCACTCGCTTCGTGTGTGGAGGTGGCGCATGACTCGCCGCTTGCTGCTTCACCGTCTCGCCGCCGGACTTTTGGCCGGCGCCGTTGTTTTCCTGCTATCCATAGCCGCCTGGAGCCAAGCGGCTAGCACCAGCCTCAACGGAAGAATTACCGATCCCAGCGGGGCCGCCATACCGGGCGCGCGGGTGACCATTTTACGGCCGGACACGGGCCTGGCCCGAAGCGTCACCACCAACGCCCAGGGCGGCTATGAGTTCCCCGCCCTGCCGCCGGGCAATTACCGGGTGACGGTGCGCGCGCATGGCTTCGCCACCACCGTGCAGCGCAGCTTGGAGCTGGTCGTCAACGAACCGGCGACGCTGAATCTGGCGTTGAAGGTCGCCAGTTCGGCCACGACGGTCGAGGTGCAGGGCACGGCGGCGCCGCTGGTCAACCATACCGACGCGACCATCGGCAACGCCTTTACGGAAACGCAGATTCAGAACCTGCCCATCCCCAACCGCAACGTCGTGGCGCTGCTAAGCCTGCAACCCGGCGTCGTGTACCTGGGCAACCAGCCGGGCATTGCGAACAGCACCTTCGACACGCGCAGCGGCGCGGTGAACGGCGTGCGCAGCGACCAATCGAACGTCACTCTGGACGGCATTGACGTCAATGACCAGACGCAAGGAACGGCGTTCACTAGCGTCTTGAACATTCCGCCGGATTCGCTGCAAGAGTTTCGCGTCACCACGGCGGTGCCGCAGACCAGCGCGGGGCACGGCGCCGGGGCGCAGGTGGCGATGATCACCAAGAGCGGGACCAACCAGTTCCACGGCTCGGCCTACGAATACAACCGCATCACCGCCCTCAGCGCCAACGACTTTTTCCTCAAGTCCTCGCAACTGGCAAGCGGCCAGCCCAACACCGCTCCGGCGCTGATTCGCAATCTCTACGGCTTCACGCTGGGCGGCCCGATCGTGCATAACAAGCTATTCTTTTTCGCCAACTACGAAGGCCGGCAGGACCGCCAGGGGTCCGTGCAGACGCGCACCGTGCCCACCGCCAGCCTGCGCGCCGGCGATCTGAAATACCTGACCAGCACGGGCGCCACGGTGACGCTGACGCCAGCGCAAATCGCGTCGATGGGCACGGCCAACGGCGTTCCCGCCGCGGTGGCGGGCGTGGATCCGGCGGCGCTGAAAATGCTGGACAGCTACCCGCTGCCCAATAGCAACGCGGTGGGCGACGGGCTGAACACCGCCGGCTACGTCTTCGCCTCGCCGACGCCCGGCGGCTACGACACCTATATCGCGCGGCTGGACTATGACCTGAGCCCGACGGAAACGATGTTCCTGCGCGGGGAGACGGAGAATTTCAAGGTGGACGGCGCCCAGCAATTTCCGGGCCAGCCGCCCAACAACACCAACTTAACCGACAGCCGGGGCTTGATCTTCGGCTGGACCTCGGTGCTCTCGCCGAATTTCATCAATAATTTTCACTACGGATTCATTCGCCAAGGATTGGGCTTTGAAGGCTCATCGTCCAGCCCCTACGTTTCCACGCGCAATCTGGACTTCCCCAACTCCCAGGGCAATTACAGCAGCCAGCTGATCGTCCCCGAGAATGACTTCACCGACGATGTGAGCTGGATCGTGGGCAATCACACCCTCCAGTTCGGCGCTTCCGCCGACTTGGTTTCGGATGCTAGCGTCAGCTTCGACAACTCATTCTCCAACGCCTCGCTGAACACCGGTTTTCTGAATACCTCGGGATTCGCCGGGCGTCCGGCCAGCCCCTACGATCCGCCCAACGGCGGCTTTCCGGCCGTGGCCAGCAGCTTCGACAACAATTACGACTGGTCCATGATTGACCTGCTGGGCGCGATCACCGAATACAACGCGGTTTACAACTACAACCGCAACGGCAGCACGCTGGCGCAGGGCGCACCGATCACGCGGAATTTCCAAATCAACGATTACCAGTTCTACGGCCAGGACCAGTGGCACGTGACCCCCAACTTGGTGGTGACCTACGGGCTCAACTACACGTTGGAGCAGCCGCCGTATGAAAGCAACGGCCTTCAGGTGGCCCCGTGCGTCGCCACCGCCGGCGGCAGCTGCACCTCGCTGAACCTGGGCGATTGGATGAACCAAACCGGGGCCCTGGCGGCGCAGGGAAAGCCGGCCAGCCAGGCGGGGCTGGTTTCCTTCGAGCTCGGCGGGCCGGTGAACAACGCGCCGAACATGTGGAACTGGGATTTCTCCAACGTCGCCCCGCGCATCGGCGTGGCGTGGTCGCCGGATTTCGGCAAGGGCTGGCTGGGAACGATCTTCGGCCACAAGGGCGAGTTCTCGATTCGCGGCGGCTATGACTTGCTCTATGAGCATTTCGGCGCGGGGATGGTGAACACGTTCAATCAGGACGGCTCCTTCGGCCTGGCGACGAACCTGAGCAATCCATTGGGCATCACCATCGCCAATGCGCCGCGCATGAGCTGCCTGACCTGCCTGCCCAGTTCGCTGCAACCGGCGGCGCCGCCGGGCGGCTTCCCGCAGACCCCGCCGCCGATCTTCGGCAACATTGCCTGGGGGTTGGACAGCAGCATCAAGACGCCCTACGTGCACGAGGTGGATTTCTCCATCACCCGCCAGTTCGGGACGCGTTCCTCGCTGTCGCTGAGCTATGTCGGCACGTTCGGCCGCCGCCTGCCGATGCAGGAGGACCTGGCGATGCCAGGCAATTTGGTGGATCCCAAGAGCCACCAGAGCTATTTCGCCGCCGCCGATGCGCTGAGCAAGCTCTACGACGCCAACACGCCGGTGGCGAACGTCCCCAACATTCCCTTCTGGCAAAACATCTTCAGCACCTGGACCGGCCTAACGCAAGCCGACGTGATGAATGCACTGGGCAACAACAACCCCTGCACTCCCGGCGCGCCGGACACCAGCCCGCTGACCGCCACGCAGGCGGTGTACGAGCTGTGGAGCTGCTTCGTGCCGAACGAAACCTCGGCCTCGATTCTGCTGGATTTCCCGCCCAGCAACGGCGGCATTGGCCTGCCGGCCCCGACCACCGGCTATTACAGCTTCTACCACAGCCAATACAGTTCGCTCTACGCCTGGAACAATATCGGCACCTCAAACTACAATGCCTTGCAAGCGACGTATCAGGTGCAAGTGGGACGGAACCTGCAAACCCAGTTCAACTACACCTGGTCCAAGTCCATGGACGAGGCGTCGGACGCCGAGCGCATCAGCGAGAGCCCGCCGGGCGGCGGCCTGGGCGGAGCGATCATCAATTCCTGGTCGCCGTACCAGCTCTACGGCCAGTCGGATTTCAACACCACGCAGCAGATCAACGCCAACTGGGTCTGGAATCTGCCGTTCGGCCGTGGCCAGTGGCTGGGCAGCGGCGCGGCCAACTGGCTGAACGCGGTCATCGGCGGCTGGCAGTTCTCCGGCTACTATCGCTGGACAACGGCCTTCCCGGTCAATGTGGGCAACGGCTTCTTTTTCCCCACCAACTGGGAGCTGACTGGGAACGCCATGCAGAGCAAGGCCATCCCCGGCGAGCAAACCACGATGAATCCGCAAGGGCCCGATGGCAGCGGACCCAACATGTTCGTGAATCCTTCGCTGGCGCTGGCGGCGTTCCGCAACGATTTGCCGGGTGAAGCTGGCAGCCGCAACGTGGTCGAGGGCGATGGTTTCTTCGGCATAGATACGGGCCTGGACAAGTCCTTCGCCATCGGAGGCGAGGGCAAGGCGCTGCAAGTCGGCTGGCAGGTGTTCAACGCGACCAATACCGTGCGCTTCGATGCGCAAACGGCGTCGTTGGCGCTGGACAACGGCAGCACGTTCGGCAATTACAGTTCGACCATGACACGGCCGCGATTCATGCAACTGTTCGCCAAGTTCACGTTCTAACCGCCGGTCGCGGGGCGCCCGGCGGCGGGCCGCCTCGACGGCGGTGGTGCCGGAGCCGGGCTCCAGGCGATTGGCCCGCCGGGTGGACTTGGCCGCAGTGCCCACATCGTAAGCCCACACGCCATCCGTGCGCAGTGGGCGGCGGCCATGGAACGCGCCGCCGCCCACGCTAGGCGGCTATGCGCCCAGCGTCGTGCAGCGTGGCGCTAAGAATGGCGCATTGGCCGACGGGACCGCAGCCAAACACCGCCAGCGTGCGCCCCGGTCGCAAGTCGGCGAGATCGGCGGCGAAATAGCCGGTGGGAAAAATGTCGGAGGTGGGAATGGCCTGATCGTCGCTGACCTGCTCCGGCATGCGCACCAGCGTGGTCGCCGCGCAGGGAATGCGCGCCTTCTGGGCTTGCAGGCCCGGAAACGGCCCGCTCGCTTCCTGGCCGCCGAAGAACGCCGTTCCCGCCAGAGGCCCGTGGGGATTGGCGCGCTCGCACTGGGAATAGTAGCCGGCGCGGCAATAGACGCAAACGCCGCAGGCAATGGTGGCGCATACCACCACGCGGTCGCCGCCGCGGAAATTCCGCACCTCCGGTCCGGCGCGCTCCACCAGGCCCACGCCTTCATGCCCCAGGATCGTTTCCGGCTTCACGGGTTCCGCCGTACCGTGGACGAAATGCAAATCCGTGCCGCAGATGGCGCTGGCGGTTAGGTGGACGATGGCGTCGCTGGGCGCCTGCAACTGGGGATTGGGCACGTCCTCCAGCCGAATATCCCCGATGCCGTGAAACACCACCGCTCGCATCTTCGCCACCTCCGAGAATTGCGCGGTTGGATGGGCCGGAGGGCGCGGCCGTTGCTTGCGCCGCCCGGACGGGAGACGCAGCGCGGCTACGGCGCGGGAGCGGCAGGCGCGGCGGCGGCACGCTTGTGGACCAGATAGGCGTGGATCAAGGCGTCCAGATCGCCGTCCAAGACGCGCTGCACATCGCCGATCTCCAGCTTGGTGCGGTTGTCCTTCACCAGTTGGTAGGGCTGGAGCACATAGGAACGGATCTGGCTGCCGAAATCAATGTCCAGCTTGGCGTCTTCCACGGCGCGGGCGGCGGCGCGCTTCTTCTCCATTTCATGCTCGTAGAGCCGGGAGCGCAGGATCTTCATCGCCTGCGCGCGATTTTTGTGCTGCGAGCGCTCGTTTTGGCACTGGACGACGATGTTGGTGGGCAGGTGGACGATGCGCACTGCCGAATCGGTCATATTGACGTGCTGGCCGCCCTTGCCGCCGGCGCGAAAGGTGTCGATGCGCAGGTCCTCGTCGCGGATGTCAATTTCGATCCGGTCGTCAATTTCCGGGCTGACGAAGACGCTGGCGAAGGAAGTGTGGCGGCGCTTGGCTTGATCGAAGGGCGAGATGCGGACCAGGCGGTGAACGCCGGTTTCGGATTGCAGTAGGCCGTAGGCGTTCTCGCCTTGAATGTGGAGCGTCGCGGATTTAATTCCCGCTTCGTCCCCCTCCTGCCGATCCATGACGCCGGCCTTCATACCCTGCCGTTCCGCCCAGCGCAGATACATTCGCATCAGCATCTCCGCCCAATCCTGGCTTTCGGTGCCGCCGGCGCCGGGGTGGATGGTCACGATGGCATTGGAGCCGTCGTGTTCGCCGGTCAGCAGGGTCTCGGTTTCGATCCGCTCCAGTTGGCGCCGCAGGCGGAGCAGCGCCGCGGCCAGATCCTCCGCCGCGTCCTCACCCTCGCGGGCCAGCTCCAGGAGCACCGCGGCCTCCTCCACCGCCTGCCCCAGCTCACGGTCATTGGCCAGCAGCCGGTCCAGCTTTTTCCGCTCACGCGATACGGCGAGCGAGCGCTCGCTATCGGACCAAAAGCCGGGAGCGGCGCTTTGCCGGTCTAGCTCCGCCGCTTGTTGTTGCAGCCGAGGAGCGTCAAAGATACACCCGCACATCGTGGGCTTGTGCCTTCAGCGCCTGGAGTTCCCGGTCCAAATCATCGAGCATGGGTTGCGCGGACATAGCAGAGTGGGAGGCCCGTTAGACGCGGCGGAAGCGGCGGCGCAGACCACCGGCGAGCGCCATCAGGCCTACGAATATTGTACAGAGCCAGGGCAGCCAATCGCCATGCTCGGTGTAGAAGGTTTGTCCGCTGCGCGCGGCGAAGTGGCCGCGCAAGGCCGCCACTCCCCCCAACGGCAAGCGCGCCCGGACGCGGCCGAAGGGGTCAATGATGGCGGTGATGCCATTGTTGGTGTCGCGCAGCAGCCAGCGGCGATTCTCCATCGCCCGCACCCGCGCCATCAGCAAGCCCTGCGGGCGGGCGGCGGAATTGCCATACCAACCGTCGTCGGAGAGGTTCACCAGCCACTGGGCGCCGGCATGGACCTCCTGCCGGGCCAAGGCGGGAAAGATGGATTCGTAGCAGATCAAGGCGCCGAACGTATAGGGGTGGCCGTTCCCGCTGTTCTTCCCGACCGCCGCAGGGAGATGAAAAAGCGTCAGCTTGTCGCCGGGCACGAAATCGCCCACCTGGCTCACCATGGCGCGGACGCCGGTCCAGCGCCGCAGCCACGCAGGCAACGGCACGTATTCTCCGAAGGGCACCAAGTGGCGCTTGGCGTAGCGCGGCCCGGGCAGGCCGTCGGGTTGGATCAAGCGCGCGGCATTGATGGGATCCTGCTGGCCGGGCGGCGCGGACGGATGCAACAGGGCGGTTTCCCCAAACAGCAACTCGGCGTGATTGGAGCGGGTCAAGCCGGCCACGGAGGCCTGCAACTGCGGCTCCGGAGCGTATTCCAACGGTGCGGGACTCTCCGGCCACAGCACCAGCGCCGGCGCGTCGTCACGCAGCCGCGGACCGGGGTGGGAGAGCTTCTCCATTCCGTGCAGGTAGCGCGCAAAGGCCGCATCGGACCAGACGGCGTTGGGATTGGCGTCCGGTTGCACCAAAACCGCCCGCAGCGTGGTGGGCTGAAGCCGCGGCGGATCGAATGGGAAGCTGGCGAAACCCACGACCAAAAACCATGTGATCGCCGGCGCCACCGGCCAGGCCCAGGCGGTGCGGGCGCCGCGCCGCGGCGCCTGCGAGAACCAACTGGAAAAGTGGCTGGCGGCGTCGGCCAGCACGGCATTTTCCAAGGCTATCAAAAAGCCCGCGCCATACACGCCAGCGACGGTGACGGAGAGCATGAAGCCGGCGTGATTGGCTTGCGAATAGCCCGCCAGATCCCAGGGGAAGCCGCCCAACGGCACATAGGTGCGCAGAAACTCGATCGCCGTCCACAGCGCCGGCAGCGTCAACCACGGCAGCGGCGCCCAACAGCAGAGCCAATAGCCGATCCAGGTGAACAGAGCGAAGAAGACGCCGACCACAGCGAGGAAGAGAACGAATACCAGCACCGCCTCGGGACGGCTGAGGCCGCCGTAGCGGCGCACCGTGTAGGCGACCCAAGGACAATCGGCGCCGAAGAAGATGGCCCCGGCTACATAGCCGCTCCAAAACGCCTGCCCACCGCTGGCGGCGCGCAAACAGACCAGGCATAGCGGCGCCAGGGCGATCCAGGCAAGAACGGAGAGGCTGACGGGAGGAAAGGCCAGCGCCAGGAGCGCCGCCCCAAACGCGGCCAGCAGCAGCGACTGCGTCCAGTTCAAAACCGCGGCCGCCGGAGCCGTGCCCGTCGTGGAGTTCGGGCGGGATCCGGTGGCAAGCGCCTTGGCCATGCAATGTCGGAGCCACCAGCGGCCCCTGCCATTTAGTTTACGTGCTGCCGTTCCACGCGCGAGCGCCTAGCCGGCGGCCGGCGGATTTTGGAACCACAGCACGATCAGATCGGCGCGCCGGCGAACGGAAAACTTGGCCAACAGATTGGAGACGTGAAACTTGGCGGTGCGCTCGGAGATGTGGAGGCGCTGCGCGATTTCCTTGTTGGAAATGTTCTCCAACAGCAAGTCCAGCACCTCCTTTTCCCGCTTGCTCAATTGCGTCGTGCCGGTGGCGAATTGGCGGCTCCCCAGGCCGGAAATGATGGAGTCCACGAAGCGCGACAACAGCGGCCGCGGCACCCAATAGCCGCCATTGGCCACGGCCTCGAGCGCTTGCGCGATCTGTCCCGGCGCCTGCGCATAGGTGACCAGGCCCTTGGCGCCAAGGCGCAGCAAGGGAAACGCGTTGGTTTCGCCGAACTCATCCGCCAAGGTGATCACGCGGGCCTGGGGAAAGCGGGCGAAAATGCCGGCGACCAGGCTTTCGGTCACAGGCCGGGGTGCGTGCGTGTCCACTACGTAAACGTCGGCTTCCGGCAGACGGCTGGAATCCACGGTGCCGCCGGGGCCGACTTCGGGGCGCACTGCCTGGAGGACGAAACGTGCCGGATCCAGGCGCTGGTCGAACTCCGACGATACCAGCGGGTGCGAGGGAAACAGGCAAACCGCCAGGCGACGAACCACGCCTGCCTTAGGGGCTGTGGCGCTGGGGGTGGGGCGAAGTGGAGGCATCAAGACAGACACTATTCGATTCAACGATTTAGCGCAAGCGTCACGTGCGTTATGGAACCTTGCCAGTCACGCCAGGGTGCGGCGCGCCGCGGCGCCACCCCAGCCGCGCCGGGAGCCGCTAGGAGCCGGCAATGCCAATCCGGATGGAGGAGTCCGCCGCACGCGCCGCGGGGACCGTGCGGGATTGTCCCGGATGTCGGCCGGCTGCCGGCGCGAGCCCGCGGGGTGCGCGACAGCGGAGGAAGCCGCGAGGCGGGCTACACGGAAGGGACATTCACCGCGTGCGGCGTGGGCGAAGTGCACGGCACCATGGCGTGGCGGCGGCGCAGCAGCGTGCCCAACGCCAACAGGACGCAACCTCCAAACAGCAGCGCCTCGGTTTGGGACACGGACCGGGAGACGGGGGCGTTGTGGGCCGGCGCGGTCTTGGCGAACGGCGCCGCCGAAGCCGGGCCGCTAGCGCGCAACGGCAGCCATCCGGCGGCTAACATAATGGCGACCGCCAGCCAACGCTTGCGAAACGGGGGCGACGCAGCAGAGAAGGGAGTCATAGGCTGGGCCGCGGGCCGCAACAGGGGTGCCAGTGAACACAACCGTCGGAACCCAAAATGGAACCGCAACCGGCAGGTGAGATGCACGTGATCTGCCACGCAAAAGCGGGCCATTTACCCGTGGGCGGTGGGATGCCCGTACCCGGTTTGGGGTGGCCAGGTGCCGGTGCAAGTACCGAGCTTCCCTCCCGTGGCTCGCGGTGAGGCAAAGGCCGCCGCGGAAAAGCCGCTCCCATTTGGCCTGCTCGCATGGTACAGTGCCCTCGGGAAAACCAGATGGCTCAAATTACCCGATCTCCCAAGATCTACGACGCGGTCATTATCGGCTCCGGCGCCGGCGGCGGCATGGCGGCCTATGTCCTGACTAAAGCCGGCGCCAACTGCCTCATCTTGGAGGCGGGCGATTGGTACGATACCGCCACCCAATCCCACATGTTGGAATGGCCCTACGATGCGCCCCATCGCGGCGAAGGTGGCGGCACCAGTTCGTGGGGGTACTTCGACGCGTGCGTGGGCGGCTGGCAAGTAAAAGGCGAACCATACGTCAATGCGCCGGGCTCGGACTTTATGTGGTGGCGGGCGCGGATGCTGGGCGGCCGCACCAACCATTGGGGGCGCATCGCGCTGCGCATGGGCCCGTATGACTTTAAGCCCTACAGCCGGGATGGCAAGGGCTTCGATTGGCCCATCACCTATGACGAGTTGGCGCCGCACTACGATGCGGTGGAGGAGTTGATCGGCGTTTTCGGCTCCGTCGAGGGCCTGGAGAACACGCCGGATGGAAAATTTTTGCCACCGCCGCGGCCACGCTGCTTCGAGTTGATGATCCAGAACGCCTCGCGGCGGCTGGGGATTCCCTGCGTTCCGTCCCGCTTGGCCATCATCACCCGCCCGCACCATGGCCGGCCGGCTTGCCATTACTGCGGCCAATGCGGCCGCAGTTGCGCCACCAGCTCCAACTTCTCGTCCCCCACGGTGTTGCTGCCGCCGGCGCTGGCGACCAAAAAGCTGGAGATCCGCACCGGCGCTATGGCGCGGGAGATTTTGCTGGGGCCGGATGGGCGCGCGCGGGCGGTGTCCTACATTGACAAAAAGACGCGGCAAGAACAGCAGGTCCGCGGCCGCGTCATCATTCTGGCCGCCAGCGCCTGCGAGTCCGCCCGGCTGCTGCTGAACTCCAAGAGCCCGTCGTTCCCGGATGGACTGGGCAACAGCAGCGGCGTGGTGGGCAAATATTTGATGGACACCGTAGGCACGAACATGAGCGGCCACATTCCGCAATTGCTGGACCTGCCGCCACATGACGAAGACGGTGTCGGCGGCATGCACGTCTACATGCCCTGGTGGAACTACGACAAGCAGTTGCGGGGCAAGCTGCCGTTCGCCCGCGGCTACCATATCGAAGTCGGCGGCGGGCACAATATTCCCGGCGCCTTCACGCTGTCCGGATCGGAGCAATATTTGGGCGGCGGCTACGGCGTGGAATTGAAGCGCGGTCTGCGCAAGCTGTGGGGTTCCTTCATCGGCTTTGACTGCCGCGGGGAAATGATCCCCAACGACCAAAGCTATTGCGAGATTGACCCCAACGTGGTGGACGAATACGGGATTCCGGTGCTGCGCTTCCATTTCCAATGGAGCGAGGACGAGATCTTGATGGCGCGGCACGCGCAACAGACCTTCCGGGAACTGATCGAAGGGTGCGGCGGAACCGTCACTTACGCCGAGAACGCGGAGAATCGCTGGGGCATTTCCCACGGCGGCGAGATTATTCACGAGGTGGGCACGGTGCGCATGGGCGCGGACCGCCGCACGTCGCCGCTGAACCGCTGGGCGCAGAGTTGGGATTGCAAGAATCTGTTCGTCACCGACGGCGGTCCATTTGTCAGCAATGCGGACAAGAATCCGACGCTAAGCATCATGGCGCTGGCCCACCGCACCTCGGAACATATCGCCGCGCTGGTGCGGCAAGGGGAGGTTTAACATGAGCCACTCACCCGAGAAACCCAAAACCAACATGCCGCCGGCCGGCGGCATGCCACGCCGGGATTTATTGAAGGTGCTCGGCGCCGCGCCCGCCGCCGCCCTCATCGGCGGGGCCGCCGTTGGGGCGCCCGCCGCCTACGCGGAGGCGCCGCGGCGCGCCGCGGCCAATGCGGACCCGTATCAGCCGCGCGCGCTCAGCCCGCGGGAATATCGCCTGCTGACGGTGCTTGCCGATTTGATCATTCCCGCTGACGAGCGCACCGGCAGCGCCACCGACGCCGCGGTGCCGCAATGCGTGGACGACTTTCTGACCATCCGCGGCGAGCGCCTGCGGGACCAGATCCGCGGCGGTTTCCTGTGGCTGAACATTCAGGCGCGGCAGCAGTTCGGCCACGACTTCGCCGATTGCGCCCTGGCCCAGCAGAAGCGCATCTTGGACCGCATCGCCTGGCCCGACCGCGCCACCCGCGAGGACGCCAACGGCGCGGCATTCTTCACTGACCTGCGCAACTTGGTGGTCAACGCGTTCTACTCCAGCAAAATGGGCGTCAAGGATCTGCGCTACATGGGCAATCACCCGGTGGCGGAATGGCGCGGCTGTCCGCCCAACGTGCTGGCGAAGCTGAACGTGACCTACGCGGATTCCTTTGCCTACGACCATGAGTTGCGGGAGAAGAATGCCGCCCGCATCGCCGCCGAGCCGAAATAAGCCGCCGCACCGGCCTCGCCAGCGGGCGGCGGGCGCGCGCTGCCGATCGCGGCGGCGGGGCGGTGGGTTAGAATCGGAGTTCGGCTGATGGACACCTTGCGCACGAGCTTGGCCGCGGCGCTGCGGCAGATGCCCCCCAC
>DAHUYO010000072.1 GCA_027315185.1 Acidobacteriota bacterium
CCTCGGGGACCCATTGTGTTTGCATGCGTTCACTCTGCCTTTCGAGTGTCACGCATCATTCTGAACGAGCTCAGCCGGTTCTGCGGCGACCGAAATCGCCCCGCGCGCGCCCCTCGCCGCCCCGGCCCTAGCCGCAGCGAAAGTTAGGATAGCCGTCCTCGGCTGTCGTCCCCCGCCGCCCCGCATGGAAACGAAACGCTAGGCAGTGGCCAGGTCGGTGCCCGTGGAATAGGCTTTAGCCTGTGTGCCGTGGGCTTTAGCCCGCGGCCACTCCGCCACCCCGAACCACCCCTCGCCCGAAGCCCGCCCACATCCGCCGCCTCGCCGTGCCCGGCAGTTTGCTACGCTCAAGAGGTGAACCGGTTCGCGTGGGCGCTGGCCGCCGCGGCTCTCCTAGCAGGCTGCCACCGCAACCAGCGGGGCCGTGAGCCCCTGCCGCCTGCACGGGCCGCCGACGCCGTAACCACCTATCAATACAACAGCGCCCGCACCGGCTCGGATTTCGCGGAAACCACGCTCACGCCGCGCGACGTCAACCGCCGCCGCTTTGGACTGCTGGCCCGCCTGCGCGTGGACGGACCCATCTACGCCCAGCCGCTATACATGCCCGGCGTGCGCATTCCGGGCCAGGGCGTCCACAACGTCGTCTTCGTGGCCACGGAAAACGATTCCGTTTACGCCTTTGACGCCGCGGGTCATCCCGCCGCGCCTCTGTGGAGGCGGCGGTTGGCGTATCCGGCCTTCGGCGTCCGGCCCGTGCCCGCGGCCGCATTGGGCTGCGCGCAAATTCTTCCCGCCGTGGGCATTACCGCGACGCCCGTGCTGGACCCGCGCACGCGGGCCATCTACGTGCTGGCGCGAACCCTAGAACACGGCAAGTTCGTGCAGCGGCTGCACGCGCTTAGTTGGGCGACGGGACAGGACCTGCGGCCCCCGGCTGTTATCGCCGCCGCGGCGCCGGGCAGCGGAGGGCGGGCGCACGCCATCAACCGAAAAAGCGACAGCGTGGTCCGCTTCGATCCCCGGCGGAACAACGCCCGCGCCGGCCTGGTGTTGACCCACGGCGTGATTTATATGGCCTGGGCGTCGAGTTGCGACGTGCGCCCCTACCACGGCTGGGTGATGGCCTATCGCGACAGCAATCTCCGGCAGGTAGGCGCCTGGTGCGCGACGCCCGACGGCGACGCCGGCGGCATCTGGCAATCAGGCAATGGGCTGGCCGCGGGTCGCCGTGGCCATGTCTATTTCGCCACCGGCAATGGAACCTTTGATGCCAACCGCGGCGGACGGGACTATGGCGATTCCGTCGTGGAACTCGCGTTGACGCCGCGCGGCCTGCGCGTGCGGGATTATTTCACTCCCTTCGATCAGGCGGAATTGGCGCGCCTGGATAAGGATGTCGGTTCGGCGGGCGTGGTTCTGCTACCGCCGCAGCCGGGGCTGGTCCCAGAGCTGCTCCTGGCGCAAGGCAAGCGCCGGGACATCTATTTGCTGAATCGGCGCCATCTCGGCGGCTTCCATCCCGGCGGCGACACTCAAATCGTCCAGTCCCTGCGCATGGTCAACGGGTCGGCATTCAGCCTGCCGGCGTACTTTCATCACCGTCTCTATTCCGCGACCGTCAACCAGTTGATCCAGGTCTACACGCTGAAGCAAGGGCGCTTGCTGGCGCCGCCCGTTCAGGGCACGGTGCGCTTTCCTTGGCCGGGGGCGACGCCGGTCGTCTCCTCCAACCATGGGCGCCATGCGATTGTTTGGCTGCTGCGCACCAATGGCTGGAAGCCCGGTAGCGAGGCCGTACTCTACGCGCTGCGTGCGGATAACGTTCGCCAGGTGCTCTACGCCAGCAATGCGGCGGGCCAACGGGATGCCGCCGGAGTTGGGGTCAAGTTCGCCGTTCCGCTAGTGGCCCACGGACGCGTCTACGTCGGCACGCAGGAAGCGCTCGATATCTATGGCGTACGCCCCGGCCCGCCGCGCCCGCGACGCACCCGCCGAGGCCCGGCAGCGAAGATACGCAGCAGTAAACATCCCGCCACTCGCGGCTAGCCTCCAAAAGAACGGAGGTTCCAATGCAGTACCGACGGTCTGGCTCAGCAGTCTACGCGGTTGCTCTCCTGGCGTTGGCGTTCATTTGGCCCTTTGGCGGAGGTACGAAGGTTCAGCTTTCCGTCTCCTCCGCCGTACCTGGGGCGAATGCCTTCGCGACCATCGGCCACGACCGCAACCAAAACACCACGGTCCATTTGGAGGTCAAGTTTTTGCCGCCCCCGGACGCCCTGTCGCCGGCGCAATCGGTCTACGTGGTATGGATTCAAGCCGACGGCCAGCCGGCACAAAACAAGGGCCAACTGATGGTGAACGGCAGCCATGAAGGGCAAATCAACATTCGCACGCCGTATCGCGATTTTGAGATTTTCGTGACCGCACAGCCTTCGGCCCTCAGCAATACCCCGGAAGGACCGCGAGTGATCTTCGGCCGGATTACGCGCCACTAACCCGTCGCGGCGCAACCGCCCTCCAGCCCCCGCTGCGCTCGCACTGGGCGCTTAGCCCTCGCCGGCACTCGACTGCTAAGCTGGCTTCTACGGGTCCGTATCGCGAGGCTCGCGGCGCAAGGCCCCCATCGCCTCGCCATCCGCCATGCCCCCAAGGCGCCATCGCCAGCAGCCGTCGTGGCCTAAGCCCATGGATAGCCACGTATCGCAAACCATTGCCGTGACCCACGGCCGCATGTACGCCGGGCTGACCGCACGTCTGGCGCGCTATCCCATTCCCCGCTGGCCATGGAGTGCCCCAGCGGGAACGGCGGTCTTGGATTTGGGTTGCGGCTGGGGGCGATGGTCATTGGCCGCCGCCGCGGCCGGTTGCCGCGCCGTGGGGGTGGACCGATCCTTACCGGCGGTGCAGGCGGCGCGGCGCGTGGCGCGGGAACTGGGACGCGACCACGCGGCGCATTTCGTCTGCGCCGATCTCGATCGTTTGCCGTTTCGGCCCGCGGCGTTCGATCAAGCCATTGCCTATGGCGTCTGGCAATACCTGCCGCGGCAGGGAGAAGCGGCGCTGCACGAAGCCATCAATGCCCTCCGTCCGCACGGCGTGCTCCGGCTCCAGCTGCCCCATCGCGGCGGCTTGCGAGCACGCTGGTTCCGGCTGTTGGCGCGTTGCGGCCGGCCGCGGGAAACCGGCGTGCAATACTGGACCCTGGCGCAGATGCGCCAATGGGCTGCGCTCCAGCCCGGTCCGCCGGCGAGGGAAACGCGCCTTCGCTTGCGCGCCGAAGGATACTTCTCGACCAACGCGCAATGGGACGATCGCGACTTGCTGCCGCGCCGCTATCGCTGCCTGGTGGCGGCGTCCCGGCTGCTGTGCCGTTGCAGCCGCCGCTGGCCGGCGCTGCTCGCTCTGGCCGACGCCGTGTGGCTGGAATGGACCGTTCCCCCCGCTCCCGCCCATCCAGCGCCGTTCCCTTCCACCGCGCCAGCGTCGGCGGCGAAGAGCTGCGCGCCGTCCGCCGCGTCCTCCGCTCCGGCTGGCTAACCAGCGGGCCGGAAACCGAGCGCTTCGAAGCCGAGTTCGCCGCCGCGGTCTCGGCGCGCCATGCCGTGGCGGTGAACTCCGGCACGGCGGCCCTGCACGTTGCCTTGGCCGCGCTTGAGATCGGCCCCGGCGATGAGGTCATTGTTCCCACCATGAGCTTCGCCGCCGACGCCGAGGTGGTCATCCGCCTCGGGGCCCGGCCCGTGCTGGCCGATTGCGACCCGCACACGCTCAATCTCACCGCCGCCGCCGCAGAAGCCGCGCTCACGCGCCGCACCCGGGCGATCCTCCCCGTTCACTACGCCGGCCTTCCTTGTGAGATGACCGCGCTGCGCCGCCTGGCCAGCCGCCGTCGCCTGGCCGTCGTCGAGGACGCCGCCCATGCGTTTCCGGCGCGGCACGATGGCCGCCCAATCGGCTCGGAAGGATCGGCCGTGGCGTTTTCCTTTTACGCCAGCAAGAACCTCACCACCGGCGAAGGCGGCATGGTCACCACGCCCCACCGGCGCCTAGCGGAGCGCATGCGCCTGCTCCGCCTGCATGGCCTGAGCGCGAGCGCGTGGCAACGCCGCGAGCGCGGCGCCGGCTATGACATCCTCCTGCCTGGCTACAAATACAACCTCGGCGATTTGGCCGCGGCGATCGGCCGGGCGCAGTTAGCCAAGTCCGCCCGGCTGCACGCCGCGCGCGCGCGATTGGCCCAGCGCTATCAGCATGCCCTGGCCCGCCTGCCCGAAATCGAGCTGCCGCCGTTCATGGCCGCCCCGGATCATGCCTGGCACCTCTATGTCATTCAGCTGCGCCTGGACCGCCTGCGCTGCGGCCGGGACCAATTCGCCGCCGCCCTGCGCCGCCGCGGAATCGAGACCAGCGTGCATTACCGCCCATTGCACATGCACTCGTATTACCGCCGCGCCTTCGGCTATCGGCCCGCGGATTTTCCCTGTGCCCACCGCGCCTATCGGCGCATTCTATCCCTTCCCTTCTACGCCGGCTTGCGGCCGGACGCAGTGCGCCGTGTCATCGCCGCGGTCGCCGCAACCTGCGCGGAGTTCCACCGATGAGGGCGGATCGCGCCCGCCGCGCAGTGGACATTGCGGCCGCTGCGCTGGGGCTCGCGGCGCTGGCGCCGCTGTTCGTTGCCGTCGCCGCCGCCATCTGGGCCGCCGACGGCTGGCCGGTCTTCTTCCGCCAGCAGCGCGTGGGCCGGCATTGGCGGCCCTTTATGCTCTGCAAGTTCCGCACCATGCGTCGGGCCAATCCGGGCGAAGCCGGCCCCCAGGTCACCGCCGCCGGCGATCCGCGCATTACGCCGCTCGGCCGATGGCTGCGCCGGTCCAAGCTGGATGAGCTGCCGCAGTTATGGAACGTGCTGCGCGGCGAAATGAGCCTGATCGGACCGCGTCCGGAAGTGGCGCGCTACGCCCGCGCGTACCGCCGGGACTACGACGCCCTGCTGGTGGTTCGCCCCGGGTTGATAGATCCCGCCACGCTGCGCTTCGCCCGCGAGGAGGCACTCTTGCCGCTGGGTCCGGAGCGCGAGCGATTTTATCTCGCCGAGATCTTGCCCCGCAAGATCGCCCTCTCGCGGGCGTACTTGGCGCACCGCACCTGGCGCTCCGATCTCCGCCTATTGGCCGCGGCGTTCGCCCCGCGCGGGCGGCGGCGCAACGCCCATGACGAACGCCATGCCCAGCTTGCCCGCTGATCTGCAAACCGAGTTGGCTGCGGTCTTGGCGGCGTGGGCGCGCGGCCGGAACCCCTGGGCCGATCTGCCCCGCGCCCTGCCGCGCGGCGAAGCGGCCGCCGCCTATCGCGGGCGCAAGGTCCTGGTCACCGGCGGCGGCGGCTTTATCGGCAGCGCCCTGGCGCGGGTGCTCGCGGGACTTGGGGCCGAGGTGCTGGCGCTGGATAAGGATGAAGCCGGCTTGGTTCGTCTGCAAGATTCCGCGCAAGCGGATGGCGGCCCGCCGCCGGCCCTGGCGCTGGCCGACTGCCGCATCGCCGACCGAATGTCCACGATTCTCGCCGCCTTCCCGCCGGCGATTGTGTTCCATTGCGCCGCCCACAAATATCTCCCCTTGCTGGAATCCCAGCCCCAGGAAGCCTGGGCCAACAACTGCGCCGCCGTGATCCAGTTGGGACGGCAGATCGAACACTGCGGAACGGAAGCCTTTGTGTTGGTCTCCAGCGACAAAGCCGTCGAACCGTCCAGCCAGCTCGGCGCCAGCAAGCAGGGCGCGGAGCGCGCCTTGCAGTCCCAAGGCGCCCAGTGGGCCCGGCGCGCCGTGACCGTGCGCCTGGCCAATGTGCTGGCCAGCGGCGGCAGCGTGGTCGAGCGCTTCTGGCGCGCCATGCGCCAGGGCTTGCCATTGGAGGTCCGCCATCCCGCCATGGAGCGCTTCTTCCTCACGCTGCCGCAAGCCGTCGCCCTGTTGCTGGCAGCCGGCGCCGACGCCGCCGCCAGCGAGCTATGGGCGCCGCGCCTGGAGGTGCCGGTGCGCATTCAGGACCTGGCCGCCGCCATGCAAGCGCTCGGGCGCGGCATAGGCATGCCGCCGCCTCCCGAGCCGCCGGTGCAGATCACCGCGCCTCGGCCCGGCGAGAAGCTTTCCGAGCGCTTGCTAACCCCCTCCGAGGCTGCTCGCGCCCAGCCCCTTGCCGCCGTCGGCCTGCCCATTTGGCGCCTCCCCCGCGCATAGCACTAGCCAAAAGATCGGCTAAAGTGGGGGGTTCGCTTCCCACCCCATTTCCGGAGGTCAATGGATGAAATCCCTCTGCGCCGCGTTCCTCTGTTCCCTACTCAGTCTGCCGCTGGTAGCGGCGGAGCATGGCAAATCCCCCAAAATCCCTAAACCCGTCGCCATCAAAACCCATGCGACCGTAACCATTCACGGCAAGAAACTGGCCTATACCGCCACCGCCGGCCGTTTACTCTTGTACAACCCCAAGCACCAGCCGACCGCCAGCGTCTTCTACATCGCCTACACGCTCGACGGCGCCAACCCCAGCACCCGGCCCGTTACCTTCGCCTATAACGGCGGTCCCGGTGGCGCTTCGGCGCTGGTGGATATTGGCGGCTTCGGCCCCCGCCGCATCCTGTGGCCCAAGCCCGGCAGCACCGCCGGCGAACAGCCGCCATATCAGCTGGTCAATAACGGCGACAGCCTTCTGAACGCCACCGACCTGGTCTTCATTGACGCCGTCGGCACCGGCTACAGCCGCATCGTCGGCCAAGGCAAGCCCAGCATGTTCTATGGCCTCGCCGCCGACGGCCAGGCCTTTGCCCAGTTCATCCAGCGCTATGTGGAGCAAAACGGCCGCTGGAACTCGCCAAAATTCCTTCTCGGCGAGAGCTACGGCACCACCCGCAACGCGGTCGTCGCCGACGATCTCGTGCGGCAAGGGGTGTATCTGAACGGCGTCATCATGTGCTCGACCGTGCTCGATTTTCCCACCATCGAGTTCACGCCCGGCAATGACATGCCGTACGACTTCTATCTGCCCTCGTATGCCGCCGTGGCCTGGTATCACCACCGGCTGCATCCCCAGCCGGCTAGCCTACCGGCATTCGTGCAGCAGGCCGAAGCTTTCGCCGCGGGGCCCTATGCCGCCGCCCTCTATCAGGGCTCGTCGTTGCCCGCGGCGCAAAAGCAAGCCATCGCCGCCCAACTCAGCCACTTCACCGGCATTCCCCCGGCGCTTTGGCTCAAGGCCAACCTGCGCATGAATCTATCGCTCTTCATGCGCCGCCTCATGGGATCCAGCGAAGCCATGACCGGGCGCTACGACGGCCGCTTCATCACTCCCGAACTCCAGCCGCTCATGCCCTTCTCCGGCGGCGCGGGCGCCACCACCACCGCCATTTGGGGCGCGCTCACCGCCACCTTCGACCAATATGTCCGCCAGGACCTGCATTACGTCAGCCACCGCATCTACCAGCAGCTGAGCTTCGCCGTGAACCGGCAATGGAAATGGAAGGCCGGCGGCGACCTCCGCGCCCAAAACGTCGCCCCCGCGCTGGCCCGGGCCATGAACAATGACCCCGATATGCAGGTCATGTTCAACAACGGCTACTTCGACATGGCCACGCCGTTTTTCGCCACCCATTACACCATCACTCACATGGGCCTGCCGGCGAAGTTGCAGGCCCATATTCACACCTACTTCTATCACTCCGGCCACATGCTCTACCTCAATCCCAACGCCTTGGCCCACGTGCAGCGCAACGTGGATGCGTTCATTGCCATGGCGGATCACTGGCGGTAGCGCCATCCGCATGCTCTGGGGCGGCGCGGCGGTCGCCCGCCGCCCCATCCGCAACCATCCGCGGCCATGGGGCAAAGGCGCCCCCCTCCAGCCGCCGCGCCCCACCACCCCAGCAACGGTTCATTCCGCGCCCAGCGCGGCGCCCAATGATTTGAAGGCGCGGGTCATTGCCCCGCCTGCGCCTCGCCCGGGCCGCGACGCTTCTTTTGCGCGGGCGGGCCGCCGCGCTCTTTTGCGCGCCGCGGGCGCGCAGGAAGTCTTGCGGCTTTGCCGCGCCTGCTTTGCCCACTGGGCCAACGGCCCGGCCCCCGCGACGCGCAGCAACGTGAAGCGCCAATGACAGCCGAGCAGACCGGCTGGCCCCGTTCACCAGAGCCCGCCCGCATCCCCGCTTCCGCCATTGCTTGCGCTTGGCTTTTTGCCTAGTTTTGAGGCCAGGAAGCCCGGGAGGGAAACGCAAGCAGCAAGTCCAAGGAGGAAACCATGGTGGACAAGGATCAAGTCAAAGGTACGGGCAAACAGCTAAAGGGTAAAACCCGCCGCAAGGTCGCCGAATGGCGCGGCGACACCCGCCAACAA
The DNA here is from genome assembly GCA_027315185.1 of Acidobacteriota bacterium. Taxonomy (GTDB): domain Bacteria; phylum Acidobacteriota; class Terriglobia; order Terriglobales; family SCQP01; genus JAKAUF01. The sequence continues at coordinate 8,389 of DAHUYO010000072.1, forward strand.
CTGGAAGGCGCCGCCGAGGAACTCGCCGGTACGGTACAAAACAAGTACGGCGACGCCAAGCAGGAAATCAAACGCCAGGGCCGCAAGCGCGCCGCCTGATCGCAATCCCCTCATTCGTGGGGATTGGAAGTTAGAGCCGCTGGCGATAGCGTCAAAGCATTGGCGGCGTGGTCGAACCGGGGCTGCGGCCTTTGCAACTTTGGTTTGGCGCCGCCGCCTGCCGCCAATGCCATGGCGCGCATCCGAGTTGGGCAAAGGAGCACCCCCCATCATGCCGGTTCAAGCCCCCGATTTTGTTTCCGTGGACCGTCTGGAATCCGAGATTCAGCGCCGCCTGGCCGCCGAACGTGAACGCCTCAACGCCGCCACCGGCCTCGCCGCGCGCGAGCACTTTCATCGCCCCGTCGAGCGGCCCTTTGTCGGCGAGGAACGCAAGCGGGTCACCATTTTATTCGGCGGCCTCACTTGGAAACATGAGGCTCTGATCCAGGCTGCGTTCCAAGGCAACGGCTACAACTGCGTGGTCATTCCCACGCCCAACGTCGCCGCTTTCCAGCTCGGCAAGGAGTTCGGCAACACCGGCCAGTGCAATCCCACCTATTTCACCGTCGGCAATCTCATCCAGTACCTCCAGGGCCTGGAAAAGCAAGGCATGAGCCGCCAGGAGATCATTGACCGGCATGTGTTCTTCACCGCCGGATCTTGCGGCCCCTGCCGCTTCGGCATGTATGAGGCCGAGTACCGCTTTGCACTCGACAATGCCGGTTTCAACGGCTTCCGCGTGCTGTTGTTCCAGCAGCAGGACGGCATCAAGGCCGCCTCCGGAGAACCCGGCCTGAAGTTCACCGTCAACTTCGGCATGAGCATGCTGAACGCCTTGCTGCTCGGCGATGCGATGAATGATTTGGTCTACCAGATCCGCCCCTTCGAGACGCGGCGCGGTGAAACCGACCAGTTATTCGCCGAGACCGTCGCCCAGCTGGGCGCCGTGCTCCGCGACCGCAAGCCCTTCGAGCTCGGCGAGCACAACAACATGGCCGCCGGGCTCCTCCAGAAAAACCGCAAGATCAAGGACACCTTCAGCGTCCTGCTCAAGGTGCTCGACCACCTCTATGGCAAGGAACTCTATAACGGCTTGGCCGCGGCCAGGGCGAACATGGATCGCATCGAGGTGGACCGCACCAAGGTCAAGCCGGTGGTCAAGATCACCGGCGAGTTTTGGGCGCAGATCACCGAAGGCGACGGCAACTTTAATATGTTCCGCTTTCTCGAGCGCGAGGGCGCGCAGGTCATTGTCGAGCCCATCGCCACCTGGGTCGCCTACATGATTCATCAGGTGCGGCTCAATGCCGTCGGCCGCCGCCGCGCCGACTCCCCTTATCCCGATGCCGCCTGGTATCAGCTCAAGCAGCGGATGGCGAATGAGCTGAAGTTCCGGCAGAAATGGCTGGCGCTGGTGATCGGCGAGGCGGTTTGGGGGCATTTCTACCACCGCTTGACCAAACGCCTCGGCGGGATCACCCACCCGTTGGTGCCGCAGAAGGAATTGGCCGCCATGGCCCATCCCTTCTACAACCGCCTCGCCCGCGGCGGCGAAGGCCATCTCGAGGTAGGCAAGAACGTCTATTACACCGTCCATCACCTTTGCCACATGGTCCTCGGGCTGAAGCCGTTCGGCTGCATGCCCAGTTCGCAATCCGACGGCGCGCAGTCGGCGGTGGTGAACCGTTTCAAGGAGATGATTTATCTCCCCATCGAAACCTCCGGCGAAGGCGAGGTCAACGCCCACAGCCGGGTCCAAATGGCGCTCGGCGAGGCCAAGATGAAGGCCAAGGCGGAGTTCGAAACCGCCTTGGCGGGCACCGGCAAGAGCATGGAGCAGATCCATGGCTATATCGCGGATCACCCGGAGTTGAAGCGCCCCTTCTATCCCGTGCCCCATCGCGCCGGCATCGCCGGCACAGCGGCCCAGTTCGTGTTGCACGTCTCCGACCGTATGGACCGTGACGCCGCTTGGTGGCGGCGCACCCACGTTTCCCTGTCGCGGGCGCCCGCGGCCGGGGCGCATTAGGCCCCGTTCCCTGAACCGTCCGGCGGCCGGCCGCTTCCCTCGCCGCCGCCCGCCGCGCCCAAGCCCAAACGGCAAGGAGCATGCATGGCAACCCCGCAGGCGCAGTTTTTGGTCGGCCTTGATGTCGGCTCCACCACGGTCAAGGCGGTCGTCGTCGACGCCGCCAGCGATCAGGTCATCTGGCGCGATTACCAGCGCCACGACACCAAGCAACCGGAGCGGACGCTGGATTTTCTCCGCCGCATGGAACAGGAAGTTGGTCTCGCGGCCGGCCGCGCCCGGCTATTCCTGACCGGTTCCGGCGGCCAGCCTCTCTGTGAGCCCACCGGCGCCAAGTTCGTCCAGGAGGTCACCGCCGTTTCCCTGGCCGTCGAAAAGCTGCACCCGGAGGTCTATTCCGTCGTCGAGCTCGGCGGCCAAGACGCCAAAATCATCGTCTTCAAGGACGATGAGGAAAGCGGGCGCAAGAAGAAAATCCCCTCCATGAACGACAAATGCGCCGGCGGCACCGGCGCCGTCATTGACAAGATCAACGCCAAGCTGCGTATCCCCGCCGACCGCCTCTGCGATCAGGGCTACCACGGCATCAAGCTGCACAAGGTGGCGGGCAAATGCGGCGTCTTCGCCGAAACCGACATCAACAGTCTGCAAAAAGAGGGCACGCCCAACGATCAACTGATGGCTTCGCTATTCGAGGCTATTGTGCTGCAAAACCTGACGGTATTGACCCGCGGCAATACCCTGCGGCCGCATGTGCTGCTGCTCGGCGGCCCCAATTCCTTCATCCGCGGCATGCGCGAGGCCTGGCAAGCCAACATCCCCCGCATGTGGAAGGAACGCAAGGTCGAGATCCCCGCCGGCGCCACCCCGGAAGATCTGATCAAGGTGCCCGAAAACGCGCAGTACTACGCCGCGCTCGGCGCGGTCGAGTTCGGCAGGGACGAGGATGCCGACGTCGGCGTATACCTAGGAACCGCGGGGCTGGTGCATTACATCGAACACGGCCGCCAGGACGAAAAACTCAAATCCGGCAGCCGCGGCCTGGTCGAAAACGACGCCGAATTGGCGGCCTTCCGCGACCGCTACCGCCGCCCGCCGTTCACTCCGGCGCGCCCCGCCGCGGGTGATGTGCTGCGGGCCTTCGTCGGCCTGGACGGAGGCTCAACCTCCACCAAGGGCGTCTTGCTCGCCGAAGACGAAACCGTGCTCTTCAAGCATTACCAGCTCTCCAAAGGCAATCCCATACAGGACACCATTGACGTGTTCGAGGGCCTCCGCTCCCAGGTGGAGGGCGCGGGCGCGCGCTTGGAGGTGCTGGGCGTCGGCACCACGGGCTACGCCAAGGATATTCTCCGCGACGTGCTCCAGGCGGACGTGGCGCTGGTTGAGACCGTAGCCCACACCGAAAGCGCGCTGCGCTTTTACCAGGATCCCCACGTCATCGTGGATGTCGGCGGCCAGGACATCAAGCTCATCGTACTCAAGGATGGCCGCGTCAAGGATTTCAAGCTCAACACGCAGTGTTCGGCCGGCAACGGCTATTTCCTCCAGTCCACCGCCGAAGGCTTCGGCCTGGACGTCGGCCAGTACGCCGACCTGGCCTTTTCCGCCCAGGCCATGCCCGTCTTCGGCTACGGCTGCGCGGTGTTCATGCAGTCCGACATCGTCAACTTCCAGCGCCAAGGCTGGCGCGCGGAGGAGATCCTCGCCGGACTCGCCGCCGTGCTGCCCAAAAATATCTTCCTCTATATCGCCAATATCCCCAACCTCGCGGCGTTGGGCTCGCGCTTCGTGCTGCAAGGCGGCACGCAAAACAATTTGGCCGCGGTCAAGGCCGAGGTGGACTTCATCCGCAACAGCTTCCGCGGCAGCGGCCAGCCGGAAATCATCGTCCATCAGCACTGCGGCGAAAGCGGCGCGATCGGAGCCGCCGCCGAGGCCGTGCGCCTCTACCGCAACGGCCGCCGCACCAGCTTCATCGGCTTGGATGCGGTGCGGGCCATTCAATACCGCACCACGCGCAATGAGAACACCCGCTGCTATTTCTGCAAGAACAACTGCCTGCGCACCTTCATTGACATCAACACCGGCGCCAGTGACGTGGTTCCCGCCGCCCAGCTGGGAAAGCGCGCCAGCAAGGTTCCCATGCAGCCCGGCGAGCAGCGGCTGATCATCGCCACCTGCGAAAAGGGCACCGTCGAGGACATGGAGGAGATGAAGGACATCAAATCCGGCATCGAGGCGGTCAAGGCGCGGCACCCCAATTTCGTCGAGATCGCCGCGCGCGAGGCCTTCCGCTGCCGCGAGATTCCCAGCGTCGCCGACCCCCCGCCCGTCGGCGGCTGGTTCGGCCGCGCCCAGGCCGACCGCCAGCGCGAGGAGAAATTGCGCCGCCGCCCGGCGTTGCGCATCGGCATTCCCCGCGTGCTGAACACCTACGTCTACGCGCCCTTCTTCAACGCCTACCTCCAGAGCCTGGGCGTCCAGCCGGAAAACATCCTCTATTCCGATTTCACCTCCGGCGAACTCTATCGCGCCGGCTCCAGCCGCGGCGCCATTGATCCTTGCTTCCCCGCCAAGATCGGCATCGCCCATGTCCACAACCTGCTGGCGGTGAAGGGGGCGCGCAAGAAGCTGGATGCCGTCTTCTTCCCCATGGTGGATGTGCTGCACACCAACCTCCAGCACCTTACCGGCTCCAACGCCTGCCCCACGGTCACCGCCTGTCCGGCGACCGTGAAGGCGGCGTTCACCAAGGAAAACGACCTGTTCGCCGAGCATGGCGCCGCCTACATTGACCCCATCACCAACTTCCGCGACCCCAAGCTGCTCGCCATTCAGCTCTATGACGCTTGGGCGCCGCTGCTCGGCCTCACGCGCGCAGAAAACGACCGCGCCGTCGCCGCCGGCTTCGCCGCCTTGGCGGAGTTCGAGGGCGCCATGCGCGCCAAGGCGCGGGAAACCCTGGACCAGTTGGAGCGTGAAGATCGCGTCGGCATCGTCATGCTCGGCCGCCCCTATCACCACGATCCCGGGCTGAACCACGAGATCCTCGACGAATTTCAAAAGCTCGGCTATCCCATCTTTTCCCAGTCGCACCTGCCGCAGGATCCGGACCTGCTGGAGCGCCTCTTCGGCGAGGAGGTGCGCGCCGGGGTCATCCGCCATCCGCTCGATATCGGCGACGTCTGGAAGAACAGCTACTCCGCCAGCACCAACCAGAAGGTTTGGGCCGCCAAGTTCACCCCCCTCCATCCCAACCTGGTCGCCTTGGAGATGAGCAGCTTCAAATGCGGCCACGACGCCCCGATCTATGGCGTCATCGAAGGCATCATCGAGCGCAGCGGCACGCCCTACTTCAGCTTCAAGGATCTCGACGAAAACAAGCCTTCCGGTTCGATTCGCATCCGTGTCGAAACCATTGACTATTTCCTCCGCCGCTACCGCGAGACCGTGGCGGAGCGCCGGCGCGCCTGCGAGTCCGTCGAGGCGCAGTTGGCCGCGTTCGAACGCCGACTGCGCGCGGAGATGGCCGCCGCCCCCGAAACCGCGCCCGAAACCACGCTCGAACCCGAACGCGTCGCGGCGGGTTAACTGCCCGGGGCGTGAACCAATCCTGCTTGACTCAGCGGAAAACACCCATGTCCACCCAAACTCACCCTCAACCGAACGGCGGTCTCCCGCCCTCCGGCCCCACTGCGGCGGCCGGATATCGCCTTGACGTTCCGCTGCACTCGTTGCTCACCCAGCCCCTGGCGCCCCGGCAAGCGCCCGCAAAGCCCACCAAGGCCAAAACGCTGCCCACGCCCGTTTTTCCTCAGCACCCGGAATTGCTCGTCGGGCGGGAGACCGACCTGGACGATTCCATTCCCCACGTTCCGCCGAGCAAACGCCACTGGCGCGCCGGCCATGTCTACCGCACCGCCCGCGGCTGGTTGTTCCCCTACCTCCGCTCCCGGGTACTGCCCGGCGACTTCCATCCGCTGATCGCCTATTTGTTTACCGAATGGAAATGCAACCTTGACTGCCACTATTGCTGGGCCTTCGATAACCGCGTGAAGGGCATGACCGAGGATGTCGGCCGCCGCTCCGTTGACTGGCTGCACGGCACCGGCTGCCGCGTGTTGGCGCTGATGGGCGGCGAGCCCCTGCTGCGTCCGCAATATATCCACAAAATCATCGCCTACGCCGCCAAGAAAGGCTTCTGGGTCTACCTCCCCACCAACGCCCGCCTGCTCCGGCCGGAGGTGACCGATTGGGTCGCCGATGCCGGCGTCGCCACCGTCAACTTCGCGGTGGACGCCGTGGACGAAAAGCCGGGCCTGCCCAAGGCGCTCAACCCCGTGCGCAAGAACTTCAATTATTTGTGCAAGCGCCAGTACCACTACGGCTACTCCATCTTCTTCAACATGAACATCTGCCGCCACAATCATGACGACATCCGGCAGCTGACCGAAATCGCCCATGACAATGGCATCGCCACCGACTACCACCTGAACGAATCGCCGATGCTGGAGCAAAGCCACTTCCAGCACGCGCGGGAAAACGAGACCTACATCCGCCGCGAGGATTGGGAGCGGGTGGATGAACTGATTGATTGGATCATCGAAAAGAAGCGCGTCGGCTACCGCATGGTGGACTCCGTGCAACGGCTCCAAGAGATGAAACAGTTCATGCGCGGCCAAGTGGATCCCTGGGGCTGCCGCGCCGGGCAGAACTCGCTCATCATCCGCGTGGACGGATCCTTGGCGCCCTGCTTTCCGATGTATTCCGCCACCTACGATTGGGGCACGATCGAGCATCAGCGCTTCGACACCGCCCAGCTCGGCGAAATGAAGAAGACCTGCGAACGAACCTGCTTCTCCACGCTCAACAGCATCTTGGCCTTCGCCTACAAGGACGCCAAGACCATCACCTACGCGCTGCGCGGAGGCGCCACCCACGATCTGGTGCATTCCACCAAGGGCTGGGGCTTCTAGCGCCGCCGCCGCGCGGCATCGCGCGGCCGGAACCTGGAATGCCCGAGCCAGGCAACATAGCCGCCCATAGCTGAATCGTAACTTTCATGAAAGCAGCTTATCTGTTGGGCTGTATGGTCTTCGGTGGATTCTTCCTGTACAGCGGCGTGCATCACTTCCAGGCCCAGGAAGAGATGGCCAGGTACGCCGGCGGAAAGAATATCCCGGCGCCGGATCTCGCCGTGCAGGTGAGCGGCGCGGCGCTGGCGATCGGCGGCGCCAGTATTCTGCTGGGCGTGAAGCCGCATTGGGGCGCCCTGGCGGTGATCGGCTTTTTGGCCGCGGCTTCCCCCGTGATGCACGATTTTTGGCGCCGCGAGAATCCCGGCGAACGCCAAAGCGAAATGATCAACTTCAGCAAAAACATGGCGCTGCTGGCCGCCGCAATGATGGTCCGCGGCATGGAACACGCCAAGGCCGAGCGCCCAGCGGCGCCGCGGCTGAAGGCGGCCCGAGCGCTCAGCGCACCCCGCTCAGCGTAGCCCCGACCAGGTTTCGCACCAAACGATGGAGTTGCCGGGATTTGCCGGGTCGAATTTGATTTCCGCCGGCAGCCCCGGCAGGCAAGCAGCCGCCCGCGCTTGCCCCAGCCAAGGCGTGATGTCTTGCGAGGCTTCGTACTCCACGCCCCGGACCTTGTAACGGTACACCAGCACTCGGGGCGCAGTCCCGCTTTCCCCCGGCGCGAGATCGTCCAAAATGTCCACGATCTCGCCCCCGGTGAGCCGCCCCACTTGATTGACGCGGGAACGGCGCAACCGCTCCAATTCCGCCGCGTCGGGGCGCCGCCGCCAGCGGCGCCACCCCGCTGCCGCCGCCACCACCGCGACCCCAGCCACGGCGGCGGCCGCCCAACCATAGCGCGCCTGGCCCAGTTGCTCCCAACTCATACCGATACTCAAGATACTACCATCGGCCATTACGCCCGCTGCGGCGCTCCATCCCCGGCGCCGGCTAATCCGAGTGCGCCCGCCACTGCGCGCATGGCGCGCAGGCAAGTCTCGATGTGCTCCTCCAACGGCAGCCCCAAGGCCTCCGCCCCGCCGAGAATATCCTCGCGGTGAACCGAGCGCGCAAACGCCTTGTCCTTCAGCTTTTTCTTAACCCCCGCCGGCTCCACCTCGGCCAGGCTCTTGCCCGGCTTGACCAAGGCGCAGGCGGTCAAAAAGCCCGCCAGTTCATCGCAGGCAAACAGGCATTTCTCCATGGGCGTGCAGCGTTCCACCTGCATATAGTCGGCATGGGAGAGAATCGCCCGGCGGATATCTTCGGGATAACCCATTGCGGCCAGGATTTCTCCGCCCTTCCGCGGGTGATCCGGGGGATTGGGCCAGCGTTCGTAATCGAAATCGTGCAGCAAGCCGGTCACTCCCCATCGGTCCGGGTCGCCGTCGAACCGGAGGGCATACTCCCGCATGCAGGCCTCCACCGCCAGAGCGTGCTTGCGCAGGCTGGCGGACTCCGTGTATTCGTGGAGCAGGGCGAGAGCGCGGTCCCGGTCCGGGGCGGAACCATGGGGCAGGTCGGAAGTCTCCATGCCCCCGCAGTATAGCCTCGCCACCCGTTCGCCCGGCCAGGAGCGAAAAGAACAACCGCCGCACGGCGCAAACGCGCGCTCGCGGCTTTAGAATTACAAGTACTGGTGAGTAGCTGGCGCGTGGACGGCGTGGCCGGCCACCGCGGTCGCGGGTTCCATCATCGGCCCGGCCCCCATTCACGCACCGTTCGCGGATTGCGATATGTTCACCCGCTATCGGCAGGTCACGCTTTTGGGCGTGGTATTGTTAGCGCAACTTCTGTTGTTGGCCTACCAGATCCGCCGGCCCGACGCCGGCGGCGTTCGCCTTTTGCAACTGTGGAGCGTGCGCGCCGTCCTGCCCGTCGCCCGCGCGTCGCACGCCGTGGTCGCCGGCGCCGAATCCCTGGTGGGCAATTATATTCTGCTGCGCCACGCCCGGCTGCAAGCCCATTCCTTGGCGGCGGAGCTCCGTCAGGCGCGGGCGGAGAATTTGCAGTTGCGCGCCGACGCCGCCGAAAACGCCCGCCTGAACGCCTTGCTGGGCTTCCATCCGCGCCAGGTGGAACGCCTGTTGCCGGCCGCGGTCATCGGCGGCAGCGCATCGCCGGACTCGCAGGTGCTGTACGTCAATCGTGGCTCGGCTGACGGCGTCTCCCGCAATATGCCGGTGCTCTGCCCCTCCGGCGTGGTCGGCAAGATCACGCAAACCTTCGGCCATGAATCCGAGGTTCTGCTGATCACCGACCCCGGCTCCGGCGTGGGCGCAATGCTGGCCGACTCCCACGGCCATGGCGTGCTTTGGGGCCGCGGCCCGGACGCAACCGCCTTGCGCTTCGTCAGCCGCCATGAGCCGGTGCGGGCCGGCGAAGCCGTCGTCACCTCGGGAGAAGACCAAATCTTTCCCGCCGGCTTGCCGCTCGGCCGCATCACCCGTGTCCGGCCCGGCCAGCCCTTCTGGAGCATCACCGTTCGCCCCGCGGCGGATGCCGCGGCGCTGCAAAATGTGCTGATCGCCACCCACCTGCGCCCCCAGCCGCCCACCGCCGATGTTCAAGCCTCGCTGACGCCGGCGAAGATCCTCAGCCATAAGCTCCCGGCGGTGCCGCGCGACCCCTGGAATCCTCCCACCGGGCCGCCGATACCGGCAACCCAACTGCTCGCGGCGCGGGCCGCCGCCCGCCGTGCCACCCGCCGATCGCATGCATCTCGTGGACACTACCCTGTTTTACGCGCCGCACAGCGGCGGGGTGAAACGTTATCTGCACGAAAAGCGGCGCAGCCTGGCGCACACGCCGCAGGTCACGCATACGCTGCTGGTGCCC
>DAHUYO010000073.1 GCA_027315185.1 Acidobacteriota bacterium
TTGCGCCATAGAGTCCTCCAAACACGGCATTGTCCTTGGCGCCGAGTTAACCCCCGGTTAAATGACCATTAAACGTTTTTAACCGGACGCGCCGCGCCCAGATTCCCGCCCGCTCCCCACGCCGGCGACGCGGCTCCAGCCCGCAAGCGTAGCGCCCGTGAAACCGAAGCGCAGCGCCAATATAAGCAAAGCGGCGCGGAGCGCCAACGCAAGCAAACCGGAGCGGAGCGCCAACTTAAGCGGAGCGCCAAGAAAATCCCAGCGATGGCCGAACGACGCCCAACCAAACTATGCGACGCGGCTCGCCCCGCCCCTCTGGCGGCAAAAACTTCCCCCGGCCCACCCCCAAACTTCCGAGCGGGGCGAGAAGCGAGCAGAGCGAGGCGGGCGAAGCGAGGGCGACGCAGCGTACCGGGATGTACGGGAGGAGCCCGAGCGCACGCCCAACGAAGCTATGCGACGCTTATCGCCCCGCCCTCCACGGCCCTTAGACTTGTACGCCCGCGCCGACCGGCAGCCGCTCGTCCACCACCCGCCGCAGCTTGCGCCGCGGGCCGCTGGGCCGCAGTTCGCCCCGGGGCAGAAATCGGAAGCGCAGTTCGTACAGCCCCATCTTCAGGTTCTTGTGGTAATAGGGAAATTGCGTCTCCAATCGCTGCATCAGTTCCGTGCGCAGCGCTTCCGGATCGCCGTTGGCTTGCAGCTCCAGCCGCAGCTCCAGCACGTCCCGCGGCCCCGGTTGCGTCACCGCCACCTGCCAATCGTCGGCCAGCCCCGCCGCCCCGCCAAACCACGTCTCGAAAATCCACGGGCTGATCATGCCCATGCCGCAGGAGATGATCTCGTCCCCGCGGCCGACGATCTTGCCGATGCGCCGCATGCAGCTCAACCGGCAGCCGCACGGCTCGTCCGCGAACCGGGTAATGTCGTTGGAGCGGTAGCGGATCAGCGGCATCACCCGCCGGGTCAGCGTCGTGAACACCAGCTCGCCGTAACCTTCGGCGTTGGGATTCAGAATCTCGAACTGGAAATTCACTTCGTTCAGGTGATAGCCGTTCTGCGCCGGGCACTCCACCCCCGTCGCGCCCAAGCTCTCCGTCTGGCCGTAGGCTTGATAGACCTTCGCGCGCCAGACCTTCTCAATCCATTGCCGCGTCGCCTCCGCCATGTTTTCACTGCCCGCCATGATGAACTTCACCGGCCAGACGCCGCGCTGCTCGGCGATCTCGGTCAGGCTCACCAACCAGGCCGTATCCACGATCAGGACGTTGAACCGGTAGTCCTTGACCCGCTCGTAGAAATCCTCCGGCGGCAGCTTGGACGCGATCACATGGAAGCAGCCGATGGCGTTCAGCGAATACAACAGCGTGATGCCGGCATTCCAGAAGGCGTAGTCGAAGGCGTCCACCACGCGGTCTTCCGGCCGCAAGCCCAAATTCCACAATCCCACCGCGCCTTCAAAGCCAATGTCCCGAATCTCCTCGTTGGAGAAGTAAACCCGCTTGTTGCGCGCCGTGGTGCCGGTGGTCTCGAAGCCGGCCTGCGCGGTGGCGCAGACGAAGTCCTCCGTCTCCCGCGCCCGCAGGTCGGCGCTGGTGGTATAGAAATCGCCCAGATCGGCCGGCCGCCGCACGCCGCGCGGATCAATGCCCAGCGCCTGGAAACGCTCGCGATAGAAGCTGCTGCGCTGTCCCGCCCAGCGCACCGTGTCCTGGAACTCCGCCTGCTGCACCCGCCGCACCAACCCGGGCTTGATCAGCGGCGCGAATTTGTAGCGCCGCTCGATGCTGCGCCCAAATACCAGCGTCTCCAACAGCGTCGGCACCGCCTCAAACATGCGTCCTGCCTCCCAGCGCGAGGCGAGCGGAAATCGCGGTGCGCCGCTTAGCCGCCGGCGGCGAGTTGCGCCAGCACGGATTTCGACAATTCCCGCAATGTCTCCAGCACGCCCGTTCCGTTGCACGCCACGGCCGGAATGACCGGCTCGTTGTACCGCCGCAACTCCGCGGTAAGGCGTTCCACCGCCACCGCATTGCCCAGATCCTGCTTGTTGAGTTGCAGCACGTAGGGAATCTTGCCCAACTCGAGTTTTTGCTCGCGGAGGTTGTCCTCCAAATCATCCAACGCCTCCAGGTTGGCATCCAGCCGCGGCTCCTGGCTGTCGGCCACGAACACCACGCCATCCACGTTGCGCAGCAACAACTTGCGGCTGGCCGTGTAAAACACCTGGCCGGGCACGGTGTAGAGGTGAAAGCGGGTGTGGTAGCCGCGTACGTCGCCCAGCTCCAGGGGCAAAAAGTCGAAAAACAGCGTGCGATCCCCCTCCGTCGCCAGCGACAGCATTTGGCTGCGCCGCTCTTCCGGCACTTGCCCAAAGATGTACTGCAAATTGGTGGTCTTGCCGCCGAGACCGGGGCCGTAATAGACCAGCTTGCAGTTGATTTCGCGCGCGGCGCGATTGATGGTGCTCACAGGCGTTCCGAGGGACTCGGGCCAGTTATAACACACGCGCGCCCCGCCACGGCAGCATTTCGCGTCACCGCGCCGGCCGCCTCGCCCCCGCTCCGTGCGCGCCGCGCCGCCGCCTCCCGCCCCCGGCTATTGACGCCATCGCCGCTTTGCCGCCTAATTGGAAGTTGCCCCCGGAACCGCCGCCGTGGCGGGGTCCCCAGGGCCGGAATCCCTCCTATGACCGCAGCATCCCATTCCCCCGCCCCTAGTCATCGTACCCCGGCTCATCCCCCCGACGCCGAGCGCCGCGCCGCCCTGGAGCAATACGAGGCGGGCATGAAGTATTTCAGCCAGCAAAAGTTCGACAAAGCCAAGGGTTGGCTCGAGAAGGCCGCCCATGGCTCCGTGCGCGACGTCGCCGAACGCGCCCGCCGCCATCTCGCCGTCTGCGAGCAAAAACTCCAGTCCTCCAGCCCCACCCTGCGCAGCGCCGAGGATTATTACAACGCCGCGATTTGGCGGCTCAACCTGGGCCAGTACGAAGAAGCCCAGGAGCATCTGGAACGGGCCCAGAAGCTGGAAGGCAAGACCGGGCATACCGAATACGCCCTGGCCGCCGTCTACGCCCAGCGCAACGACGCCGACCATGCGCTCGAGCACCTGAAGCAAGCCGTCACCCTCGATCCGCGCAATCGCTTGCTGGCGCGCAGTGACGCCGATTTCAAGTCGCTCATGGAAGATCCCCGTTTCACCGAGGAAATCTACCCCGATTAACGGCGCAACGACGCCGCTCCCGGGCCCCGGCCCCGGCGCCGCCCGACATTATGGCCGCTACTGCCCTGATCGTACTTGCCGCCGGCCGGGGAACACGGCTGCGCTCCGCGTTGCCCAAGGTCTTGCATCAGGCCGGCGGTCGCAGCTTGCTGGCGCACGTGCTCGCCGCTGGCGCCGCCGCCGGACTGCCCCCCGCCGACACCTTCGTGGTCGCCGGCTACGCCGCCGAACAGGTGCAGGCGGCGGTCGCCTCCAGCGGCGTCCGCGTCATCCTCCAGCAGCCCCAGCGCGGCACCGGCCATGCCCTGCAAGTCGCCGCTCCGGCCCTGGTGGCATACTCGCAAATCATTGTCTTGCATGGAGATATGCCGGTGGTCAGCGCCACCACCGTCAGCCGCCTGCGCGCCGAACTGGAGGCCGGCGCCGATGCTGTCTTGGCCACCGCCACGCCGGATACGCCCCGCGCTTACGGCCGCATCCTGCGCGACCGCAAGCAGCCCGAGCAAGTCGTCGCCATCGTCGAGGACCGCCAGGCCACGCCGGCGCAAAAGCAGATCCGCGAGTTGAACGCCGGATTCTATGCCTTCCGCCTGCAACCCCTCCTGGTCGCCCTGGGCCAGCTCGGCACCAACAATCCCCACGGCGAGTTCTACCTGACCGACACCATCGCCTTGATGGCCCAGGCCGGCGCCAAGATTCGCGCCTACCCTCTTCCCGACCCGGTCGAAATCTTGGGCATCAACGACCGTATCGAGCTGGCCGAAGTGGATTCCCTGTTGCGCCGCCGCAAAGCCGAGGATCTGATGACGCAAGGGGTCAGCATCTATGCCCCCGCCACCGTGGCGGTGGATCCGGAGGTGACGGCCGGGCAGGACTGCGTCCTCGAACCCGGCGTCCAGCTCCGCGGCCAAACCACCCTCGGCGCCAACTGCCGCATCGGCGCCTACTCCATCCTCACCGACTGTCGCCTGGACGACGGCGTCGAGGTCTTGCCGCACTGCGTGCTGGAGCGCGCCCAGATCGGCGCCGGCGCGCGCGTCGGCCCCTTCACTCGTTTACGCGAGCAGGCCGAAATCGCTCCCGGCGCCCACCTTGGCAATTTCGTCGAGGTCAAGAAAAGCCGCATCGGCGAGGGCGCCAAGGCCATGCACCTGGCCTACCTGGGCGACGCCCAGATTGGCGCCCGCGTCAATATCGGCGCCGGCACCATCACCTGCAATTACGACGGCGAGCAAAAGCATCCCACCGCGATCGGCGAGGAAACCTTTGTCGGCAGCAACTCCACCCTGGTCGCGCCGCTGGAGATCGCCGCCGGCGCCTATGTCGCCGCCGGCAGCGTCATCACCGACTCCGTGCCCGCCGGCGCGCTGGCCCTGGGCCGCGGGCGCCAGGTCAACAAACCCGGCTGGGTCGCAGCGCGGAAAAAGAAGGCGCGTTCCTCGCGGAACGGCGGCTAGCGGCCGCCTGCGCTCCGGCGTGATTTGCGCGCCACTCTCCGGCCCCCAGGACTCTCATGCTCGATCCCAACTTAATTCGGCAGCATCCTGATGAAGTCCGGGCCATGCTGGCCCGGCGCGGCGCCGGCGCCGACCTGGACCGCCTGTTGGCGGTGGATGCCGAGCGCCGCGCCGCTATCGCCGCCCTGGACGAGCTGCGCCACCAGCGCAAAACCTCCGCCGAAGCCTTTGGCCGCCGCCTGCGCGAACCTGGCGGCAAGGACCCCGAGGCCGCCGCCGCGCATCGCGAGGAAGCCCGCCAATTGGGCGCGCGGATCGCGGAACTGGAAGCCGCCGCCCGTGAGCGGGATCAAGAGTTTCAGGATCTCGCGCTCACTCTGCCCAATATGCCCCACGCCTCCGTGCCGCCGGGAAGAACCTCCGAGGACAACGTCGAGGTGCGGCGCTGGGGCGCGCCGCGCGCCTTTCCCTTTCCGCCCCGCGATCACGTCGCCCTGGGGGCGGAGCTGGGCATCTTGGATCTGGAGGCGGCGGCCAAGATCAGCGGCGCCCGCTTCGCCGTCTACCGCGGCTTGGGTGCGCGCCTGGAACGCGCCTTGGCCAACTTCATGCTCGACCTCCATGCCGCCCGCGGTTACACCGAAATCCTGCCGCCGGCCATGGTCAGCAGCCAAAGCCTGCGCGGCACCGGCCAGCTTCCCAAATTCGCCGCCGACCTGTTTCATTGCGAAGGCCACGATCTCTGGCTCATTCCCACCGCCGAGGTTCCGCTCACCAACCTCTTCGCCGCCGAAACCCTTGAGGCCGCCGACCTGCCCGCCCGGGTCATGGCCCATACCTCCTGTTTCCGCAGTGAGGCCGGTTCCTATGGCAAGGACACCCGCGGCATCATCCGCCAGCACCAGTTCCAAAAAGTCGAGCTGGTGCAAATCGCCGCGCCGGAGCAATCCTACGCCCAGCTGGAGCAGCTCACCGCCGACGCCGAGGCGGTGTTGCAAGCCTTGGAGCTGCCCTACCGCGTCATGGCCCTCTGCGCCGGCGATTTGGGCTTCAGCGCCGCCAAGACCTATGACCTGGAGGTCTGGCTGCCCTCCCAAAACGCCTACCGGGAAATTTCCTCATGCAGTAACTTCGCGGCCTTCCAAGCCCGCCGCGCCAACATCCGCTACCGTCCCGCCGGCGGCGGCAAGCCGGAGTTGGCCCATACCTTGAACGGCAGCGGCTTGGCCGTCGGCCGCACCTGGGTCGCGGTCGTCGAGAATTACCAGCAGCCCGACGGCAGCGTCGTCGTCCCCCCCGCCCTCCGCCCCTATCTCTCCGGCCTGGAACGCATCGCCAAGTAGCGCCGCTTCCCCTGCCGGGAGCGCCCTCTCCAGGCGTTCGCGACCGAGCGGATCGGTACGCGCTCGCGCTGGCGTCCGCGCCGTCCGCCGGGAGCGCCGGCATCTTGCCAGCCTTCACCGCGCCGTCCGGCCGGCCGGAGCAGCCGTCGCGGCCATGCCTTGCCCGTTAATGACACGGGCTAGCTGAAGCGTCTCCAGCCACCGCTAATTCAATAGCTGCGCACGGCCGGACCGCGCGAAAATTTGTCTTGACAGGCCCCCCCCCGGGGACTACGCTCGCTGTCGTTCCCGGCGTAACCGGTGAACGGGAGGTAACTGAATGATTAAGTCGTTAGCCAAGTGCGTTCTCTCCACCGCCGCCGTGGCGGCGCTGGGGGCGACCCTCTCCCTTATGCTCGTCGCCCCGGCGGGCGCAGCTGTCGTTGCGGCGTATAACGGCAACAAGGTCTTTTGCGGCGCCACGCAGTGCGGCTGCCTCACAACGGCCCCGCCCTTCAATTGCAACTGGTACGTGTAGGACCGGCGGCATAGGCCCGCGACACGCCGCCGTAGCTTGGCGCCGCGGCGGCGAACACCCTCGCGACTCAAACGATAACGAACGGAGCTACGACCATGAAACCCATTGGCAAATTCCTGCTCACCGCGGCTGCGGCGGCGCTCGTCGCCGCATCTCTCTTCTTGGCGCTCGCGCCGCCGGCGCGCGCCTTTTACGTCCTACCCAACGGTAACTCGGTCATCTGTTGGAACGGTCAGCTCTGCGGCTGTATTACCGTGGAACCTCCCTACAACTGCCTCTGGACGAACTAGGCCAGCGGCGCAAAACGCCGCGCGCGCCCAACCCGCACCAATGGCCGAGCCCCTCCGTCCCAAATCCGCGCTCGTGGGCGCGCTCGCCGTAATGGTGGTCGGCGGCCTGCTGGCCGCCCCGCCAACCGGGGGGGCGCGCTTGCGGCTATCCCACGCGCGCACGGTCGCCCTGCGCGGCGCGTTGCCGCAGGTGCAGCAGGTGGCGGCGCTGTCGGAGGGCGACCTCGCCGTGCTTTCGGACGGTTCGGATGGCGGCTCGCCCACGCTCCAGACCTTCACCCGCCGCGGCGTGCTCAAGCGCACCCTGGCCGGCAAGGGGTCGCCAGCAGCGCTCGGTCGGGTCACCTCCGTGCAGGTAGCAGGCGGCGCCGTGTGGGCCAGCGCTTTCCTGCCGCCTGAGGTCGCGGAGTTCCGCGGCGGCCACCTGGCGTGGGCGAAGGTCTTGCCGGCGCCGCTGATGACCGCCTATGCCCTGGCTCTGGACCCCGCCCGCGGCCTCGCGTACGTCTCCGGCCTGGTCCGCCCCGGCCCCGGCGCGCAGCTCGTCCACCGCTTCACCTTCCCCGCATTTCAGATTAAGGGCTCCGCGCTACCAACCAGCCCGCTGGTGGTTCGGGACGGCGCCGACGTGGCGCAGTGGGTGCCGATGGCGGTCGGGCTCCGCGGGACCGTGTGGGCCGTGGACGCTCCGGCGCTTACCCTGTACGCGATTCGAGCGTCGGGGAACGTTGATGCCTATCCCATCCGCAGCCGCCTCGCGCATCCACCCGGGCCACTCGATCAAATGGCCGGCGCTGCCGCCGAACGCCGCTGGTGGACGCAAGCGTATTGGCCGGCGGGCGTGTTCGCAGCGAAGGGTCGCATCATCGTCTGCGTCCGCCGCCCGCGTGGCGCCGGGTACCTCCTGGAGGTGCTCATTGCCAGCGGCCGCCAAGTGGGCGTTGACCTCCCGACACCGGACCGTCTGGTGGGCGTTAGCGGGGACGGCTCGCTCATCTTCGCCCGCGACGGCCAGCCACCGGCGCTCCTCCGCGGCCGCATCGTGGGGGCGCGCTGATGGCGGGGGAGGGGAGCGCGCGGCGCCTCGGCGGCCTGGCGGCGCGCGCAGCCGCCGCCCTCCGCTCAGGTGTTTGGCTTTTGGTGGCTGCCCTCGTCGCCAGCAACGGGCTGCTCCTTTGGAAGGTGCGGTCGTACGCGCGCGAGGTCGCTCAGGTATTCGCCCCGGTTAGCCGGCTTGGGCTCTATTCCCTCGTCGAGGAGCCATTCCCTACGGCAACGGGCGGTTCGGTCACGTTGGGCAAGGTCCCGCAGCATTATCTAGCGATCTGCGTCTTCACCCGATACGACGCTCCCTTCTATACCTCGGAGCTGGAATCACTGGGCCGGCTGGCCCGCTCGCGTCCGGATATCCGGGTCTTCGGCGTCATGGCGTTCGCCAGTCCCCGCCATGCGGCGGATTTCGGGAAGCGCCAGGACCTCGCGTTCCAGATCCTCGCTGACCCCGTCGGCGGTCGCCTTCAGGTCGTCAGCCCACCGCGCAGGCCGTGGATCTATGTGCTCAACGTCAAGCAAAAGCGCTTCTTGTTTAGCGAGCCACCCGCCGGCCCGGGCGGGTTCCGGCGGGCCGAGCTCGCACGGCTAAGCCGGCTGCCGCGATAATGGGACCGTGGCCGCACGGGTGGTGCCCGAATCGTGACAGCAGCAGCCGACATCCGTGGCGCGTGGCGGGCGCTGCGCTCGGACCGATGGTTCGCCGCCGCAACCTGCTTGGCGCTGGCGCTGGGCATCGGCGCGGGCGCGGGGCTGGCCGGGGCCGGGTGGTCGGCGTTTCGCCCACGTCTGCCCTTTGCGCATCCCAATTCGCTGGTGCGGCTGTACGAGGAGGCGCCACGCGCCGGCATTGACAATTTCGGCCTCCCCTTTCTGAATTACCTCGCCGTGCGGCGGGTGCGCCGCGTGTTCCGCGGCGTGGCGCTGTACATCCCGCCCCAGGGCTCCCTGCCGTTGGACCTGTCGGCTGGCGCTGCGAGCGGGCCCGTGCCCGGTGCCCTGGTCTCCAGCAATTTCTTTCACCTGCTCGGCGTGCCGCCCGCCCTCGGCCCCGGATTTCCTCCCCGCGCGAACCCGTTCACCGGCATCCCCGGAACGGGAGTGGTAATCAGCCACGGCCTGTGGGCCCGGGACTTCGCCTCCGACCCACGAATTCTCGGCCGGCCGCTGCGTATCAACGGCAGAACCTACTCCGTGGCCGGCGTCATGCCTCGCGGCTTCGGCTTCCCTGACGGCTCGCGGCTCTGGCTATCCGCCGCCTCCCCGGCCGCCGTCAGCGCCGTTGCGAACGCACGCGCCAGTGCTTTTTCGGAGCACATTCCGCGCGCCGTCGCCCGCCTCCAGCCCGGGCTCTCCGCCACCCAAGCTGGCCGCCAGCTGCGCGCCCCGCTCGCGGACCTGCGGGAGATGCATTTCCCCGGCGGACCCCGCGTCGCCATTCGTGCCGCGCCTCTCGCCGCCGCGATCTTCGGCCCGTCCCGCCGGCCGCTGGCCCCGCTCATAGCCGCCGCCACCGCCGTCCTGCTCGCCGCATGGTTGGTGGCGGCGATCCTAGGATGGGTGCGGGCGGCGCGGCGCACGCGAGAGTTGGCCGTCTACGCCGCTATAGGCGGCAGGGCCGCTGCCGTGCGCCGCGTGCTGTGGGAGCAAGCAATTCTGGCCGGTTGCGCGTCCCTCGCGGCGCTCCTGGTCGCCGCCTGGACGGCGCGGGCAGCCGCCCGGGCTCTACCCGCGCCCGCCGTGGGGCCGCACGCCCTCGCGCCCGGCCCGCAGGCGTGGGGCGCCGTAGCCCTTTTCGCCGCGCTCAGCGTCCTCCTGCCGGGTGCGGCCGTCGCCTGGCGCCTGCGCCGGCTTGACGTCGCCCGCGCGCTGCAGGCCGGCGGGCCCGCTCTCACCGCTGCGCGCGGACAGTGCCGCGCCCTCAGCGGTTTCGTCGCCATCCTGGCCGCCGCGGGCTTCGTCCTCGCGGCGGCCGCCGGCACCGCCGTCCTCGCGTTCCGGCGGGCCGCCGGCGGTCCGCTCGGCTGGCAGCCGCGGCACGCGTGGTTCGTTTCCTTCGCAATTCACGGCAGCGGCGTTCCCGCACCGCCCCTTGGCCGCCAGCTCGCCCGCCTGGCCCGCCTGGCGGCGGAATTGCCGGGGGTCCGCGCCGCCGCCGTGGCCAGTTCGCCGCCCCTGGGCGAGACCGGGGCGCTCTCTGTTGTGGCCGCGCCCGGCGCCCGCGTGAGCATCCCCCGCGACGGCGCAGACTTGGCGGAGCTGGCCGTGACCCCAGGATATTTCCGCGCCATGGGCATCGCCGTCCTCGCCGGCCGATCGTTCCGCCCGGCGGACTTCGCCCCCCGCGCGGCCCCCGTCGCCATGGTGGACGCAGCCGTGGCGCGGGCCTATTGGGGCTCCGCCGCGAACGCCGTCGGCCAGGTGCTGAGAACCGCGAACGGCAGCTTTCAGAACACTCGAATCATCGGCATCGCCGCCACCACCCGCGCGAATTACGGCTATTTCCAGCCGAATTATCCCACCGCCTACGTCCCCGCCCCCGGCGCCCTGGCGCCCGCAACCTTCACCCTCGTGCTGCGGACATGGAACGCTGGCGCGCCGCCGGCCGCGGGCCTGCGCCGGGCTTTCCACGCGGCCGGCCCGGGTTTCGCGCCCGCCCCCGCCGTGGCCGCGCGACGGGTGCTGGCTCGCGAAGGACGGCGCTACCGGACGCAGTCCGACGTGCTGGCCCTTTTCGCCGTGCTGGCCCTGTCGCTCCTGCTCGTCGGAACCGCCTCGGTGGCGTCATTCGTTACCGCGGCGCGGACCCGCGAGGCGGGGATCCGCTTGGCGCTGGGTGCTTCGCCGGGGCAGGTGACCGGGTTGATTCTGCGCCAAACCGTTTGGCCGCTGCTGGCGGGCCTTGCCTTCGGTTCGGCCGGTGCGCTCTTGTTCTTGGCTCCGGTCGCCGGCCGGCTCGGCTACGGCGTCCGGAGCCTGCCCCCTGCCTCCCTAGCCCTCGCCGCTGCCGCAATCCTCACCGGCGCTTTGCCCGCGATTCTGCGCCAACGCTGGCGCCTGCACGCCCTCGAGCCCGCCGCGGTCCTCCGGCAGGAATAGCCGTCAGCCGGCGCCCCGCGCGGCGCGCGCACCGGGGCGGCCAGGCCCTACCTCCCCGACGGACAACCCCACTCATGCCGCAGTCATCTGACTGTACTGAGACAGTCAGAAAGGACTCGCCATGCTCTTGTTCCCGCTCCGCCGCCGGCCCGCTCCCGCGCCGCGCAACCGCCGCGCCCCCGCAGCCATGGCCCCGGCCCCCTTCCACCCCACCGCGCTGCAAAGCCGCTTTTTCGCCCTTCTCGCCGACGGCGTGCCCCCCGCAGAAGCCTGCGCCACGCTCCCCGTCAACCGCGTCACCTTCTACCGCTGGCGCCAGGACCCCGCCTTCCGGTAGGGGCTCGCCTCCAACCAGCTCCGCGACCTAGTCCTGGACGGCGGCGCCCTCCTCACCGTGGCCCGCGCCAAGGCTGCCGAAAACTTCCCCTACTGGAACGCCCTAGCCCGCCTCACCTTCGATCCCACCACCCGCCAGCACCTCTGTGACTGGGCCGAATGGTGCGGCACCGACAGCGCCGCCCCCAGTCTCGCCGCCGCCCCCGCAGCTCCCGATCCGGAGGCCGAAAATGTTGCATTTAAGGCCGTAACTGATTGAACACACGGCATCGGCCGTGCAACATCGCCGACGCGAAAATCGCCCTCCACGGCGCCCCGGCGAAGGCAAAACAGCACGATGACGAAAATCCGCTGATTTTGCCGGCCGCCGTTTCAATCCAGGACGACCAATTTGGTTCAACCGCCGCTCTCCCGGCTCGCCGCCTCAGGCCCCCAGGCGGTCGGAGAGAAAACGGCGCAGCGTCTGCTGGTGGTCGGGTTTCAACTCGAAAAAGTGCAGGCCGATGCGGTCCTGTTCGTCGCGGCGAATCACCCGCGCCTGCGCTTTGATCGGCAGCTTGGAGCTGGGCAGCGCGAACTCGATCCCGATCCGATCGCCGACGCCCACCGGCCCGGATCCGTCCAACAGCATGCCGTTCTCGCTCAGGTTCACGCTCGGAGTCTGAAAACTCTGCGGCCCGCGAATCACCTTGACCGGGGTATGGAACGGCAGGCGCGCATGCCACACCTGCGCCTTCACCATGCAGCCCCGCAACACCGCCATCAGGTTGCGCAGCCGTTCCGCGGTGACCGGCTTGGCCAGCGTGAAGTTGGCCCCCGCTTGAAACGCCAGGCGCATCACCTCCGCGTCCTCGCGCCCGGTCACGATCACCACCGGAGCCACCGCTTGCAGAAAGGAGCGGCGGGCGCGGCGAATCAGCTCGAACTCGCGCTGGTCGGGCGAGCGCAGATCCAGAAAAATCGCGTGCATCCGCTCCTCGCCGAGCAGTTGCGCCGCGCTGGCGCAGTCTGGCCGGGAAAGAACGACGCAGCCTTGCGGCCCCAGCACCGCTTCCAGTTGCGCCAAATGGGCACGGTCAAATTGGATGGCAAGCACTTTGAGCATAGGAGTTCAACGTGGGCCGAGATGGCCGCCGGAAACTCATTGTAGGAGGTACCGCCGCCGCGCCGCCACTGGCCCGGTGGCCAGGCATTTGCCCTCTACGCCAAGGGAAGGACAGTTCGTACTTGCATTCCTGTACTAGAAATACCCTAAAGTTATCCGGTTTTAACCGCATCCTAAGCCAATTTTTAGATTCCCCCGGTACTGTCATTGTTTTTCCGGAAAGGACTTATCAATGCCTGCTTCGTCGTCTGCCCCCCGCACAACGGATCCCTGCCCGCCCGGCGGCGCCGGCGTGCTCATCGCCAGCGCCGACACGGAATTCCGCCGCCTCTTATGCGCCGAGGCCGGCGGGACCGCGCGCGAAGCCGGCGGCGGCGCCGAAGCCCTGGCGGCGCTGGATCACGGCGTTCCCGCCGCCGTCTGGCTGGACCGCCGCTTGCCCGACTTGGAGGCCGCCGAACTGGCGGCGATGATCCGCCGCATGCATCCCGCGATCGAGGTGCGTTTGGTCGAACCGCGGGCGGCCAGCCCCGCCGCTCCCCCGCCGCTCCGCGCCGCCCTCCCACCGGCGGCGGCGCCGACCGGCGCCGGGCGCGAGCCATCACCCTGGGTCGAGCCCCTCCCCGGCATGCGTGGCCGCGGACCGGCCATGCAACAGCTCTTTCACTTGGCCCGCCTGGTGGCCCCGCGGGAAACCGCCGTTCTGATCACCGGCGAGAGCGGCACGGGCAAGGAGCTGGTGGCGCGGGGCATTCATCAGTTGAGCCGCCGCGGGCAGCAGCCTTGCGTCGTGGTCAACTGCGCGGCGCTGCCGGAAAGCCTGCTCGAGGCGGAGTTGTTCGGCCACGCCCGTGGCGCCTTCACCGGCGCGGTGCAGGCGCAGCTCGGCCGCATCCACGCCGCCCACCGCGGAACGTTGTTTCTCGACGAAATCGGCGAGCTGCCGCTCGCCGTCCAGGCCAAGCTGCTGCGCTTCGTCCAGGAGGGTGAGGTGCAGCGCCTGGGCAGCCCCGATGTCTTCCGCGTGGATGTGCGCCTGCTGGCCGCGACCAACGCCGATCTGGAGCGGCGCGTCGAGGAGGGCCGCTTCCGCGCCGACCTGTTCTATCGCCTTTCGGTCTTTCCCCTGGAGTTGCCGCCGCTGCGGCAGCGGCCGGAGGACGTGGTGGAGCTGGCGCAGGATCTGATGGACGGCTTGGCGCGGCGCACCGGCTCCGGCGGGAAAGCCCTTTCGCCGCGGGCCGCCCAGTGCCTCGCCGAGTATCCCTGGCCCGGCAACGTGCGGCAGTTGCAACACGCGCTGGAGCGGGCCGTGATTCTGGCCGACGGCGCCCGCGAGATCCAGCCGGAGCATCTGCCCGCGGCGTTGCACCGCTTCGCGGCGGCGGAGGCTGCCGGCGCCACGCCGCGGCGGCCGCCGCAGCGCGCGGAATCAGAAATTGCTAACCGAACCTGGGGTGGAATTGGCAGCCAAGCTGCATGGGCCTGAGGGCGATGGCAACTTTGCCTAGCACTGGGCAACAAACTCCCCCTCCCGGCGCCGCCGGCGCGGCCGCCCTGGCGGCGGCGTTCCGCGACTTCAACCTCGCCGCCGGAGTCTTGCAGCAGTCTTACGGACATTTGCAAGCGGAAGTGGCGCGGCTGCGGCGGGAGTTGCAGGGCAAGAACCGCGACCTGGCGCGGCGGGCCGAGGAAAATCAGCGCCTCAGCGCGCGCCTGGAGCAGATTCTTTCCGGACTGCCGTGCGGAGTGATGGTGGCGGCCGGTAACACCGTGCGCGCCGCCAACCCCGCGGCCCGGCGGCTTTTGGCCCCGGTCGCGCCGGACCTGGACGCCGGCAGCGTATTGCCGCCGCGGTTGCGGACCACCTCCGGTGCGGAAACATTGCTGGCCTTGCGCGGCGACCGCTATTTGGCCGTCAGCGCGGCGCCGCTGGGACAGGGCGAGGAAGTCTGGATTGTCCGCGACGCCACCGGCGAGCAGCGCCAGCGGCGGGAGCAGGAGCGCGAACGGCAGCTCCGGGCGCTGGCGGAGATGAGCGCGGTGTTGGCCCATGAGATCCGCAATCCTCTCGCCAGCCTGGAACTCTTCGCCGGACTGTTGGCGGAAACCAGCGCGGAGGGCGAAGCGCGAAATTGGATCGCCCAGGTGCAGGCCGGCTTGCGGCAAATGGCGGCGACGGTGAACAACGTGCTCCAGCTCCACTCCGGGGCGCCGGTGCAGTTGGCGCCGCTCCCGCTCAATGAGTTCTTGCGCTCCACGGTGGATTTTCTTCGTCCCCTGGCGGAGCAACAGGGCTTGCGGATGGAACTGGCGGCGGGCCCGGAAGGCGTGGAGATCGCCGCCGACGCGAACCGCCTGCGGCAGGTTCTGTTCAACCTCGCCGTCAACGCCTTCCGCGCGATGGCGCGCCGGGCCGGCGGCGTCTTGCGCATCGCCGCCGACGTGGAGAGCGGACGGCGCGTCCGCTTGACCCTTCGCGACCAAGGACCCGGATTTGCGCCCGATGTCTTGCCCCGCATCTTCGCGCCGGGATTTTCCCGGGCGGGCGGCGCCGGGCTGGGGCTGGCCGTCTGCCGCCAGATCATGCGCCAGCACGGCGGTGAGATGGACGCCGGCAACGCCGCGGCCGCGGATGGCGCGGTGATC
This sequence comes from Acidobacteriota bacterium, assembly GCA_027315185.1. Classification (GTDB taxonomy): domain Bacteria; phylum Acidobacteriota; class Terriglobia; order Terriglobales; family SCQP01; genus JAKAUF01. Next base: position 15,072 of record DAHUYO010000073.1, read on the forward strand.
ACGCTGCGCCTGTGGCGCTGGCCGGCGCCGCAAGTGCTGGGAGGAGTGGCATGAACCGCGTGCTGATTGTGGACGATGACGCCGGCGTGCGGGCGGGTTTGGAAATTCATTTCCGGCGCCAGGGCTGGGAAGTGCGCACCGCCAGCACCGCCGCCGAAGCGCTGGCCAAATTCCGCCAGGATCCCGCGCCGCTGGTGGTCACCGACATGCGCCTCGCTGGCGACGGCGACGCGCCGGGCGAGACCGGGCTGGACGTCATCGCCGGCGTCCGGGCGGTGGCGCCCCAAACCGCGGTTATTTTGCTGACCGCCTTCGGCAGCGTACCCGGCGCCGTGCAGGCGATGCGCGCCGGAGCCTGCGACTACCTGATGAAGCCGGTGGCGTTCCCCCATCTGATGGCCACCGCGGAACGCCTGCTGGCCGCCCCCGCCGAGGCGGCCGAGGCGGGCGGCCAAGCGGCGCCCGCAATGCCGCAGGCGGCCCAGCCAGAGGGCGCTTCAGCCCTGGTGCGGCGCGGATTGCATCGCGCCCGCCAGGCGGCGCAAGCGGGAGCGGACGTGCTGATCGAGGCGGAAAGCGGCGCCGGCAAGGAAGTCTGGGCGCGCTATTTGCATGCCAGCGGCCCCAGGCGCAACCGCCCCTTCGTGGCCGTCAACTGCGCGGCGCTGCCCGATGCCTTGTTGGAAAGCGAGTTGTTCGGCTATGTCCGCGGCGCCTTCAGCGGCGCCGCCGCCGCCAAGCCCGGCAAATTCGAGCTCGCCGACGGCGGAACCCTCCTGCTCGACGAAATCGGCGAAATGCCTTTGGGACTTCAGCCCAAACTGCTGCGCGTGCTCCAGCAGCGGGAGGTGGATCGGCTGGGCGATGTGCGCCCGCGGTCGGTGGACGTGCAGGTGATCGCCACCACCAACCGCTCGCTGGCGGCGCTGGTGGCGGAGGGGCGGTTCCGGGCGGATTTGTACTATCGCCTGCGCGTGGTGCCGCTGGCCATTCCGCCGCTGCGGGAGCGGCGGGAGGACATTCCCGCGCTGGCGGAGTTTTTTCTGCGCCGTTACGCGGCGCCGGGCATCGGTTCCCCGCGGCTGGCGCCGGAACTGGTGGCCGAACTCCAGTCGCGGCCCTGGCCCGGCAACGTGCGGGAACTGGAAAACTTCATCCGCCGCGCCGTGGCGCTGGCCACCGGCCCGGTGATCGGCCTGGAGGCGCTGGAGTGGGATGAGGCCGCTGCCCTGGCGCCGCCGCCCCCGCCGCCGGCCGCCGCCGAGCCCGCCGCCGGCGGGCTGCGGGCGGGATTGTCCTGGCGCGAGGCGGAGCGGCAACTGCTGGCGGCGACGCTGGCGGCCACCGGCGGCAACCGCACCCACGCCGCCGACATGCTGGGCATCAGCCTGCGGACCATCCGCAACAAGATTCGCGAATACCAACTGCCCCCCCGGGCGCAGTGCACGGAGAACCTGCTATGAGCTGGATGAATGGGAGCTATGTCCACGACCTGCAAAGCTTCCTGGGCCTCAACGATCTGCGCCAGACGCTGATCGCGGCCAATATCGCCAATATGGACACGCCCGGCTACAAGACGCTGGGCTTCAATTTCCACCAGGCGCTGGCGGAAGCCGAGGCCGGCCCCGCCGGGGCGCAACTAGATCCGCGGGTCGCGCCGGTGGCGGGGCTGCTCGCCCGTCCCGATGGCAACAACGTCAGCATGGACCAGCAAGGGTTGCTGATGGCGCGAACGCAGTTGGAGTATCACCTTGGCATTGCGCTCCTGACCAAGGAGTTCCATGGCATTCAAGCCGCCATCAATGGAGGAGGTGCGTTTTGAACCTGTTCGGCGTGCTCAACATCAGCGGCTCGGCCCTGGCGGCGGAGCGGGAACGGGCGGAGGTGGTCGCCAGCAACCTGGCCAACGCGGACAGCACGCGCGGCCCCGGCGGCGGCCCCTACCAGCGGCGCAGCGTCATCTTTTCGGCCTCGCCGGTAAACGGCGGCTTCGCCGGCAGCTTCCAAGCCGGCGTGGTGAACGCCCAGGCCGAAGGGGTCCGGGTGGCGGCCGTGGTCACCGACACGGCGCCTGCGCGCGAGGTCTACGACCCTTCCAACCCCGCCGCGAACGCGCAAGGCTACGTCGCCTACCCGAATATCAATCCGGTGGAGGAAATGGCCGACCTGATGGGCGCGGCCCGGTCCTACCAATTCGATTTGTCGGCGGTGCAAGCGTCGAAAAACATGATCTCGGAGAGCTTGCAGATCCTAGCGTAGGCGCCCCGGAGACTCTATGAACCCGATTGCCAACGTCACGCCGCCGCCCCTGCCCGCCGACCTGCGCTCTCCCGGCTCCGCCAACGCGGGCAACGGAAAGGGCGAAGGCGGATTTCTCGGCAACCTGAAGGACGCCATCCAGCAGGTGCAGCAGATGCAGACCAGCGCGCATTCCCAGGTGGAAGGCGTGTTGAACGGCAGCGGCGGCGATTTGAACACCGCCATGATCGCCGTCGAGAAGGCGGACCTGGCCTTTCAATTCATGATGCAGGTGCGCAACAAGATCGTGCAGGCGTATCAAGACGTCTCGCAAATGAGCTTCTAGCGGCCACTATCCCGGCGCCTACCTACTCTTTCCCGTGAGTTCCAATCCGCTCGCCACTCTGCCTCCCTTCGTTCGCGGCCTCAGCCGCCGCCAGATGCTATTGCTGGCCGGCGGCGTGGTGTTGGCGGTGGGGCTGTTGTGGGTGTTCACGCGGCTAATGGCGGCGTCCCCGTACCAAACCCTCTATAGCGGCCTGGACCCGACCGACGAGCAAATGCTGGCGCAACGGCTGGCGACGGAAAAC
>DAHUYO010000074.1 GCA_027315185.1 Acidobacteriota bacterium
CGCCTCGGGGACCCATTGTGTTTGCATGCGTTCACTCTGCCTTTCGAGTGTCACGCATCATTCTGAACGAGCTCAGCGTCGCGCCCGCCCAGGAATCCGACACCCCGCCGCCGTGGCCGCCTAGGGCGCGACGGCATGGCACAATGTCGGGCATATGCCTGTGAGCATTTTGGCGGTGGACGCGCACGCCGCGGACATGGAAATGACCTGCGGCGGAGCCCTGGCGCTGGCGATCAAGGAAGGCGGCGCGGTGACCCTGTTGCACCTGACGCTGGGCGAAAAGGGCTCCCCCACGCTGAGCCCCGCCGAGTACGGCGCACAGAAAAAGCGCGAAGCCGTATTGGCGGCCAAGCGGCTAGGCGCGACGGTCCGGTTCCTGGGCTACCCCGACGCCGAGATTCCCTATACCGAAGCCGCGGCGTTCAAAATCGCCGCCGTCATTCGCGAGGTCCGCCCCGACATCGTCATCACGCAATGGGGCGGGAGTTCGGAACGGGACGACCGCAACACCCATTACCTGGTGAACGACGCCGTGTTTTACGCCGCCCTGCCCGCGATGCGCCACATTCCGGGCCAGGCGCACGGGGTCGGCCGGGTGTACTACACCGACAGTTGGGAAGACCCCATCCATTACCGGCCGGACACATTCGTGGACATCAGCAGCGTCTATGCCACCTGGCTGCACGCGGCCAGCGCCTACCAGATTTGGCGCGGAGGCATCGAGGACTTCCCTTTCGCCGCCTATTACGAAGCCTTGAGCGTGACGCGCGGAGCGATCGCTGGGTTTTCCCATGCCCAGGCGTTCAAGGCCGCCGAAAGCCAGGTCCATCTGCGCAGTTGGCGGGAGGCGAAATGAAACCGCGATCGCAGCCGGAACCATTGCTCGTAAGCCGCCGGGATTTCGTGGCCCTGACCTCGGTCGCCGCGCTCGCCGGCGGCGCGCTGGTGGCCGAAGCGCCGGCCGGGGATCGCATGAATGCGCCGCGCGACCGCCCCGCTGGCGGCCGTGTCGCACCCGGCGCCGGCTTTGCGCCGGGCGGGGCCGCCATCCGGCGATTGCCCGGCAACGAAGAAGCCTTTCTGGGCTCCTCCCCCATGCTCGGCGGCGCCTCCCCGCTCGGTGCTTTGCCGCGCCATGTCCGCCGCTGACATTGATTGGCGCGGGCCTAAGCCCCGCTTAGATTGGCGCGGGCCTTGGCCCCGCTTGGACCGGCGCGGGCCCGCGAGACGAACCGCAACCGGCGCCGACGAACGCACCGCAAGAAACGGATAGCCGCCGGCCCTTTCTGCCGATTACATTGGCTTCATGGCACGCCCAGAATCTGCACGGAACGCCGGCAAAGCGATGCGGAACGAGCCCGCCGCAGGCAGCAGCGCCGGCGAAGGCGACGGCCGCGATGCCCGCATGATGCAAGTCGCGCAATGGATCGCGGCGCGGAGCGCCGATGGGGACGGGGTAAGTCTTGCCGCCCTGGCGGCGCAAGCCCGTCTGAGCCCGTTTTATCTCCAGCGCAGTTTCAAGGCCGCCATGGGCCTGACCCCACGGCAATATGCCGCCGCCTGCCGCCTGGGACGACTGAAGGCGGAACTCCGCTCCGGCCGTCCGGTCACCGACGCCGTCTACGCCGCCGGTTTCGGCGCCCCCAGCCGCGTCTACGAAGGCTTGGCCGCTAGCCTGGGAATGACCCCAGGACAATACCGCCGCGGAGGACGGGGGCTGGTGATCTGGTATGCCGCTCTGCCCAGCCCGCTGGGTCGCATGCTCCTGGCGGCGACCGAACGCGGGCTGTGCGCCTTACAGTTCGGCGCCTCGCTGGGGCCGCTACGCGATCGCCTCCGCCGGGAGTTTCCCCACGCCGAACTGTGTCCCATGCCGCAGCCGGCCGGCGCGCCTTTCGCCGCCTGGCTCCGCGTTCTGGAGGAATTTTTTTGCCAGGAATCCACGTCCCCGCGCATCCCCATCGCCGCCCGCGGCACGGCGTTTCAATTTCGCGTCTGGCGCTTTCTGCACACCATTCCCCGGGGCCAAACCCGCAGCTACGGACAAGTGGCCGCGGCCATTGGGCGACCGCGGGCGGCGCGCGCCGTGGCCCGCGCCTGCGCCGAGAACCCGGTTGCCGTCCTGATTCCCTGCCATCGCGTCATTCGCGGGGATGGCGGCATCGGCGGCTATCGCTGGGGAGTGAAGGTCAAGGAGCAATTACTCATCCGCGAGGCATCGGCTGCCATTCGCCGGCCAGATGGACTCGCCTGGGCGCCGCGCCGCGGCGCCGCCGGCGGCATCGCTCGCACCGGCCGGCGGGAGAACACGCGGGGCTAGCGGCGCGGCCCGCCGCATCGCCGGGCGCGCCCTAAGCGCGGTCGCGCCTGGCGCGGCCCCGGCGAGGCGACAGAGCCATGCGCCGCTTCAGAAGCCCTGGCGCCGGGAGCCCGGCGGCGCGATGATGCGGTTATGGCGCACCGCTTCACCACCTCCTACCTGTCCGATGCGATTGACCTCTTCCGCTATTACCAGCGCCTCGCCGAGCGGGCCATGGAGCAGTGTCCCGACGCCGGCCTGTTCGCCACACTCGACCCGGAATCCAATTCCATCGCCACGATCGTCAAGCACATGGCCGGCAATATGCGGTCCCGCTGGACCGACTTTCTGACCAGCGACGGCGAAAAGACCGACCGCAACCGCGACAGCGAGTTTGAGTCCCCGCCGAGCACGCGGGCCGAGATGATGGCCGTATGGGAGTCTGGCTGGGGCGTGCTTTTCCGCGCCCTGGAGCCGCTGACCGATGCCGACCTGGCCCGGACGGTCACGATTCGCGGCGAGGCGCATTCCGTCACCCAGGCGATCCATCGCCAGATCGCCCATTACAGCTATCATGTCGGCCAAATTGTCTATCTCGCTCGCCACTTCGCCGCGCCCGGCGGACAGTGGCGCTCCCTCAGCGTTCCCCGCCGGGGCTCCGCGGAGTTCAACGCCGCGGTCCGCGCCGGCGAAAAGTCCCAGCGCTGATCCCATGGGCCGCGCGCGAGCCCGGAAATCATTGCCTGGCGCGGGCCGCAGCCCGCGCCGCTGGTGGGCGGGCGCCTGCGGGCTAACGCCCGCCGCACACGGGCTAAAGCCCGTTCCACGCGTCCGCCGCAGGCGCGTGGGAGCTGCCGCCGGCCAAGGGCGGGCCGCGCCAGTTTGCTCAGGTACAAACGGCGCGACTCCCGCCATGTGGTTCCCGGCGTTTGCGGGCGGCGGATGCCGGCGGGCACACCGCGCATCTCCCTGCCGGCGCGAACCGCGCGGGTAACCATCAGCCGGTTCCGCCCAGTCACTATAATGGCGGGCAATGTCTCGTTCCATCTCCCGATTCGCCTCGCTTGCCTGCTGGGCGGCGTTTGTGGCGCCCATGGTGGCGGCGCTCCCGACGGCGCGTCCCGCTCTGGCCGCTCCCTCCCAACCGCCGACCGCGCAGGGCCCGGGCCTGATTGCGGGCGCCGACTCCGCAACCGGCGTCTATCGCGTCAGCGATCCGACTTCGGGCTGGACGTTCGCAGGGAGCGTTGGCAGGAACTTCCGCAGCGTGACGCGGACACACGGCGCCGATGCGTTCGGGCCGACCGAAACCCTGACCCTGCGCTGGAATTGGCATGGCGTTCCGGTACAGGGGCAGATCACCACTTGGCGGGACCGGCCGGTCGCCCGCTTCGCGCTGACGTTTCTGCGGGCCACGCCGGAGCCGCGACTGGCATTTCCCGATTTCCATCGGATGCCGCCGGGGCTGTTGGTGTTCAGTTACCGCGATGCGGTATTTTCTCCGCCGCAGTTTCGCGCCGGCCGCTCCGCCTCGCCCTGGCTTCTATTCCAAGCATTGCGCCGCCGCGGCGCTTGGCGCTATCCCGCGGCGGCCCTGTCTCCAGCCGGGCACTTTCAAACCGAGGTGATGCGCGGCGATGGCATGCATCGCGCCGCCGTGCGGCTGGATGGGGCCATCGCCCAGGCCCCCGCCGGGACTGCGGTCAGTTCCCTGCTGGCGATTGCGCCGGGCATCAACCGCGCCTTTCGCACCTGGGGCGGCGCGCTGCTGGCGCTGCGCGGGACGCGGCGCCAGGCCGCCGGGCCGCTGATTCGCGACCTCGGCTATTGGACCGACAACGGCGCGCATTACTACTACCACTACCGTCCCGCCCTCGGGTACGCCGGCACTTTGCTGGCGGAGGTTCACCAACTGCGCCGGCGGCGCATCCCAGTGCGCTACTTGCAGCTGGATAGCTGGTGGTATCCGAAGGACGCAATGAACTATGACGGCCGCTTGCTGCGGCCGAAGAACGCCGCCTACGCAGCGGCGGGGTGGAACATTTACGGCGGGACCTGGCTGTACCATGCGTCGCCGGTTTTGTTTCCCCACGGATTGGCGGCGTTCCAGCGGGCGCTAGGTCTGCCCCTGGCGGTGCATGGGCGTTGGATCAGCCAGCGCAGTCCCTATCACCGCCGCTATCGCATCGCCGGCATCGCCCCCGTGGACCCGGCGTATTGGCGCCATGTGGCGGCCTACCTGCGCCGCAGCGGGGTGATGACGTATGAGCAAGATTGGCTGAGCATCATTCGCCGCTACTCCGGTTTCGCCCGCCATCTGGGCCGGGGCGGCGCCTTCTTCGCCACCATGGGGCGCGCCATGGCCCGCGATGGCCTGCGGATCCAGTACTGCATGCCCATGCCGTCGGAGCTTTTGGAGGCCAGCCGCTTCGGGAACGTCACCACCAGCCGCGTCAGCGACGATCACTTTGTCCGCGCCCGCTGGTGGTCGTTTCTCTTCACCTCGCGGTTCGCTTCCGCGCTGGGTGTCAAGCCCTGGGCCGACGTGACCAGCAGCCGCAGCGTGGACGCCATTTTGCTGCAAACGCTGTCGGGCGGCCCGGTCGGCTTTGGCGCCGCCATGGGCCGCGCGGACCGATCCGTCCTAATGCAGGCGGTCCGCGCCGACGGGCGGATCGTCCACCCGGCCACAACGATGGTTCCGGTGGCCGCCGATTACCGGCATGCGGCGCTGGGCCTCGACCGTCCCGTCATTGGCCGTGCGTTCACGGGCGCCGGCGCCGCCAAAACCGCCTACGTTTTCGCCTTCGCCCGCCACCGCGGAGACATCCCCGGCGCGGTGCGCTTTACGGCGCGGGAAATCGGATTGCATGGCGCGATCTACGTTTGGAACTACTTTACCCACAATGGGCAAAGGCTGCCCGCCGGCCAGACCTTCCAAGCACCTTTGGGGGCGAACCAGGCCGCCTACTACATCTGCGCGATGGCCGGCCCATCGGGCATCGTATTTTTGGGCGACGAACGGCAATTCGTGGGCAATGGGCCGGCACGAATCGCCCGGCTGCGCCAGACACCGGCGGGAGTGATGGCCACGGTCCTGTTCGCGAATGGGGAGAGCCAGGTCGAACTGCACGGCTATGCCCCATTCCGGCCGGAGGTCACGGTCCGCGGCGGCGCCGCCGGTCCGGTGCGTTGGTCCGCGCGCAGCGGCGGTTTCCGATTCACGGTTCGCACCCCGGCGGCGCCGGGCCGGCGGTTGCGGCGGGTTCGGATCGTCCTCTCGCGACGGCTCGCGCGGAGCGTAGGCCGCTCGCGCTGATCGTGGCGCGGCTGCGGCGTCGCAGCGACACCCGCGCCAGAAACCGGCAACGCGGAGCGGCAGCCTCTCCGCCGCTTCCGTTCGGGTTACGCCGAGGCGGCGCGCAAGAACAAGCGATGCAGGGCGAGATCGGCGCCGAGTTCCGGATGGAACGTCGCGGCGAGAATCCTTCCCTGCCGCACCAACACGGGCAGTCCGGATTCCGTCGCCAGCACTTCCACCTTCGGTCCGATGTCGGCAATCTTCGGCGCACGGATAAAGACCATCTCGAGCGGCCGGCCCGCGTCCGGCGTGCCGGGCGCCCATTCTCCCTGCCGAACCGAGCTGTCAATTTGGCGGCCGTAGGCGTTGCGCTCCACCGTGATGTCCAATGCGGCCAACGACCGCTGCGGCGGATTGCCCACCTGGCGGGCGAGAAGGATGACCCCGGCGCAGGTGGCGAAGACGGCCTGGCGCTGGAGCAATGCGCCGAGCCCCCGCCAGAGCGCCTCATCCTCGAGGAACTTGAGCATCGTGCTGCTCTCTCCGCCGGGAAGAATCACGCCGTCCAAATCGGCCAAATCGGCGGGCGAGCGCACGAAACGCCAATGGCCAACGAACTCAGGCTGGGCAGCGCTGGGTGGCGGCGGAAACAGGCGGTCGGAATCGCGCTCCGGCATCAGGCCCAACCGCGCCAGTACGCGGGCATGCGCCTCGTAATCGCCTTGGAGAGCCAGAATGCCGATGGTCAGAGACATGGGAGGTGTGGTTTGGCGGCGGGCGGTTCCCGGAGCGCGCGACAAAGCGGAGCGATGAACCGGAAACACCGGGCGCGGCGTCTGGGGCCCGCGGAGCCGCGATGCCGCGAACTGCCAGGCCGGGCCCCCCGCGGCGGCGCTCCGCGTCCCGCCTGGCGCACGGCCGCTACCAGCCGCGGGTTTGCAGTTGCTCTTCCGGCCGAATGGCGGCGGCGTCCAGGCCCCGCATCGGTTCTCCCAATTCACTGGAAACTTCCAACAACACCTGGGGATCGCGGTAATGGGTCGTGGCGCGGACAATCGCGCGCGCCCGCGCCGCCGGATCTTCGCTTTTAAAGATGCCGCTGCCAACGAACACGGCCTCGGCGCCGAGCTGCATCACCAGCGCGGCGTCAGCGGGCGTAGCGATGCCGCCAGCGGAAAAGTTCGGCACCGGCAGCCGGCCCTCGCGCGCCACCAACCGCACCAGTTCCACGGGAGCGGCCAGTTCCTTGGCGCGGCCAAACAGCTCTTCTTCCCGCAGCAGGGTCAGCTCCCGCATCTCCCGCACGATGGCCCGCATGTGCCGCACGGCATGCACGACGTCGCCGGTGCCGGCCTCGCCCTTGGTGCGGATCATCGCCGCGCCTTCGGCGATGCGCCGCAGAGCCTCGCCCAGGTTGCGGGCGCCGCAAACAAAGGGCACCGTGAAGGCGTGCTTGTCCACGTGATAGGCCTCGTCGGCGGGCGTGAGGACCTCGCTTTCGTCAATGTAATCCACGCCCAACGCCTGGAGGATCTGGGCCTCCACCAGATGCCCGATGCGGCACTTGGCCATCACCGGAATCGAGACGGACTGCATGATTTCGCGCATCTTGCGAATGCTCGCCATGCGCGCCACGCCGCCTTCCTTGCGGATGTCGGCGGGAACACGTTCCAGAGCCATCACCGCGGCGGCGCCGGCTTGTTCGGCGATTTGGGCTTGCGCGGCGTCGGTGACGTCCATGATGACGCCGCCTTTCAGCATCTCCGCCAGTCCGGTTTTGAGGCGCAGTTCAGGGGTGGGCATAACGGTGTAGGCTCCGAACTTCTATTATCTACGGGCCCGGCCCGCCGGGGGAAAATCGGCGCGATGGCCCCCAGCCCACGGCGGCGATGCCCTAGCTAGCGAACTGATATTCTGGACTCTCTCATGACCACTCGATACGCGTACTTTTTCGGCGGCGGCAAAGCCGAGGGCAATGGCCAGATGAAGGATGAGCTGGGCGGCAAGGGCGCCGGCCTGGCGGAAATGACCAACGCCGGGCTTCCCGTGCCGCCAGGCTTCACCATCTCCACCGAGGCCTGCCGGGACTACATTCGGCGGGGGCGGAACGTGGCGCCCGAGGTGGAGCGCGAGACGCGGGAAATGCTGGCGCGGCTGGAAGCGCTGCAAGGGCAGAAGCTGGGCGACCCGAACCGCCCCTTGCTGGTCAGCGTGCGCAGCGGCGCCAAGTTCTCCATGCCGGGCATGATGGACACCATCCTGAACATCGGCTTGAACGATCGCACGGTGGAGGGGCTGGCGCGGCAGGCGAACAATTCCCGCTTCGCCTACGACAGCTACCGCCGCCTGATGCAGATGTTCGGCAGCGTGGTCTTGGAGATGGAAAAGAAGGTCTTCGACGGGATCTTCGACGCGCAGAAAAAGAAACGCAAGGTCAAGCTGGACACCGAGCTGGGCGCGGAGGACCTGAAGGCGGTGATCGCCGGCTACCGTGCCGCGATCAAGAAGCACACGGGCGAGGACTTCCCGCAAGATCCCTATCGCCAACTGCAAATGGCCCGCGACGCCGTCTTCCGGTCTTGGTTCAATGACCGCGCCCGCGCCTACCGCCGCATGCAAAACATCTCCGACGACCTGGGCACCGCGGTCAACGTGCAAACCATGGTCTTCGGGAACCTGGGCGAAAGCAGCGGCACCGGCGTCGGCTTCACCCGGAACCCGGCCACCGGGGAAAAGGAGTTTTACGGCGAGTTTCTGATGAACGCCCAGGGCGAGGATGTCGTCGCCGGCATCCGCACCCCGGTGCACATCTCCGAACTGCGCAACATCCTGCCGACGGTCTATGACCAACTGCGCGAAATCACCACGCGGCTGGAAAAGCATTACCGCGACATGCAGGATTTCGAGTTCACCATTCAGGAGCAGAAGCTGTATATGCTGCAAACCCGCAACGGCAAGCGGACCGGGCGGGCGGCGCTGAAGGTGGCGATGGACATGGTGCAGGAAGGGCTGATCAACCGCACCGAGGCGATCTTCCGCGTGGACGCGAACCAGCTGTACGAACTGCTCTTCCCCGGCTTCGACCCCAAGGCGCTAAAGGCGGCGGACGCCATCGCCAAGGGGCTGCCCGCCTCGCCGGGCGCCGCCGTGGGGCAGATCGTTTTCACCGCCGAAGCGGCGGTGGCCTGGGCGGAAAAGAAGAAAGGACCGACCATCCTGGTCCGCGCCGAGACCACGCCCGAGGACATTCATGGCATGGAAGTGGCGGCGGGCATTTTGACCGCCCGGGGCGGCATGACCAGCCATGCCGCCGTGGTCACCCGCGGCATGGGCAAATGCTGCGTGGCCGGCGCCGGGGGCATCGAGGTGGACGAGCACGCCAAAAAGATGCGCATCGGCAAGAAGACCTTCAATGAAGGCGACTGGATCTCGATTGACGGCTCCAGCGGCGGGGTCTATTCCGGCCAACTGCCCACCCGCCCCGCCGATCCCAACGATCCCATGCTGGTGGAATTCATGAGTTGGGCCGAGCCGCACCGCAAGATGGGCGTGCGCGCCAACGCCGACGTGCCACGCGACGCCAAGGCGGCGCGCGCCTTCGGCGCCGAAGGCATCGGGCTTTGCCGCACCGAGCACATGTTCTTCGGCGAGGGTAAGATCGAGCACATGCGCGCCATGATCCTAGCCGGCGATGAGAAGGCCCGCCGCGCCGCCCTGAAGCGCCTGTTGCCCCTGCAACGGCGCGACTTCGCCGGCATCTTCGAGGCGATGGATGGCCTGCCGGTCACGATCCGCACCCTGGACCCGCCGCTGCATGAGTTCCTGCCCCAGCGGGAAGAGATCATGGTGGATTTGGAGCGCCTGAAGCTGGCTACTCCGGCCAAGAAGCGCAAGCTGACCGCGGAGCTCAAGAAGAAGTACGCCGACTATCAGATCACCAACGCCGCCGGACTGGAGCAGTTGCTGCGCCGCGTGCAGGACTTGCACGAGGTGAATCCCATGCTCGGCCTGCGCGGCTGCCGGTTGGGAATCCTCTATCCGGAAATCACCGAGATGCAGGTCCGCGCCATCTTCGAGGCGGCGCTACAGGTCGCCAAGAAGGGGAAAACCGTCAAGCCGGAGATCATGATTCCGCTGGTGGCCACGCCGAAGGAACTGGCGCTGCAAAAGGAGATCGTGAATCGCGTGGCCGGCGAGGTCTTTGCCGCCGCGGGAAAAAAGATTGACTACCTGGTCGGCACCATGATCGAACTGCCGCGCGCCGCCTTGGTCGCCGGCGAGATCGCCGCCGAAGCCCAGTTCTTCAGCTTCGGGACCAATGACCTGACGCAGACCACCTACGGCTTTTCGCGCGATGACATCGGCAAGATCCTGCCCTTTTATTTGCAGCAGGGCGTGCTGAAGCAGGACCCCTTCGCCAGCCTGGACCAGAGCGGCGTGGGCCAGCTGGTGCAGCGGGCCACGGAAGCGGGCCGCAAGGCGCGGCCGGAATTGAAGGTCGGCATCTGCGGCGAGCACGGGGGAGACCCGGCGTCGGTTCAGTTCTTCTACCAGACCGGTCTGAACTACGTCTCCTGCTCCCCGTATCGTGTGCTGACCGCGCGGCTCGCCGCCGCCCAAGCCGGCGCCGCCGACACCAAGGCGCGGGCCGAAGCCGGCCGCACGGCGTAGCCTCGCCGGGTGCAGGATCCGGCCCACCGCGGGCGCGGCGTCCGGCTCAATGTAGCGCCGTTGGCGCTCCCTGCCTCAGGCCGCGCCGAGCGCGGCCGCACGCCAGCCAGAGGCATACCCCACAGGCGGATCGCCGTGCGTGGGGTAGGGCTCCTGCCCTGCGTACCGTCGCCCTCCGGGCGGCGGGAAGCGACAATCGGGACGCGTGCATTGATTGGCGCAGGATCCAGCCCCGCCATCGGCGGGGCCGTCGCCCTCCGGGCGGAAATGAACCGTCGTCGCGGGATCTCGGATGAGATGGGCTCGGGCCGTGGGGGCGCCTGCGGGCTAGAGCCCGCGGCACACCAGCTGAAGCCGGTTCCGCGCTCTCCGCGCCGCCGCCTCCGCCGGCACGGCCCCAAGCCGCTGTGAACGGCTCGCAAATCCGGGAACAACCTGGCGGGACAAAGCGTATAGTGGGCTGAACCGCACATCGGCATCGGAGACGCCTATGTTCTGCAACCGCTGTGGCCAGCAACTAGAACCCAACGCAGCCTTCTGCCCGCAATGCGGACAGCCCGCGCCGGTCGAGCGCGGCGCGGCAGCCCCGCCCCCTGCCGCGCGGACGGCGGCGTCAGTGGCGGGCGTCGCACCGTTAGGCCGCGTGCGCCGCCATTTGACCGCCATGGGCGTGCTTTTGCTGATTCTCGGGATTTTGCGCTTACCGGCCGGCTTGATCCTGTTCGGCGTGATGCAGGTGCACAACATGCCGTGGATGCACTATATGGGGATGCCATGGGCGGGCCTGGCCGGGGCGTTCCTGAGCGCCATTGGCCTGTGGATTCTGGCCAGCGCGGCCCTCGCCATTGTCGCCGGCGTCGGCCTCTTGCAGCGCGCCGCCTGGGCGCGGATGACCGCCATCGTCGCCGCCATCGTGCTGCTGCCGGATCTGCCGTTTGGCACCGCGCTGGGGATTTACGTGCTGGTCATCTTGCTGGGCGACGCCGCCGAAAGCGAATGGGCCGGCTTGAGCGCCGCCCGCGTCCCCGCGCGCTAGCTTGACGCGCCGGGCCAGGCGCGGCACGGCGGGTCCGGCGGCTCCAGGCGTTTTCGCTGTCGGCGCGGCGGGGAGCGCGTGCGTCACGCACCGCGCCTATGCGATCTTGATGATCTTGCGCTTGATGGCGTACTGCACCAGTTGCGCCTTGTTGTGGATATCCAGCTTGCGCATCAGGTTGAACTTGTGCGCCTCCACGGTCTTGATGGACAGATCCAAACGGGCGGCGATTTCCTTCACCGATAATCCCTCCGCCAGCAGCTTCAGGATTTCCCGCTCCCGCGGCGTGAGCGTGCTCAGCCGCGGCTTGAAGCGCTCCTCGGGCCGCCGGCAGCGGAGATCCTCGACCAGGCGCGCCAAGATCGGCGGGCTCAGGTACTTCCCTCCCCGGCGGATTTCACGAATTGCCAAAATGAGCTGTTCGGCCGGCGCGTCTTTCAGCAGGTAACCGGAGCCTCCGGCTTCGAGGCATTCCGCCAGGTAATCCTCATCGTCGTACATCGTCAAGAACAGCGCCTTGAGTTCAGGACGTTCCTTGCGCATCCGGCGCACGGCTTCAAAGCTGGAAAGCCCGGGCATGCCGATGTCCATGATCACCAGATCGGGGCGTAGCGCGCGCGCCTGTTCGACCGCCTCTTCGGCGTTGCGGGCTTCACCCACCACCTCCAAATCCAACTCGGCGGAGATCAGGTTGCGCAGGCCTTGGCGGAACAATGTGTGGTCGTCGGTGAGAAAAATGCGGGATCGAGACATGAGAAGAAATGGAGGGAATGAATAAGGGGAATGAAGTTGCCGTCGCGGGAAGAAATGAAAGGGACAATTGATTAGGCGTGCGCGGCCATGGCCATGCCGGCCGGGGGATCCGGAGGCTCAGTCAGGGCCGCGGATTCGGGCCAAGGAATCGTCGCTTCGAGCGTCAGGCCGCCTCCGGGCGTGGCTGCTAAATGAAACTCGCCGCCCGCCAGCTCGACGCGTTCGCGCATCGCCTCGAGGCCGAAGCCGGCGGTCTCGGACGATCCGCCTAGGCCCCGGCCATCATCCGCCAGGTGGAGCTGGAGTTGCCCGGCCGCCGCGGTGATCGCCAATTCGATATGGTGCGCGTGCGCGTGGCGCGCGATATTCGTCAGGCCCTCCTGGACCCAGCGAAACGCCAAGGTCTCCAATTCCCGCGGGGGCCGGACCGGCAGGCGCAGGCGCAGGCGCACGGGGAGGCCGTGGGCGCGTTCGAAATCCGCGGCCTGCCGCCGCACGGCGGCCGCCAACCCGCCGCCGAGGCCCAGCGGCGTCAAATCGCGAATGATTCGGCGCAGTTCGCGGATACCGGCGTCCACGCTGGCCAAGCCTTGGGCAATTGGGGCTTCGGCCGGGCCGCCGGCGACCTGGCGCCGCGCCATCTCCAGATGCAAGCGGGTGGCCATCATCACCTGGCCGGCGGCGTCGTGCAGATCCCGGCTGATCCGGCGGCGCTCGTTCTCCTGGGCGCGGAGCAGCTCCCGCGAGAGCCGCCGCACCCGCCCATGGCTGGCGGCCAGGGATTCCATCAGGCGGGCGCGCTCGATCGCCAGGCTGGACCGGCGGGCGAAGGCCAGCAGCAGGGCGCGCTCCTGCGGCAGGCACTCATACACGCGATCGAAGTCCACGTGCAGAATTCCGAATGCGGGCGGCTCTTCCTGGCCCGCTCTTGGGCCCATGCCGGCGCCACGCGCGGCGCGCCGCCGCAGCGAACCGTGCAGCAGC
This sequence comes from Acidobacteriota bacterium, assembly GCA_027315185.1. Taxonomy (GTDB): domain Bacteria; phylum Acidobacteriota; class Terriglobia; order Terriglobales; family SCQP01; genus JAKAUF01. The sequence continues at coordinate 13,045 of DAHUYO010000074.1, forward strand.
GGCGCCGCCCAGATGGTCTTGACCTCCAGCGTTCGGAAGTAGGGCTGCGCCACGGCGGGATCGTTTGCCGCGTCCAAAATGAACCCCGGTTGCCGCGCGGAAAACATGCCGCGAAAAAACCGGCCCGGGCGAATATCGCGGAGCAGCAGCCGGCGGTCCACGCCGTACAGGGCGGCGTATTCCACCCCGCCATCCGGCGTCGCCAGCAAAAGGCCGCCCCAGCGGGCCGCGAAGGCTCGCGCGGCGAGGGCCAGCAGCCGCTCCAATAGATCGTGGAGATTGCGCGCCTCCAACTCCGCATCCAGCACCCCCAGCAGGGCGTGCAACGCTCCCCGCTGCACTTCGTCATAGGCGCGCACGGCACGCAAGTACACCGCTTGCTGGAAGTGATTGAGCGCGGCGGCCGCCTCGCGGGAGCGGCCGGGAAAATAGTGCGCCAGCAGCGGTTCGGCCGCGGCGGCCTGGGCGCGCAAGCCTTCGCCAATGGCGTGCAGCGGCACGCGAAGTTTGGCCAAGCGGCGAGCGGCATAATCCACGCTCTCGGCGTAGGCCGCGAAGTTCCGGGCGGCCAGCAGCGGGAGCCCGCCCTCCAGCAGCAGCCGGCCCACCACCGGCGTCGCCGCGTGGGATAGCCCAGGCGGCAGCCGGCGACGCCAGCGCCCGCTCAGCTCCGCGCTGTGCGGCTGTAGGCGGACGGCCAACTCGGCGATTGCACGCCGCGACGCGCCGTTCAGAAACGGGGCTCGCCCCTTGGTGGAAATAATGGACCCCCTCAAACAACCAACTGCTTTGCCCTGAGTATAACAGCCGAGCGGAAATGAGGGAAATCCAGGACACGTTCCGCGGCGCCCATCGGCGTCGCCGCGCACCTCGGCCCCGCACCTCGAATGATGGGCGCGGGCTCCAGTCCCGCCGCAGGCGGGGTGTTCCGCTTACCCGCAGACTGGGCCGCGCCCGGCAACCCCGGCGCCGCGCCCACCACGCCGCCCGATGACGCCGCCACCGTGCCGCCTGGCGGCGGCGCCGCCGCAACGTCCAATGGAACCCAAAGCCCGACCGCGGCCCCCGGCGCCAACCAGCCGCCGACCAAAACCGCGCCGCCGGATGCTCCGCGCCGGCAACAGTCCGGGCGGCCGGTCTTCCACACCGGCGCCAAAGGCATGCAGCCGAAGACCGTCCACGGCGCGGCGTATCAAAGCTCCCAAAACAAGTCGCAGCCGCAAGACTCTGGTCAGAACCCCGGCGCGCCCGCGCCGCCCACGGGCGCCGCCCACCCGGCCAGAAAGGATCGCCGTTGGGCCTGCTGGTGCTGTTGGGCGCCGCGGTCTCTGGCGCCGGCGGCGCCCTGATGCGCCGGTCCGCCGGGAGCCACGGCTAGGGTCGCACCCAGCGGCTGCCGCCGTATGCTGAAGTTTGGCGGAAATGGACATCCCGGCCAGCTGTGGTGAGTGGGCGTACGCGCCGCCGCGTTGGCTGCGGTCGGGGCATGTCAACACCATCGCCTCCTTTTTCTGGCGGCGCAGAGCGGAGTTGCCGCCACCGCGGAACGAACGGCTGCCGGTTGCCCCGGGTGTGGAACTTTTATTGCGGTGCCATTGGCAGGCGGCGCCCGCGCCGGCGCTGCTGTTGCTGCACGGACTGGAGGGCGACAGCGACGTCGGCTACATGCGCACCATGGCGGCCAAGGCGTGGCGCCGCGGCTGGCATGCGATCCGCATGAACGTCCGCGGCTGCGGGGACTCCGAGCCGGGGTGCGAGACGCTGTACAACTCCGGCTTGAGCGGCGACCTGGCGCGGGCGGTTGAATGGGCGGTGGCGCAAGCGCAGGTGACCGGCCTGGCGCTCTGCGGCTTTTCCATGGGCGGCAACACCGTACTGAAATACTTGGGCGAGCAGGGCGCAGGCGCCCCGGCGGCCCTACGTGCGGGCGCGGTGGTATCGGCCTGTTTGGATTTAGCCGCCAGCGCCGATGCCCTGCACCGTCCCGCCTGTCGCATCTATGAGGCGAGATTCCTGCGGCGCTTGCGGGATCGCGTGCGGCGCTTGGACGCGTGGCATCCCGACGGCCTGCCCCTCCACCGGCTGCGCGGGATCCGCTCCATCCGCGACTTCGACGACGTCGTCATCGCCCCGCGGTTCGGCTACCGCGACGCCGCGGATTATTATCACCGCGCCAGCGCGGCGCGCGTGCTGGAGCGCATCGCCCGGCCCACCTTGGTGCTGCACGCCGAAGACGACCCGTTCATCGTGGTGACCGCGGATTCGCGGCGGGCAATGGCCGCCAATCCGCGGATTGAGTTCGTGGCCACGCGGTATGGCGGCCACTGCGCCTTCTTGCAGCCGAATACGCAGGGCGAAGACAGCTTCTGGGCGGAAAACCGCGTGATGGACTTCTGCGCGCGGATACTCCTGCCGATGCCCTAGCCGGCAATACCGGAACCTCGGTATTGCCGCACCGCTCCCTCGTTCCTACAGTGAGCGTAAAGGTCGGGGCGAGGGGGATCATGCCCAACACGTCCGTATGAACCCATATCTATTGGATGCGACCGCGGCGGGTATCGCGGAATTGGACCGCAGCGGACGCTGCCGATTTCTGAATGCCGAGGCCCGCCGGGTCTTGGACCTCGCCGAGGTCGCGCCCGGCATGGACTTCCATGCCGCGGCCCATCAGCATCACGCGGGAAAAACCCACGCGTGCGGCTTTTGGACCGTCTGCAAGGCGGGGCTGGCGACCGGACGGACGGTTCGCGGCCGATCCGTATTTCGCACCGGCGGCCGGCAGCGGCTGGCGGTGCGCTATTGGTTGCGGCCCATGCCCGGCGGCGGCGGCGTGCTGACGTTTGTTCCCGCCGGCGTAACGCTGGCGCAGCGCGAGCGGCGCTTCCGCGCCATGATCGAGCACAGCGCGGACGCGATCGCCTTGCTCAGCGCCGACGGCAAGTTCCTCTATAACTCGGAAGCCTCCTTGCTCCGGATCCTCGGGTATCAAGCCGGGGACCTGCTCGGCCAGGACGCCTTCGCGATGATTCACCCCGAGGATGTCAGCTACGTGCGTGGCGTGTTCGAGCGGATCCTGCTCCAGCCGGGCGGCACGATCCAGGGCGTCAGCTACCGCTGCCGGCGGCGCGACGGCAGTTGGCGCTGGCTGGAAGCCACGGGAGCAAATCTGCTGGATGCCCCGGAAGTGCGGGCCGTCGTCGTCAACTACCGCGATGTCACCGATCGCCGGACCGTGGAGGAAGCGCTGGAGCAGGAACTGCGCATGCGCCGGCGGCTACAAACGGAATTGCAGCAGGCGCAAAAAATGGAAGCCGTGGGACGGTTGGCGGGCGGCGTCGCCCACGACTTCAACAATTTGCTGACCGTGATCAACGGCCACACCGAGCTGATGCTGGCGCTGGAGCCGGCCGGCCCGAACCACGATGCAGCCCGCCAGATCCAGCAGGCGGCGACGCGGGCGGCGCGGTTGACTCGCCAGCTATTGGCCTTTGGGCGCCGGCAGGCGCTGGCGCCACAGGTGGTGGACTTGAACTTCGCCGTGGTCAACATGGGAGAGATGCTGCGGCGCGTGATCGGCGAGGACGTGGAGTTGGAATCGGTGGCGGCGCCCGGGCTGTGGCCCGTGCGCGCGGATCCCGGACAAATCGAGCAGGTGGTGCTGAACCTGGCGTTGAACGCGCGCGACGCCATGCCCAACGGCGGCCGGCTGTTGTTTGAAACGGCGAACGCGAGGCTTGACGAGGAATATGCGCGGCACGCGCCGGAAGTGACACCGGGGGAATACGCCCTCCTAGCCGTAACGGATACCGGGATAGGCATGGATGCCGCCACGAAGGCACGGATTTTCGAGCCGTTTTTTACCACGAAGCAGGCCGGCGCGGGCTGCGTCGGCGGCTCCGGGCTGGGCTTGGCCACCGCCTACGGCATTATCAAACAGAGCGGCGGGCACATCTCCGTGTACAGCGAGCCCGGCCATGGCACCACGTTCCGCATCTATCTTCCGCGGATGAACGAGACGGCGGCGAGCCAGGCGGAAGCAGAGCAAGCCGCCTCGCCAGCCAGCGAACCGGCCAGCGAACCGGCGCCCAAATCCCCGCCCAACATCCTCGTGGTCGAGGACGAGCCCGGCGTGCAGCATTTGGTGCGGGATATTTTGGCGGTCCATGGCTACCGGATTCAAGCCGCCAACGGTCCGCATCAGGCCCTGAAACTGGCCTCGGACCGGATTGATCTTTTGTTGTGCGACGTCGTCCTCCCGGGAATGAACGGACGGGAATTGGCGGCCCTTATGCGGGCCCAGCAGCCGGAGATGCGGGTTCTCTTCATGTCTGGATTCACCGATCGCGGCGTGGTGAGCAACGGCCTGATCGATGCGGGCGCGGAGTTCGTGCAAAAGCCGTTTACCGCCGCTGCCCTCTCCGCCAAAGTCGCGGAGATGTTCCAGGCGCGACGTACGGACCGGATCCAATACGGTCATTGAGAGCACGCCCCAACCGGCCGCCTGGGCGCCAACGGGGAGCTAACTTCAGCGGGAGCGCGAACAGAAAACTTTTGGCCG